>JAUYIB010000033.1 GCA_030688425.1 Candidatus Omnitrophota bacterium | reverse complement strand
GCGACCGCGCTTTCATGGGCGGCATATAGCTCCGGCAGGGCCGCGCGGTATTCCTGCGCCACGCGCCGGCCGTATTCGAGGACAAGCTCCGTTTCGCGCGGATGCTCGCGGTTCATACTCGCAGAATTGCAGTAATCCTGGCGGATCTCCAGGCGCGGTTTATACCCGAAGATACGGCTCGTGCTTACGATGCCGTGCATTCGCTTCCCCGTCGCGTACTTGATACGGCCAAGCGCGGCGACGAGGTCGCGGGTGTCCCAATCCAAATCAAGGTAAACGATCCGTATCCGGCCCTTCTCCGTGACGACGCAACTCTCGCGGATGAGCGTATCAAAATCGCTTTCCAGCGCGGGGCGGTGCTTGAAATCCTTGAGGTTTATTGCCTTCCGCTCAAGCTCCAGCGTTTTCATAGGTTTCCAAGATATGGAGGACGGCTTCCGTGTGGCTTCCGAGGCCGCGCGCGTCCATGACAACCTGGAGCCGGCTCAGGACGTCCTCGTATTCCTCCAGGCCGAAATACAGCGTGATCTGCTTGATGGTCGCATTGTCGAACTTTTCCTTGAGCGCGTCCCGATCGCTGACGTCCGTGGTCATTTCGACGGGCATTCCTTCCGCGATGACGGCGGCGAGGCTCATATTCACGCCCATGTCCACGCTGTACCGGTCAAGGTCCAAGGACGGGAACTCCTGGCTGAGGCCGATGAGCTTCTCGCGGATGTAGATGCCGGCGCGGTCGTTGTCGCGCAGGGCGTAGTCAATCTTCTCCTCCTCCGTGGGCGCGCTGACGACGATGCACCAGACGTCCTCGACGCCCATCTCGCCGAACGCCTTGAGGCGCATGTTCCCGCCGAGGACGGTGCCGTCTTCGTGGACGAGGACCGGCTTGAACTGTCCGCGCGCGATGCTGGCCTTGAGGCGCTCGTAGGCGTCGGGCGTGATGTCGCGCGGGTTGTTCGCCCACGGCTTGAGGTCCTTGAGCTTCCGTACTTCCGTACGGCCGATGATCGGGCTGACTTCGGACATAGGCTAGAAGGTTATTTCCTTAGGGTCGTTCGGGTCGCGCAGGCCGGCGCGTTCCGCCTCCTTCCGAAGCTCGGCCCATCGCATCCGCACCTCCGTGAGCTGATGCCCTTCATGGAAGATCGGGCGGCAGAGATGGCCGTACTTCCGCGCGAGCTTCAGCGCCTCATTCAGGACGAACTGCTTCTTTTTGTAGAACGTATTGGCCCCGCCCTCCATGGAGGCCATCTGGTGGTCCACCATGTACTCGTACCAATTGGCGGCGCGGAACCCCTTGCGGATCAGGCGGGCCGTTATCTCGTAATCGTTGAAAAGGATGTTGTCCGTGTCGTACCCGCCGGCGGCGGCTATCTTCTCCGCATCATTGAACACGACGCACCAGCAAGCCGTGTCGAACTTTAGGTCGCCCTTGAAGTGCCAGTTGTGGCCCTGGAACGATACGCCGAGCTGGGCCAGGTCGTATCGGCCGAGGATGTCGCTGGCGCGGGAGAGGAACCGGCGGCGGTCGAAGGGCGCCTTTGTCCGATCCTTCATCTTACGGATGTCGTCATCGACGAACAGCCAGTACCGGTGTCCGTTTTCCAAGGCGTAGCGGTTCATCTGCTCGCAGACGTAACCGAAGCCGCGATCGTTCTCCGGCAGGACGACGAGATCCTTGTCCGGATGGGCGCGGCGGTACTGGGCCTCGTCCTGCGGCTCGACGAAAAGCTTGTGCTCCGGGAAATAACTACCGGCCGTGTAGCCGATGCGGTTCTTGCTGGGAATGCAGACCAGGGGCGTCATATCACGCCGACGCCTTTTCCATCTCGACGCGGATGCATCCCTGAATGAGCCGGAGGACGTTCGGCATGGTCATCTGGCCGTGCGTGAACCCGAACGTCAGCTCCTCATAGGCGTTGATGCCGGCGATAAGCTCCTGCTCGTGGGCGTGGGTCTTGAACAATTCCGGGTACAGCGCTTCCAAATCCTTGGCGGCGGGGCTGTCCCAGCCGAGGTAATACAATTCCTCCCACAGCGCCTTCTGCGGAACTTCCTGCTCCTCGTCGCCGCGCTGGACGGTGATGCGCACGTCCCCGTGCTGGGCCTTGGCGGTCTTCACCTGCTCGTCCATGACGGCCTGGACGTCGGAGAGCGTGGCGTACATTCCGAACAGCTCGTCGATGTGTTCCTGTTTGAAATCGGGCATAGGTCCTTGGTTACTCGTTATAAGCGCGGTAAGTCCTCACTCCGCCCTGGCCGTCCGGCTCCTGGGCCGTGCCGAAGATGACGAGGCGATCGGCGTTCCACTTCTTCAGCATGACGGCGAGGAACTCCTTGCGCCGGCGGAACGCCTCGTACTCCGGGTCCTTGAAATGGGCGTGTTCAACCGTGACGCTGGGGACGTAGGCGACGCCCCATCCGCTGAAGCGCAGGAAGAAGTCGCTGTGTTCCCCGTGTATCTTGATGTCCGGGTCCCACTGGTTCTCCAGGAGCGCCACGCGGCGGGCCAGGAAGAAGTTGGGAATGACGCCGACGCGGGCGTAGGTGCGTTCCGCTTCCCACGGGAGCGCGCTCCAGTCCAGCTTCTTGCGCCGGCGGAGGCGGATTTCCCGCTTGCGCGCGCTGTATTTCACGTCCCCGACGAAGCGCGTGAGGTTGCCCGCGTCGTTGCGGACCCCGCCGCCGGCGATGCCGATCGTCGTGTCATGTTCGAGTATCTGGCGGAGGGCCGAGACGTCCGTCTCCTCCGTAAATATGAAATCGTCTTCGAGGATGAGGACGAACGGGCTTTGCGCCTTGGCGACGAGGAAGTTGCGCTTGTAGCTCAGTCCCTTGTCCCAGCCGACGTTCCAGGCGGTCGGCTTGTTCCGCAGTCCGGCGGCTTCCAGCTGGGCGAACGCGCTCCGGTACCACTTCGCGTCGAACGGCTTCCCGTCGTCGGCGATGCAAATCACGGCGTCGGGCGCGTGGCGGGCGATGGACATGAGCAGGCGGAACAGGCTCTCCTTCCGGCCGAAGGTCGTGATGAGGAAGGTGACACCCGTCCTGGAAGGGATGGTGGTCACTTCTCCCCGGACGTTCTCCACGCGCGTAAGGCCGCGCAGGGCCATGAAACGCTTGAAGTATTCACCACCGCGCCGGCGCCACTGGCCGTAATTCCCCGGACGCTCGCGCCCGTGCTCGGCCACGATGAGCGGGCAGTAGCCGACCTTGAGGCCGGCGGCCTTGGCGCGGAGGAAGAAGTCCGTGTGCTCGGCCAGCTTCAGCTCCGGCTCCCAGCCCACGGCCGAAACGCGATCCGTCTGGCCCAGGAAGAAGTTGAACACGAGGTCATGGCGCGTGACCGGTCCTTCCTGGGGAGGAGAGGGGACATAGCGGAGCGTCGGGCCTTCCCGCACCAGGTCGGCCTCGTAGTGGTCCACGGTCTTGCCGCCGTCCTGGGTGAGCGCGCCGGCAAGGATGTCCAGCCCTTCCTGCTCCAGGAGGCGGCGCATGAGGCCGATGTCCGTGCGCGGGATGAAGATGAAGTCGTCGTCCACGAGCAGGAAGTACGGCGTCTTGCACTCCGCCAGCGCCGCGTTCCGGCCGGCGCTCAGGCCGGTGTCGAAAGGCAGGCGGATGACGGTCGTGTACGGATCCGTATAGCCGGCTTCCGTCTCTCCGTCGTCGGCGATGATGACGGGGAGGGTCGGATAGAAGGAACGCACGCTCTCCATCAGGCGGCGCAAACAATCCGGCCGTTGGAAGGTCTTGACGATGAGCGTGACGTCCTGCATACCCTAGCGCTTGCTGATGAGCTTCGGCGCCTTGAGCTTCGGCCGCTTTCCGCGCCGGATGTCCTCCAGGTTCCGCTTGTTCGGCTTCGGGATGCGGAAGTAGTGGTCGTCGCACAGCGTGATGCTTTCCTTCTTGCCCTCGCCTTTGAGGAAATAGGTAACGGCGATGCTCACCTCGATGTCGGTCTGGCACTCTTTGTGGTCGAGCTTGATGCTGACTGCTTTCATACATGCGTGGTTATTTTATAATCGTTTGCTTGCGTACGCCTTGCGGCAATGCCGGCAGGTCAAAACGCGGACGTTGAAGATGACCTGGATCGCGCCGCCCCGTTCATGGAAGCCGGCCCAGCAACGCAATTTGATTATCAGCTTCGTCAACATATAATTCCGCAGAGGTTAGCGAAAAATCCGGCCTCCTCCTTATTGGCGGGCCGTCATTTTTGTGCAGGACGGTATTTCGGAACGATACAGCGCGGGTCGAGGTCCCAGCGCCAGTTCGGGTTCGGTTCCGCCCAATGCTTGCCGTAGCGGGCGCGGAGATAGTCCTCCGTACGCTCCGGTACGAATGCGTGGATGGGCGGGCCGACGGGCGCTTCGATTTCCAGCGCGGCGCGATCCATGAGCAGGGCGCGCTCGAAGACGAGGTAGATGATGTCCCGCTTGAAATCCGCGCCGCCGTTGCGCCAGGCGGCGTGCCACAGCTCCTCCCCGTTGCGGTAGAACAGGAAGATGTCGCACTTGATGCCGTGGCGGGCCATGCGGATCTCCAGGCCGTGGTCGCGGGCGCCGTAGACGCGGTGGATGCCGAAGCCGCGCCGGACCAGCTCGTTCACGATGTCCCAGCTGAAATCCTCGGCGAGGATGCCGAAGTCGAGGTCCAGGTCGTGGCCGATGAAGTCGCCCTCGCGGAAGAAGCCGAGGCAGGTGCCGGCCTCCAGCCACCAGTGGTCGGGAAGGACTTCGGCGAAGTCGCGGAGGTTCTCGTAGGCGTGGGCGCGGGTCGGCGGATCGCTGAAAGGTTTTGATGCCATAGAAATAATTTTTGGGCGCGGGAGCGGGAATTGAACCCGCCTGGACCGGCGTATGAAACCGGCGAGACGCCGTGCCTCCCTCCCGCACTTGTTATAGTGCCACATTCGGCGCGGACGGGGAAGGTTCCTGCGCGATGAACACGGTCCGCTCCGGCTCGCCCTTGGCCGCCTTGCGGGGAACGAGGACGAGCTTGCGGACGTAGCGGGGACCGTCGTCGGGCAGGAGGCCGGCATCCACGATGGCATCGAGCATGAACTTGGCTGTGATTGAAAGGGCGTCGGCGTCGCGCTCCCGCCGGCTGTACTGGAGGACGTAGAAGGCGATCGGCGTGCGCAGGCGCTTCCACTTGGCCGCACGCAAGGCCCAGCCGTAGCGGGCGCGCCACTCGTCCTTCGTGGCAGTGCGGGCGTAGCGGTTGACGCTCCGGTTCATGGCGTTGAGCGTGGGCGGGAGGCCGGGGACTTCCAGCTTCATAGGAACAGGTAAAGGCCCAGGCAGGTGAGGCCCGCGATGATGACTATCGTCCGTAGCTCCTTTTCCGTCCACGGTTCGGGCAAGCGCGCCTCGTCCCCCTTGTTGAGGACATAGGCCCAAGCGACGAGGGCGAGGACGAAAATCACGATGTAGAAGCCGAGCAGGTTGAGGGTCGTCATAGTAAGGAAATGGGGCAGAGCCGAGTACGGATGCCCCCTTAGTCGTCCAGCCACCACAGGAAAATGAGCAGGATGAGCGCGCCGAGCAGGGCGTCAATCGGCTTCGTCCGATGGATCGTCCTCCTGGGACTGGTCGAAATCGCGGATGCTTTCGCCCGTCCGCGCGAGCTTGGCCGAGATGCGTATGCAGTCCGGGCAGACGCTAGGGTCGTAATCGCACGTCGCGGCGTGTTCGGCTTCGTCTTCGTCGAGCGGCATCGTCCACCTCCCGCCAGCGTCCGTGCTGGTTCTTATAAACGGACGCTGGCGGGAAGCGGCGAAACCTATACAAATCTATCAAACCTACTCATATCTGTTGATTTTCAAATTCGCGTTATCCGCCTCCCAGTTGGGATGTCCGCAGGAGCTGAACGCCGGATGGACGAGCTTGTAGAGGCGCATGATGAGATCGGCGAACGCCTTCTCGCGCTTCGTGACGGGCTTCCCGTGGATGAGATCAAGCTCTACGCAGTCCGCATCGAAGGCAGTATCGCCGTTGAGCAGGTCGTTCACGAGGCGCAGTCTTTCTTCGTGTGTCATAGGCCGTCATTTTCCCAGCAGTAACTGCGGGGATTTCTCGAACCGCTCGTAAAGCGTCTGACCGTCTCCGGTGATGACGTACGGCAGGAATACCTGTTCCGTCTTCACCATCCTTACCGCGACCAGCGCCATCTGCGCCTCGACCCAATCCTTGATGATGCGCCAGGAGACGCGGAGTGCCTGTTCCTGGTTGCACAGATACCTAGGAACCTTCTTGTTTTGCTCCAGTATCGCCGCGACGGGTCGCCAATCGTTCGGGAGGCGGAAACTGATGTCCTGCTCCCCGACGCGGATTTTGAACGACAGAGCGATGATTTCGCCGGCGTCGCCGTACTCGCACAGGACGGCCGTAGCACCGTGCGCGACGAGGCATCCTTGGATTTCCGCGACCGTCTTGCTCACCGCGACTTTCGTCGTGTAGTTCAGGATTGGCATAGGCCGTTATTGCTAGCGCACCGTCGGAAGTGTACCATGGGAGATTATGGAATGGAAATTCTATCTCACGCGGAAGGTGAAGGCGCGTTGCCGCCTGTGCAAGACCAAGGACCGACCCCATAAGGCGGAAGGGATTTGCGATTTGTGCTACTGGAAGCGCCGGAGGTCACAGCCAGACGATTAGGATTTGGAGGTAGTGGAGGGCTTGGTCCGCGTAGACCCAGCCGTACTTCTTCTCGCATCCCTTGAGGGCCGGAAGGACGCGGTAAAAGAAATTGTCGATGCAGAGATGCCCGACGAGCAGGAAGGCGAACTCCCACGGATCGTACCGGCCCGTCAGGATGAGGCCGAGCGCGACGGTCGCCGCCCACAAAAAGGCGTGTTCGTAATGCGCCCAGAGGTGCTTCTTCTTGGCCGTGATGAGCCGGCTCGGTTGGAACGCCACGTCGGCGAGGTGGTGAAGCGCGAGGAGCAGGACGAGCGTCATAGGTTTTCCAATTGCTCGCGGAGGTAGGTGCTGGACACGCCTTTCGTATACGGTAAATAGCAAATCGGGATGCAGAGGCGGTCGAGTGTCTTGCTTCCGGGGAAGCTCTCAGTCAGGTCGTCGCCGCGTACATAGGTGATGTCGTGCGTCTCGTTGTGCCAAGCGTAAATCGCTTCGAACTGTTTTCCAGGGTCGGTAGATGAGCAAAAGACGATTTCATGCGGCGCGATGACAAGGCGCAGGTTCCGCAGGCGTTGATACTGGTCCTGGATTGGAACCTTATCTTTGATTTTGAATGCGCTCTCATCGTCGTGAAGGACGATGACGAGCTTGCCGCCGTCCCCGCCTTTCTTCCGCATCGCATCCATCGCCCGCAATAATTTGATGTGGCCTTTGTGGCAGAGGTCGTAAATTCCAGCATTGAGTATCAGCTTCGGCTTCATATTCATTTGATGAGGTAGCTTCCCCACTTCATCTCCTTGCTCCTGAACTCTGAGTGCGTTTCCCTCTTTGGAATTTCCCAATCCCCGTAGGTGACCTGCTCCCCGGAGCGCCGTTCGACCTTCATTGTGCCGGCATAGTTGTGGACGAAGGCCAGGATCTTCCTGCGCCGCGCCGCGTGGAAGTTGATGAGCGTCTCGCGCCCGACGCCGGCGCGCGTAGTCGCTGGCGAATGCCAGGCTATGTCGATGTCCGTGTCGCCCTTGATGAAATCGCCGCCCCGTACGATGCCAAGCAGGGTTCCGAAGGCGGGATAGGCGAAGAAGCCCAGCTTGCCGAACTCCCGTTGCATGAAGATCAAATCCTCGGCGAGGGCGTCGAGTTGTTCCGGCGTCTTGTCTTCGAAGATGCTCATGTAGGCATTGTATCAAGTTTCCTGTCAGGTAATACATTCTTTTTTTGAACCCCTGCTGTCAATCCTCACGCTGAGTTGTCTTCGCTGTCAGACAGCCGAGATAAAAAGGGTAGCTGAAACTGGCCCCGCAATGGTGAGCGGATTGGTTGGCAGTTTGTTTGTTGGTTCGGGCGTTGCAATCGCCCTCGCCGCCATTGTCTGTCGAACCTCGCCGGAACATCCTCTCCGGCTGGGTATCGTCCGTAGTCGATTGCCTGCAATTTTACGTCCCAGGTGACCTACGGAAGGCCTTCGCTGACGCCCGCCTGTTGGCAGGGATCTCCCGCTGTGGCCGCCGTGCTTGCGGTCGGCGGCGCGCGGACGCGGCGCGCATGGACACGGCGGGAGATCCCTATAAACAGGGTTGCGCTGTTTTGGAGCCTGTGGTACGCTGTGAAAACACACCAAAAGCGTGGGCTAGCAAAAGTGCCGACCTTCTGAGCTTCCATTGAAAACCCCCCTCACCGGAGGGTTTTTCAATTATGCCTGATTGGGAGGATTATGCCATGGGCGGGTATCCACAAGCTATCCCCGCCCGCCGATCCCCGCCCCATTGCCATGTAGCCGGAAACATGATAGGATGGGATGGTATGAAAAAGACTGAATTGACGGCCGTGGAGCTTTCCCGCATGGGCGGGCGGGCGCGAACAAAGGCAACGACAAAAGCCCAGCGCCAGGAATGGGGCCGCAGGGGGGCGGAGATCCGCGAGGCGCGCCGGCGCGCGCGGGAGTGAGCCGCCGAAACGGGGAAATTATGCTAGCTTTAGCGGAAAACTAGGGTCAGGCATTGACAAGTTGCCGGAAACATGATAGGATGCAAGGGCGGGCAGGGATTGGTTCGGGTACGATCGTTGAAAGTGCCGGCTATGGGCAAACGGAAGCTTCCTTCGGGAGAACGTCCGTTCCGCAACGGCTCCAAAACGCAGATCGGCCTGGGCCAATCCTTGCTCACTAAAAGTCTGAAATATGAAGAACGACGATACCAAGGTAATCAACGCCATTGCCCAGCTCTCCCGCGCCATCGACGAGCTTGAGGACATCGCCTTCGGCGAGTATCCCCGCGACGTCATGGATAAGCTCATCAAGTCCTTCCAGGGGATGCGGGATATCCGTAGCGACCTCAAGCTCGCGAAGGAAGTCATTGACCTGCACCGCGCCTAAGCCGCAAAAGAAAGTCTGAAATATATGCCATCGTTCCTGCTTCGTGATCAAAACCGCGTCGAGCTTGCGACCTTCCAGGATGAGATGGAAGCGCGCATTGCCATGGAGGACCAGTCCATGAAGGACAAGGGCGCGAAGACGCGCCGCAACCTGTATCTCATCCGCATCGAGGCCGGCATCGGCATCGAGATCGCGCGCCGCATTATTTCGAACCGCTACGGCGGGCCGCGTCGGGACGAATAAGTCCCGCGCGGTTTTTGTTTTTCTACCGTATGAAGCAAATCACCTGGAAGGACGAGGAGCGCCGGCGCGCGGTCGGGCGCGTCCGCTCCGCCGCCCTGTTCGCGTTCCTCATCGCGCTCGCCCTGTTCACCGGTCTAAATCCTACGCCGTAACTATGCGCAAACTCACAGCCGGACAAAAGAAACATCTGACAGCCTGGTACGCCGAGACGGCGTGTTCTGCTGGGACGACCTATCTCCCGCTCAACGCGAGTGCCTGGAGGCAATCAACAATACGGAAATCCTCTGGCAGGAGGTGAACCGCTTCCTCGCCGACCTTCATTTTTCAACGCGATAAATATGCAGTTGATGACCAAGGAGCTGGAAAAGAAGTTCGCTGACGTTGGTCGGCAGGAAGGCAACGCGGATCCGCTCATCGTGGCCAAGTTCTTCGACCCGACGGGGAGCTGGACCTGGTACGCCACAGAATACGAACCGGAGACGCGGACGTTCTTCGGCCTCGTGGACGGGTTCGAGCAGGAGTGGGGATATTTTTTGCTCGACGAGCTTGAGGAATGCAAGGGACATCTCGGCCTCGGCATCGAGCGCGATCTGCACTGCGGTTACAAAACGCTGAGCGAATGGCGCGCGACCGGCCGTCTGAAGAACCGCTGATATGCAGGATATGCAGGACGAGCGGAAGAAAATCCTGGAGGAGTTCGGCGGCATGGTCGAGGAGCAATGCTCCTCCGCCTACGACACCGGTTACGCCGCCGGCTTCGCGGCGGGCGAGGCTGTGAAACAGGGCAACATCCGCATCCACGTCCGCATCGTGACGCGCAACCCCGCTCACACCACGCTTTCCGTATGGGTGAACGGCGGGCTGGTCACGAACCCTGGCGCCATCACGCTACGGAGCGAGGAAGTCGAACCGTTCCTGGCGCGCCTCGCCCCTAATTCAATCGAGAACGAATATGAAATCGTATTAAATCGTCCGATTTTATTTCGACGGCCGGACGGCGCGGGTTCAAAAAACGGGAATGGACCTCCGGGCCGCGCAGAAGCACTGCTCCGACCCCGCGACTTCCAGCTCAACACATCCGAAGGGTCGCAACGGATGCTCCACGGAATGGTTCGACGGATATACCGAAGAATAACCCTATGCCACGCTACCAAGTCCGCGTCCTGCTCCCTTGGGACTACGAGCTGTACGCCGAGAACGAGGACGACGCCTACCGCGAGGCGAAGCGCCGCGCCTCCGAGGATATGGAGGATTGCGACCCTGCCGATCCGTCATCCTTCCGTGAAGGAAACATTATAAAAGTAACCCAATAGCCCTATGTCCGAAGCCCTGACGCAGTACGAGTTCGTGTGCAACGCCATCGAGGAGCTGGAGCGCGTGAAGGAAAGTCTCAAGCCGCAGGTCTGTGCGGCGGTCGAGGCGTCCGGCATGAAGAAGCTCCCCGGCAAGCGCGGCGCGTTCATCGTGACGAAGACGGCGAAGTGGTCGTACTCGCCCGTCATCGTGGACCTGGAAAAGGACCTGGCCACGAAGCGCAAGCACGAGCGCGATACCGGCGCGGCGGTCGCGGAGGAAACTTCCGGCTTCCGGTACGTCCCGAACAAGGTCGAGGAACCGCCCAGCGCCTAGTATGCCCAGCAAATCCCTGCACGAGCCGCCGACGAGCAAACAGGTCAATTATCTGGCCATGCGGATGCGCGTCTGCGACGATTACCTGCCGGAGGCGTGGCGGCACGAGGGTCCGCACGAGGAGGCGGATTACCGGCTCGCCAACTTCGAGACGTGGTGCGAGCGGAACCTGACCATCGGCTCGGCCAGCTTCATCATCGCCGCCTTCAAAGTGGACGACGACGAGGGCGGATTGGAGGCCCTGCGCGCCGCCGGATGCCCGATCGCCTAGGCCATTGCCGCACCCCGCAAGGTGGCATATAATGGAGCGTATAATCCCCTAACGGTTCCCTATGAAAAGTCAGAAAGCCCCCGTTACTAAATCAGAAATCATGGAAGCGCCGGCGCGCCTCGCCCCGCTCCCCATCGAGGCCTTCATCGGCCAGGCCATCGAGAAGGGTCTGCCCGTCGAGACTATTGAGAAGTTCCTTGCTATGCGCCGCGAGCTTCGCGCCGAGGCCGGCAAGGAGGCCTACGACGCCGCGATGTCCCGCCTCCAGGGGGAGATGCCGACCATCCGCAAGACGAAGGTCGTCAAGGACAAGTTCGGCAAGGCCCGCTACAGCTACGCGCCCATCGACGCCATCATCGACCAGACAAAGGCGCTCATCAGTCGGCAAGGTTTTTCCTACGCCGTCACGACGGAGCAATCCGAGGTCGCCGGCGAGGTGAAGGCCATCTGCACGGTCAAGCACGAGCTGGGCCACAGCGAGCAGTCCACCTTCCGCGTCCCGATCGACAAGGAGGCGTTCATGTCCGGCCCGCAGAAGGTCGGCGCCGCGCTCACCTTCGCCAAACGCTATGCCTTCTGCAACGCCTTCGGCATCATCACCGGCGACGAGGATACGGACGCCAACGAGCCGGAGAGCGCGCCGAAGCCCCCAGAACGGCCCAAGCCCCCCGTAGCGCCGAAAAAGCCCTTGGGCGCCTCCACAGCGCCCCAGGCGAAGCCCCAGGAACCGCCGAAGATGACCGTGGCACAGCAAAAGGCCGTCAACGCCCTCATCGTGGAGGCCGGCGCGGAACCGAAGACGGTCGAGGAATGGTGCAAAAAGACCTTCGGCGTCCAGCTGGCGGAGCTGACGGCGGCCCAGGCCGGCAAGGTCATCGACCAGATGGGCAAGCAGATCACGGAAAAGAAGGCGCGGGAAACGGCGGCGGTCATGCCTCAGGCCGAGGATACGGCGGAAGCGGTCGCGGAGGCGTTCGGCGGCACGGTCCTGCCGGACGACCCGAACCCCGCGAAGCCGTGGGAGCAGGGCCGGTACGCGCGGTAGTATGGCGACGGAAGGAAACCGCCGTTGCGCGTGCGGGGCGCACAAGGAGGCCGGCCACCCGATCTGTCCGCGCTGTTACCGCGACGAGCTGGCCTCCGAAGGGCGGCTGTGCGCGTGCGGCGGCACGAAGAACGCGGAGTATATAAAATGTAAATCCTGCGCCGAGAGCGCATAGAATTATGGAAGAACCGAAGTTCATCACGGCCGACTTTTTCCAGGCCGTCGAGCATATTGCCGCAACGCTTGAAGGAGAAGAAGCGGCAAGGGTGGAAAAACTGCGTCCCTTGTTTTCAATGCTGGCGATGCACCTGCTCACGAAGGTCGAAAGCGACGAGGGCGAATATCCCGTCGGCGCGGTCTATGACGCCGCGTTCAGGCTGGCGATGGACAAGAACGCCCCGGAGGGAAGCGAGAGCGTCGTCGCCTCGTTCTTGTGCGGCCTTAAGTTGGCACACATGAAGCGCACTGAAAAATCCGTATGATGAAATACCAGCTGATGCTCCGCGCCATGCGGGAGGGGGCGGGCGAACGCACACCTGACGAAGAAGCGACAAAGGAACACCTGCTCGGCCTCCTGGATTTGTACGCCGCCCCATGGATCGGCAAACAGAATGACCCGCCGCCGGTGCTCATCCTGAACAATCGGAATGGTACGCAACATCCGCTGGTCATCTTCAACGGCTGGGACACGACGGAGGAACGCGAACAGACGCTGGAGCGCCTCGGCCGGCAAGCCGCCGCGAACGGGGAACAGCCGCTGTTGGCGACGCTGGCAACAATCGCCTATATGGTCAAGGTCAAAAAGAACGCGGACGTGGAAGGAATTGTGCCGTCAGAGCATCCCGATCGCTGCGAGGTGCTGATGCTGGCCAGCGTCTCCCTAGACGGGTGCGAGGCGTTCCTGCAGGTTCCGGTCAAGCCGGACGCGGAGGGCTGGAACATCGACCGCGCGCGCATGCAGGTCGTCACAGACTTCGAAGACGGCGGCGCGAACATGATGGCCGCGTTCTGGTACGGCTTCATCCGCGCATCGGCGGGCGCGAAGGACTGATATGAACATCTTCTCCTTCTTCAAAAAGAACCGCGCGGCCGCAGGAAAATATCTCGGCTATGCGCTGACCTGCCAACGCGCCCTCATCCTTCCCGCTACGCCGGAGGAATGGAACCGTTGGCGCATGAAGGAGAGGGCGGCGGCGCGGGAGATGGAAGAAAATTACGCGAACGACATCTTAAAAATCCGCCTATGAAAGACGACAATCTCTGCGCGTGTGGAGGCCACAAGAAGCCGCAGTTTCAAAACTGCTATGACTGCCACCGATCGGCGATGGAGAAGCTGGGCCGCGTCTGTCCGCGCTGTTCCGGCTGGAAGCACGAGGAGTTCCCGACCTGTAAGAAATGCAAGCCCGTATGACTATCAAGCTGTTGCTCCTGCCGGTCTACATCCGGTTGCGGTACGCGCCCGTCGTAGTGTTCCTCGTCGGTTATTTCGCCGGCATCCTGCTTGCAGTGTTACACGGTTGGTGGGACTTGCTCCCGTTCGCCCTGTGTCTGTGGGTCGGCGCTTTCACTTCGGACATCAAGCGCGCCATCGACGAGTTCGAACCGGAATTGGAGGTGACATTCAAATGAAAAATTACCGCATGAAAGTTTACAACAGGTCGGGCGCCCCCATCAGCACGGAGGTATTCGCGCGGCGGATGGAGGACAAGGACTACAAAATCGTGAAGCAGGAACGCCTGTGGAACGGACTGCGCGTCAGCACCGTCTGGCTAGGCATTGACCACGGATACGGTCACGGCCGACCGCTGATTTTCGAGACAATGGTCTTTCCAGGCAAGAGCTTCAGGGACATGGACATGATGCGCTACGCGACGGAAGCGGAGGCGCTCGCCGGCCACGCGCGGATGCGCCGCCGCTGGATCTGGTGGCCGCGTCCGGTCTGGCGCGCGCTGAACGCCTGGAGGCAACGCTGACCGTATGGCCGACTTCGCAGACACGCTCAAGTCTGGCCAGGTCGCGGAGGATCGGGTGTGCGCGGTACTCCCCACCTACGGCTTTATGAACCCCAGGAAAGTGGGTGGTTATTTCCTGGACTGGGATATAGAGACGGACGGCGGAACGACCTTTGAGGTAAAGAGAGACTACAAAAGCTTGGATACGGGCAATTTCTTCTTCGAGTTCGAGTATGAGGGCCGGCCGTCCGGCATCGCGCGGACACGGGCGGATTATTTCGTCCTCGTGGTTCCACGTATGGCGTATGTCATCCGCACGGAGGAATTGAGGGTGACGCTCCGCGAATGGTGCGTACGGGGGTGGGCGCGGATCGTCGGGCGCGCCGGCAATCGGGGAGCATCGCGCGGCGTCCTTCTCAAATGCGAGCATTTCACGGCGCGGCATTTCCTCGTGAAGGAGTGGCCGCTACCTCCCCTATGAACAAGATGCCAAAGGCGTTGCGCGCGCGGCTGGCGGCGGACCCGTATATGCGCCAATGCGCGCGCGACGGACCGGATTGCGACGGACGCGTGACCTGGGAACATTCCTTGTACGCGCGCGGCCGCCAGCTCCAGGAGGCCTTCGCCATCGTTCCGCTGTGCCATTTCCATCACCTTGGAAAGGGATTGAACAAGGAGCTGAACCGGCACCTGGCTTACCAACGCGCGACGGATGCGGACTTCGACAAATACCCGCGATCGTCGGCGGCGTGGCGCCAGGAGAAAAAATATCTAGAAGGCAAGTATGGAAACGCAACCTGAACCGACGTTCCGCGCCCGCGTAGAGGGCGGCAAGCTCATCCTGTACCAACCGGAAGCGCTCCGCGAGTGGTTGCGCTTCCGCTTCAAGGAGGGCGCGGACGCCAAGGTCATCGTCCGCCGGTACCGGAAGGATCGGAGCAACAATCAAAATAAATACTACTGGGCGGTGCCCGTAAAAATCCTTGCCGACGCGTTCGGCTACTTTCCCGACGAGATGCACGAGGCGCTCAAGTTCAAGTTCCTCCGGCTCACGGACGGCCCTCTGGAACGGACGCGCTCGACCGCCTCCCTTTCGACCGTCGAGAAGGAGGAGTACCTTGCACGGATACGCACCTGGGCGCTCACGGAACACGGTATACGCATCCCGCTACCCAACGAGGTCGATTACGAGTACGAGGGCTAGCGGTTCAACCGACTTATTCTTCACAAGAAATCTATGAAGTTCGCCATTCCTCTAGTCATCGGCGTCGTCCTCCTGGTCGTCGTCGTTATCCTCTCCCCGTTCACGCTTGTGAGCGCGGGACATCGCGGCGTCGTCACGGAGTTCGGAAAGGTTCACGACGTGGTCCTTTCGGAGGGCTTCCATTTTATAAACCCGTTCTGGTCCATCCAGCATTACGATATTCGCACGCAGAAGGTCGAGGCGGATGCGGACGCGGCCAGCAAGGATCTGCAGAGCGTGACCACGAAGGTCGCGGTAAACTTCCGCGTCAGCGAGGACAAGGTGCGCGCCCTCTATCAGGAAACGGAAGGGAAGTACGAAAGGACGCTCATCGCGCCCGCCTTGCAGGAAGCGGTGAAGGCGGCGACCGCCCAATTCACGGCGGAGGAGCTGATTACCAAGCGTACCGAGGTCAAGGACGCGATGCGCGCCGCCCTCGCCGCGCGGGAGGCGATGCGGTTCTTCGTGGTCGAGGACGTGAGTATCGTAAATTTCAGTTTCTCCACCAGCTTCAACGAGGCCATCGAACGGAAGGTGACGGCGGAGCAGGACGCACTCGCCGCAAAGAACAAGCTGGAGCAAATCCAGTACGAGGCCGATCAAAAGGTCGTGACAGCCAAAGCGGAGGCGGAAAGTCTGCGTATCCAATCGGAAGCGCTGGCCAACAACGCCAGCCTCATCGAGCTGGAGGCGGTTCGGAAATGGAACGGCGTCCTGCCCGCGTACATGATGGGAAACACGGTTCCGTTCGTAAACGTCGGGAGGTAATATGGCGGGCGTATTCATCGTCGGTTTCCTTGCCGGCGCGATATTCGGCGTCACCTTCGGCTTCCTTGCCTACCTAACCGCTGTTGAGGAGGAGAAGGAAAAGAAGCGGAAGAAGAAGTAGCGCGCAAAAAAACAGTCTGTTCCAAAACGGAACGGACTGTTTTTTCTTTACCGGCCGAGGCCTGGGACGCGCTTGATGACGACCTCGTAGGTCGCGATGGAGGCCGCGAAGGATCGCGCAACGGCCTCGATGAGGCCTGGCCCGCCGGTCGTATTCTCGATTGCCTGGAGGACGATGGTGAGGACGGCGCAGGCCGCAAACACGATGAGCAATGTAACCTCGGAACCGAACTTCGCCACGAGCTTCTTCGAGATCTGCGTGGCTACCGCCACCGCCGCACCTATCAAGATTTCCATAAGCGTTCAGGTAAATGGTTAGAACCCCTGCTGGTCGCGCGGAAGGTCGAAGTCGAAGATGTGCTTGCCAGTCCTGCGCCAGTGGTAACAATCGTTGATGAGGTCGCCAGGTTGCCACGTCCCCCATTTACGATAAGAGAGATTATATCCGCCGTATACGCCTGCCCGGATGTATAGCTCCCAGAACCGTCCTGCCGCTTCCAGGACGCTCTGGTTCTTGAACCGCTGGAACTCCGCGAGCATCTGCGCCGCGAACTTCAGCTCCGCCTCGTAGTCGCGCGGCTTGCCGTACCGATCGGCGTTCCCCGGAGGAGCTGTCCGCGCCGCGTCCCGCCGTTCCTTCCAGTCGTCCGGGAGCGCGGTGAGGGCGTAGACGGTGTCGAAGGCGTAGTCCGGGGAGAGGAAGTGGTATCCGTCGTAGTCGCTACTTGGGCGGAGACTGTCGAGCTTGCGGAACGCCCCGTCGCCCGCGTAGCCGTCCAGGACGGCCGCATGATCCGTAACGGCCCCCGTGGGACGCTGTGTGCGGTCTTTCCAATACACTCCGCTCGCCGCTACGCCGACCTGCACGGCCCCGTATTTCACGATGGCCTTGCGTACCGCGTCCGGGGAAGGGTCGATGCGGACGTAGCCGGCGGATTTGGTGGCTGGGTCAAAAGGTATGTCCCGCGCCTTCCCCTGGTAGATTTCGAAGCCCGTGAGGTCGTAGAGGGCTTCCGGCATGGGCATCCGGCCGTAGTCGATACAACCGTGCTGGCGCATGACTTCCAGGACGGCACGGAACCAGCTCCCCTTCCGCGTCCCGCCGGAGCGGAAGAACAGGTGCATCTGGCTGAACTCCGGCGTTTCTCCGGTCGTCCGGCGTATCAAGGTTTCCAACAGCTTGCTCCCGCTGAACGCGACGCAGAAGGGCCATGCACCCTGCGGCTCGAACGAGAGCTTGTCCGGTAGGAAGGACGGCGGGATTGTTTCATGTGAAACATTTTCCCCGCCCGCGATTTCGTCCTCCCAGGCATCGCGCGGATCGAACGGATTGGGCAGAAAGCCGGTATTCATATCATCGAGCGGTTATATTCTGCCGTCCCAGGAGCGTGTCGAGCTTCTGGTTGGCATCGACCATCTGGTTGCGGAGTATCGTGACCTCCCGTTGGAGCGTGGCCACTTCCGTCTTGATGCCGCCGACCCAAGCCGCCGCGCCGATAACGACGACGATGAGACTGATAGGGACGAGCGTTTCCTTTGAGATGATGGGCGCGGGCATATACTAATGCGTTTAGAACGGCAAGTCGTCAGGTGAGAACTTGATGAAGAAGATATTGACGTCCGCGCCCGCTTGGATTTCCGTGACGAGGTATCCGGCGAGGTTCACAGGATGGCGGAGGTATTGTCCGCTTTGCTGGGTCGTGGAAAAATTATAGGCCATCGACGCCTCGATTTCCGTCCCGCTGTCCTTTCCGTAACGGTGGAAATCCAGCGAGTTATTCGTATCTTGCTCGATGACGATGTAATTAGCTCCAATCCACATCTGC
This sequence comes from Candidatus Omnitrophota bacterium, assembly GCA_030688425.1. NCBI lineage: Bacteria > Pseudomonadati > Candidatus Omnitrophota > Candidatus Omnitrophota bacterium. The sequence goes on along the minus strand of JAUYIB010000033.1, from coordinate 17,012 downwards.
GTCCTTCCCAAGTTCAAAGGCGCAGTGGAAAGCGTAATCGTATCGACGAAGGTGAGCGTCGTGCCCGTGAAGGTATACCGGCGTATCGTCGTCGAGGCCTTGTCCGAACCGTCCATGATGTAGACGTATCCGGTGGAAGGGTCATAACCCATTCGCGTCGCTCCCGTGCCGATCGCCGTACCGGAAATTGTGCAGAGGGCCTCGTTCGTGCCATCGCTGTCATAGCGATAGACATCCGTTCCGCCAGTTGCGCAGGCGAGGACGTATTCCGTGGCCCCGTCATATAACGAGACGGCCATGTTCGGAGTAATCGTCAAGCTCGAAACGACTGCAGTAGCGTCCCTTCTAGGCGGCATCCCTTCGTGAAGACGCGTCCATTTTCGCCATGAAGTCGTCTCGCCGCCGAGCATGACCTTCCCATCCTGGGTCATTACGAAAGCAGAAGTAAAACTCGGAAATCCAGTAGAGCTAAACAGCATCCCGTACCAGTTCAGCAGGGCCGGAGCGTCTCCTGTCTTGTTCAGTTTCTCTGCGGTTACTTCTTCGCCTTCTGTCCATGAGTATCCCATATCATTCGAACGCCTTGGCGGTTACGGCGCGGACGGACTGCGCCTTGAGCTTGTCCACGACCAAGGACAGCGTCTTGAGGTCGGACTTCGCGCGTTCGAGGACTTCGTTGCTGAACCGGACCTTGGCCGTCACGTCGCCGAGCGCGGATCCGGTCGTGATGGCGAGGACGGATTGGTTGTCCTTGTCCGCTTCGATGGCAAGCGAAGCGACCGCCGCGTTGCCGTAGTCCGCCTTGAGCGTCTTTTCGACGTGGCCTTTGATGCCGTCCAATTCCTTTTGCGTGTAATTCATAGGGTCTAGGTGAAGGTGTGACGGAACTCGACGGTAAGTGTATCCGTCGCTCCGACCGCGATGCCGGACGGAGAATTGAGTAGGACGCGCGAGGCGAGGACGCTCCCGTTGATGAGCAAGCCGTGTTCGTAATAGGTTCCGTTCAGGTCGCCTGCCAGCCAGATGGCCGTATTGAACGCTTGATTACTATTTACCGACTGCGAAGCGATGGTCTTGCTATCCGTCTGCGTCTCCAGCGCGGTATCCCCGTTCGCCGGAGTGGTCGTTCCCGTCCCGATGACCTGCGTATCCACTTCCACGTCGGCGAGCGCGGCGGCTTGACCGGACCATGCCTCCGCGAGCGCGGCGCGGGCGACCGTTGGGACGATGTTCTCCGTGACCCGTTCCCAGACGGCGAACTGGCGGTTGAACTCCGCAATCATCTCGCGGAGCTTCGCGCCGGAGACGTTGCCGATGGAAGCCCTAATCTTAGCCACGAAATCGAAATATTCCCGCGAGCTTCCCTTGGCCAGCGTCTGCACGATATGGTCGCCAGACACCTTGAGATTTTCATTCACGAGCGTATTCATAAGCGTTCTCTTTATGTTATCAGACAACCTGTGTCGCAAAAAGCCGGACGGTTCGGGTCCACGGATAGAGGTCCGGTCGGTGAGTACGACCCTGCGACCCACGTCGGCGAGAAGTTGAGCAATTCCTCCGTTTCCTCGCTCGCCTCGATGTCCTCCGCGACGTTCTCCGGCGCTTCGATTGTGATTTGCTCGGCGACCTGGATTTCCTCCAGCACGTTGTAGGCGGGAAGGGTCAGCGCCTCGTCGCCGACGGGTTCCTTCTTGCGGAGCAGTTGGATGAGGATCTCGATGAGGCCGAGCGTCCGCGCCGAGACGATGCTGACCGCGTAGAGCGGTTCGTCCGGCGTCCGCATGGTCATGTCCAGGCCGTTGATGATGAAGTCCTCGGCCACGTCCCGGACGATCGAGGTGATGTTTATCTTCTGTCCTGCCCGCAAACCGCCCTCGTAGGTCAGGAACCCCCCTTCCTCCAGGGCATCGCGGTGTTGCGTCAGGAGGCCGAGGCCCAGCTCACGCGCGGCGGCGCGGGTCTGGATGGACTTGTCCTCCTTGTGGAACTGGAAGACCCCGTAAGTTGCGATGGAGCCGAGGTCGGCTTCCGAGACGACGATCGGCAGGTATGGCTTGCCCGTGATCTCCACGATGTCGCCATCCGCCGGTGCGGTCTGCCAGCGCAGGAGCTTCTCCTGGAAGTTGAACAGCACGTCGAAGTCGGCAATGTCGTCCACATTGTCGATGCCGAGCGTCTGCGTGACGGGACCGCTTCCGTCGTTCAGCGTCACGGAGACGTCCGAGTAGCGGTATGCGAGCAGGAACATGACGTTGGATCCGTCGGCCTGATTGGAAAGGTCGTCCGTCCGCTCCGTTCCGGCTTCCTCTCCGCCGACGATGAACACTTCATTGTAGATGTTGGAAATGTCCGTACGGATGGACAAGCTCTCCCAGAGGTAATTCGCGCTCGTATCCGTCAGGTCAAACGGAGCGCTCTCGTCCGTGGAAGGGAAGAAGTGCAGGTCGCGTTCCGTGTCGATGTACCAATCCAGGCCGTTGTTCTCGGCCATCTGCACGAACACGTCGAACAGCGGTTCGTAGATGAACCGCCCGTAGTTGATATCGCTATCCAGTCCGGCCACGGCCTGTTGCGTGAACGCTTCGGCGGGAATGAGCCGGAGATCGTCGAAGATGACGGTCAGGCCGCCCGTGGACTTCGCCTCGGCCCGTACCTGGACCGTCTCGATGCTGGCCCATGCGGGCGAACCCGTCTCATCGAAGTCTGCGCGATCTATGACGATTTGTTGCCAACCGTTCTTGAAGCCGGAAGACTTGGTGTATTCGAAATAGTTGGTATAGGTCCCGCCCGTCTCCTCGCCGAACCGAAGACGGAGGTTCAACAGGTGCGCCGCGCCCGTGAGGTGAACCCAGAAGGTGAAGCGAGCATCGGCTCCCACAGCCGCGCCGTTGTCGTACTCCGTGAAGTCGAGCGTGGCCTCGCGGCGCGTCTCGATCACGCCGTTCGCGGAGAGCGTCGAGGAACGCGCCTCGTCCCCGTAGACGATCTCATCCGTCTCGGCCGCCGTCGTTCCCGTCTCGTCTACCCACGTCTCCGCATTGTCGAAGCTCCCAGCGATGCGCCGGATGAGGTTCACATAGTCGTTCATCAGCGTGTTCACGATGAGGAAGCCCGTCTCGCCGGACAGGTCGCGGATGACCAGCCGACGGTCGAGGACGCGCTCGAACCCCGCCGCCTCGATGGAGTAGATGAGCAGGTCCGGCCCCTTCACTTCCTGCGTGGAACGGACGACGACCCCGCCGAATACCGCGTCCCCGTCGTGGTCAACTATCACTTCGTCATCGAGGTCCGGCTTGTAATTGGCATCCGCGCCGTCGAAAAGGAGGCGGAACTCACAGCTGTCCACCTGCGACGAGCGGATCTGGCTGACGGACAAGCTCGGCCAGTCGATATTGGCCGAGCGGTCTACCCCGTTGATTGTGACGGTTACGGCCATACTATGCCATCCGGCGCGTCATCTTGAGCTTCCCGATAATTTGGTTGCCGATCTCGTCCGCGATTGAGCGGAGGTCGAGCTTCGAGGAGATGCTGTTCCCCGTGACATTGACCGTGACGTTCGTACTGCCTCCGATTGAGCCGTTCGGCGTAATCGACCCGCTCGTGGACGGCGTGAAGAACTCCGGGCCATTCTCCCCGACCATGAAGGTACGCCCAGCGGTCACGAAACCGCCCACGGCGCGACGGGCGACCCCAATGAGGCTCCCCATGCCCATGGCCCCCGCCTGGGCCTCTCCAGCGCGACGTGCGGCCGCTTCGAGCGCCTGGTAGCGGGTGATGGTCCGGGCAATCGAGGCGCTCGTCTGGCTTTCTACGGAGTTGAGGACGGCGATTGTGGCATCCGCCGCCTCCTGCTTGAGGGCGATGATCTGCTCCTTCACGAACGTCTCGGCGATAAGCTCGTTGCGGAGCTTCTCGTTCTTGAGGTCGAACTCCTGCTGGATGAGGAGCATGTTCTGCGAGAACACAGAGTGCGCCTTTTCCAAATCGTCGAGGCGGTTGAACTCGCGGATGGCGTTGATCTCCGTCCCGAACAGCGTTTCCCAGTGCTGATGCGCGGCGAGCGTCGCCTGCTTTTCCGCCAGCTCCGCCTTCATCAGGCCGAGCTTCTCCTCGAACTCGTTGCGGAGGATCGCTCGCCGTTCCTTGTCGGATGCGTTGATGATGTTCCGCTGGGCGGTCTGCGTCTCCTGCGCGATCTTCTTTTCAAGCTCCGCCACGCCGTCCTGGAACTTCACATACTTCTCGGCGAGGGACTGGCGTTCGCTCATCTCGCTCTTGACCTTGCCGAGTACCAAGTCTGACATCTGTTCCTTGATGGAACGGATTTTGTCCTCGCTTTCCGTCAGCTTCGTCGAGAGCGTGTCCGCGAGGGAGGCCGCCGCGTCTTCGAGCTTTTCCCACTCCTTCACGCTTTCCGCCGCCGCCTTGCCTCCTGCGGTTGCGGCCTCGCCGGTCGCGGCGAGCTTCTGTTCCGTGTTGGTCAGGATACCCATGAAGTCGGTGAGGCCGAAGGTCGCCTCCTCGATGTGCGGGCCGTACTCGACGAACCGCTGTCCCATGTCGTCGAGCGCGACGGTCGCGAACTCGAGATTGACCTTCAATTCGGGAATGTTCGCGCCGAACTTATTGAGCACCATGATCAACAATTCGAACCCAGGGAACAGGAACAGGAGGGCGCGGATGATGGCATTGACGGCCTTCTCCGTCGTCCTGACGATGCCGTTCCACAGGGCGGGATGCTTGGCATGGACATAGGCCAGGGCGCCGACCAGCGCGCCGATGGCGACCACGGCCCACATGAGCGGGTTTGCGGCCAGGAACGCGAGCGCTACGCCGATGAGCTTGATGGCGACAATGACCTTTCCGGCGACTGTCACGACGGCGGCCATGGCGAACAGGAGCGGCGCGATGGCGGCGACCACGGCCAGGGTGATGACCGTCCACTTGACCAGCCAGGCGGTCAGCTCCTTGTTCTCCTTTATCCACTCCGTAACGACGAGGATGACCTTCTCCAGTTGCTGGGCCAGCTCGACGATGGTCGGCAATAGGGCTTCACCGATAATCTTCTTCATGTCATTGAAAGCGAACGAAAGGGCTTTGACGCTTCCCGCCGCCGTGTTCCGCATCGTCTCATTGAATTCCTTATAGTATTCGTTGAGGACTTTCACGATCTCCGCTGTCTTCTCCGTGGAGGTTCCGTGTTCAATGATTTCCTTAGTCGCCTCCGAGAGACGGAAGTTGCGCTGGGTCAATGCGCCATAGTTGCCCTCCAGAGCGCCTCCCAAGGCATTGGCGAAGCCGATGAGGTCTGAAGTGGTCGCGTTTACTCCCTTCTCCGCTACCACCATGTCAAGGAGGGCTGGCGTGAGTAGCTTGATACTATCCGTCTGCAAACCGAAGGTAGCGATGGTTCCCTGCGCCATAAGGATCATCTCCTCGCTCACGACCCCCACGCGCTCCAATGCGACTGCCTGTTCCCGAAGGGATTGAATTTGCTCAAAGGTCGCCCCCGTGGCGTTGTTAGACAGTTTCGCCATTCGGAGCGTCGCCTGTTCGTACTCAAAATACGCCTGTACCGCGTTCTTCGCGAACAATCCAACCGCAACCCCCGCCGCGCCTGCCGCCGCGCTGATGGGCGCGAAATCACGGGCCAAGCCGTTCAGCTTGCTCCCGGCATTGGTGAGCTTCGACGAGGCATTGTCCACCAGGTCGAGGACGATTTGGACGTTCGTTTGCATAGTCAGTCGCTTCTATTCTTTGAAACCTGCGCTTCCGCCTGATGGATGAGATCGAGAACTTCCGGCATCCACGATGGCTGGGAGAGGTAGGTGTACCAGTCCCAGCCCATCTCTTTGCAGACGATGACGGCCTTGAGCATCGGGTCCACCATCGTCGTCTTGCCTTGCGCTAAGCTGACGCACTGGCGAAAGATGTCGTTTTTTTTTCTTCCGACAGTCCCGCGATGGCCTTGGCCTTTTCAAGGACGGCATCGTAGTCCGCACTACGAAGCGCGAGTACCTTTTCCAGCACGCCTTCCGTGTCGCCGCCAACGGAAGTGACGACGCAGGAAATGAGCGCGTCCTCCTGGAGGTCGATGAGGTTCCCGTTGAACCCCTTGGTCGGCTTGCCGTCTACCCCGAACTCCACGTCCTTGAGCATGGATCGGCTGATGGTCCGGCTGTCCTTTCCGGTGATGAACTCCTTGAAAAGGATTACTACTCCGTCCGAGGTCTTGTGTTCGTTCATAGGTCAATGCGCTAGGCGCTTACGGGTTCGTCGTACTCGGCGGTGAGGTTGCGGATTGTGAGCGTGGACATTTCCGCGTCCGTCGGATTGTAGAACGCCTTGAAGCTGATGGGCGATGTCACGAGGTCAGCGGCTCCGCCTTCGCGGTTCCAGTCCATCACCTGTACCTTGTTCAGGATCAGCGTGATGGTCGGATTGTTGTCGTCCTCGTCGATGCTCGCCGCCCCCGTGATGGTGATGCTCATGTACTTGTTCGTGTCCGCGAGGAACAGGTCCTTGAAGGTGTTGTCGATGTAGTCGAGCGAGAACTGCCCGTCGATTTCGAACTGGCCGTTGTAGATGTCGTCCGGCGAGTAGGATCCGAGGACATGGTTCGGGATGAGGCCCGTCTTCCAGTTTACGCTCAAGCTCTTGACCTTCGTCGCGGTTGCACCGGCGAGGCCGCCTTCCGTGTCGGCGACCTTCACGACGATATCGCGCCCGATGAAGTCGTACTCTGTGTCGTAGGTGACGCTGTCCGCGTTGGTCGCGCCTTCGCGGGCCATGATGCTGGCCTTGAACTTGAGGAAGTCGTTGACAGACGCGTCGAGCGTGAGCGCCGAGAGCATCCCGCCATTGAACCCGCGCTGTTGCACTCCGCCGTCCTTGACCACGAACGTCAAGGAAGGGTGCTGGAGGTTCTGCGCGAGGGAGAACACATGGTCGTAAGCGGGGACGGCTGAACCAGCGACCACCGTCGAAGTAACCGCTCCGTAGATATTGAGGAACAGATACCCGATGGCGTCGGCATGGACGTTGCCTTCCAAGTCCCCTTCGACCCATTTCCGTACGACACGGGCGTTCTCGGCGTCCTCCAGCCGTCCGCGCGTGGACTGGTCAACGATCTTCTCCGCCCGTTCGACGATGTTGGCGGTAATCTTCTTCATCCACTTTTCCGGTGCGCTCTGTACCGTTCCGCGCGTCTCCTCGACGCCTACTCCGACTTCGATTTGCCGTCCGATGATGTTGGGCATAACGATTGGTTAGATATCAGTTGAATAATTGACGATGAGGTCCAGGGAAGCCGTTACGGTCCCGCCCTGCTGAGTAATCTCCTGCGTCCACTCCCCCGTTTCGAGCGACCACCAGACGCGGCCGCTCCCCCCTATTGTACCTTGGTTCCAAGTCTCCGCCAGCTCGTTCCTTACGGCATCAACGAGGTTCGGGAGGAAGGTCTTCCAGACGTTTTCGAGGCCGGCCTGTTGCGTCTCGTAGACGAGGAAGATGCGGAACCGTTCGCCGATCATGTTCTCCGCCGAGGAAAGGAAGCGGTTGTTGAACGCGATGGGGAAGAAGACGGCGAAGGGATAACCGGCGGGCTTCGAGACGGGATACGGATAGACTTTCCCGTCCAGCCCTGCCACGTCCTCCAGCGCGTCCTTGATGTTCGTGATGAGTGTCGTGAGCATAGGCGTCATTTGGTAAGTGAGCGGGCGATGGCGTCGAGCATCTCCTTGGCCGCCTTCTCGACCTTCTTCTCGTTCTTCGTGGCCGCGTAGACCAGCCATGGCCGCTTCTTGTGGACATGCTGGGCGTAATTCGCCGTCGGCTGGATGGTGAACCCCATCTTCGTCATCGTCCGGCGGTGCGTGTCGCGGAGGTTCCCCGTCTTGACCGGTACGCCGCCGCCGCTCATACCGATCCGCCAGGGATTGCGGAGGAGCGTCTGGTTCAGGTAGCTCATCGCCTTCGTGAGGAACTGGGATACCTCGTAGGAGACTTTCTGGGGAGAGTGTCTGAATGCCTGTGCTACCGCGTCTGCGTTCTTGACGCTGATTTTGATAATCATACTCAGGCGCTTACGGGTTCGGTGTCCTCCTCGACCAGCAATTCCAGGTGCGCGTTCGCGCCGGTGTCGTTGGTCTGGATGGCCCGGACGGTGAAGGTCCGGCCGGTGATTTCCAGCGCGTCCCCGATTTCCACGTCCGTGTCCGTGGCGCACCAGATGGCATGGCTGACGACGAGCGCGTTGGCGAGGCGGATTACCTGTTCCTGCGTGACCTGCTGGAGGTGGCCGAGGAACGTCCCCGTCGCGCCCCACGTCCCGATGTTGCTTGCATAGGTCAGGCGCTTGATCGTGAAAGTCGTCGTGTAGAAGCGGGAAATCATAGGGAGATGAGCCGGTACTGCTCGATAATCTTCATGGCCTTGTCCAGCTCGTCCCAGCCGTCGGCATTGTCGTAGCTGACGGAGTAGTTGCCGATGCTCTCGCTCTTGACGTTGCTCCCGCCGCCGCCGCGATTGTAGTTATAGATGCCGGCCGCGAGGATGGTCGCCGCAAGGGAAATCGCCTCCGGCGGATCGGCGCTGTAGCCCCACTTGGCCGTCACGCGGATGTTCTGCACGCCCCGCTGGAAGGTGTCCGAGCGCAGGAGCAGGTGGCTGAAGGGCAACAGACGCGCGGCGGCGTTGGTCGGGAGCTTGTAGTAACCGTTAGCCCCGCCCACGACGATTTCCGTGAAGGTGTCGCCCCATCCGTCCCTGCTGACTTCGAGCTTCGTGACGGCGACACACTCGTCAACGCGCAATTTGTTGCGTCCGTTTCCGTCGAACAGTCGCTCACTCGGTTCGCCGGTATCGTCGTCGCTGGTGACTTCGGGAATGTAGAAGACGCGATCCGTCCGCTTCTCGATGATGTCCACGGCGGCGTTGATGGGGAAGTCCGCCTCACCCGTTACGATGGACTTGTTCAGGAACGCCTCCACCTTCGCTTCGGTTGTGTACGGTCGCAGGACGCTCATAGGATTTCTTTTTCAACGGCGTCGCCGTGCGTTATGGCGGCGGTCTTCACGCCGAACGTCTGCGTCCATCCTCGGAGGAGCAAGTCGTTCGCGTTCAGCGGAGTGTTGGAATAGACCAACGTCCCGTCCCGTTTCTTGTAAGTGTATTTCTTCATAGGCCCGCGCGGGAGGGGAAGGGAGCCGACGCGCCCTTCCCTTTCCCAGCGCCGGACTACGATGTAGCCGGAACCGGACTACGCGCTTTCGGCGGCAGTCTTGAGGACCGTGATGGCGGTCGCTACGACCACCACGAAGCCCACGCGCTCCACTACGCGGAGGGCGGTCATGTCCTGTCGGAACAGGTCGATGTCCGCGTTCGCCGCCGTGTTGCGTACCGTGGCCTGGTCGCTGATAGCGACGCGGAGGCCCTGCTTGTAACCGAGCCAGCACGCCTTCTTGAGATCGCCGAACGCGACGAATGCGGTTTCGGCCGCGCTGTCGGCCTTCGCCGGCATTGCCTCGACGAGCACCACGGGATAGCCCCAGATGGTCGCCGGACCCCCGTCGGACGGAGCCTGGTAGATGTACCGGTTATCGCTGTCCTTGAGCTTGCGCACGAAGGACATGATAGTGCGGTGCATGTAGAACTTGCCGTTCGCGTGCGCGCCCTGCGGCGTCGCATCCACCATGTCGATGAGGTCATCGGCGTCGATGGAGGAGAAGGTCGCGGCGGCCATCTCGACTTCGTTCACGCTGGAGTTGAGCAGGATACCGGTGAAGGAACCGTAGGTGCTGGTTCCGTCTCCCTTGAAGAACGCCTCGTCTTCCTTCTTCGCCATGCCTTCCGCGATGCGGGAGGTGAGGAAGCCCACGAGGTCGATTTCGTCGTCCTCAAGCAATTCGTCGGACATCGGGACGATGACCGCGATCTTCTTGAGCACCAGCTCCACCTGTCCGATCGCGACTTCGCTGGAAGTCTTGGCGGACGTCTCGGTCGTCCAGTACACGGAAACGTCCGTGGCCAGGTTGTTGATGAGGATGGAACCCTTCGTCAACGGTGTGGTGAAGAACTCGCGGCGCGCGACGCCGTACTCCGTCTGGAGATGCGCCACTTCCGCCGCCAGCTCGGTGTCGATGAGGTAGCCGCCGGCCGCGCCGGTAGCTCCGCTCATGTCCTTGAGGATGGCGACGTCGCGGTCAATGAGGGCAGTGACGAAGGTCTTCACGCGCTTGTTCAGCCCGGAGCGATCCTTCTGCACTTCCTTGTTGAACAATCCGGCGCGCTTTTCCATCAGCTCGGACTGCTCCTTCTTCCAGGCGGTCATTTCCGCCTTCATCTCCGCGCGCATGGACTTGGCCGTGGCGGAGAGGAGCTTCTTGAGGTGGGACTTTGCCTCCTCGTCGGCTACCTCATCCACTTCTTCCTCGTCTTCATCCACTTCCTCCTCGCCTTCGGCCGGAGCTTCGGCGGGGAGCGCTTCCGCTTCTTCCACCTTTTCCTCGGCGTCGGCCGGAGCGTCTTCGGACTTGGCGTACTGCTTCAGCTTCGCCTTTTCCGCGTCCGTCGCGTAGCCCTTGGCCATCAGCGCGTAGAACAGTTTCAGGAACTTGTTCATAACTTTTTTCGTTCTTGAATTAGGTTGCGAATAATCTTGTTTGCAATCCGTCGCGTCTCGGCTCGGACGTCGCGCGCCGCGCGGCGTGTATCGACCTTTTCCTTCTCGCCGAGGTCTTTCACCATGCCTTCCATGGCACGGAGGATTACCAGTTTCTTGTTTGCCGGCTTCGCCCGTTTCACCTTGGCCGGCGGTACCGCTTTCGCGGCGCACTCCGCGCAAATCTTGACCGTGAGCGGGCCGAGCTTCGCCACGACCGGCTCTCCTTCCACTTCCGCGTCGCAAGCGGCGCAGGTCCGCGTCTCCGGATCCTCGTCCTCCTCCGGTTCCACTTCCTCCTCGTCCTCCTCCGCACGCGGTTCGAGCGCGTCCACGTCGATGCCCTTGGCCTTGGCGACCGCCATGCTGTTGGCCGGTACGCTGACCACGGACACTTCGAGAAGCTCGCTCTTGAGGATTTCCCCGTTCGGGCCGAACTCCAGGACGATGAAGCCGGCGGAGAAGGCATTGGCGAAGCCGCCGGCGATGAGGTCGAAGATGACCTTGGCCTTCGGGTTCTCCTTTACGGCGAACTCCATCTTGCCCTGGAGCTTGTTGTCCACGACGCCGATATCCAACATACGCGCCACGATTTCGGCGGCGTCGCCGTAGTTGTGGCTGTTCAGCACGACAGGGTTCCGCAGGTAAGCGTCCAGCTCCCAATTTTGCAGGACGACGTCCCCGTGCCGATCCGTGTCCATCGTCGAGAAGACGCCCTCCACGGTGAACGCTTCCTTGTCCACGGTCGTGGGCGCGAGCTTGATTTGTAGGTATTGCTTCGTCATAGCTATTCGTCCGTGAAGTAGATTTCCATCTTGTGTCCAGCGTTCGCTTCCATATGGGAAGCGGCGTTGGCGGAAGTGCTGACATCCTCTGCGCAGGTCTGGCAGAGCCAGTGTTGGGTAATTGCCATAGGATTATGCGATGAGATCTAAGTCGGTGAGGACCGTCCGCAGGGCGTTTATCTTCGCGTTCAGCTCGGACAGGTTCCGCTCCAACGCGGGGATGCTGATGGTGCTTAGGCCGGAGAACGCCTCCAGCGTCCCATCCACGTTCGTGTCGCCGAGCGAGTTGGTCAACGCTCCTGGGTCGGCCTTCGTATCCAGTCCGAGGTTGTCCCGCGCCGTCGCGGCACTGGTAAGGTCGGCAAGGTCTTGGTCGGCCATGAGCGCACCGGCCGCCGCGACGTTCGCCGCGTCTGTCACGTCCGCGAGAGCTTCTATGCCAGCCAGCTTCGTCTGCTCCGCATCCGTGAAAGCGTTGGTATCCGCGTTTGCTTCATAAGCGGTCTTAGTTTCCGCATTGGTCGGGTTGACCTCTGCAAGGGCTTCGATGCCGTCGAGCTTCGTGCGATCGGCATCGGCGAACTCATTGGTATCGGAGTTGCGTTCGTAGGCCGCTTTGATTTGCGCGTCGGTCAGGACGCTTTTATGGTCGGCCATATCAGTCTTGGATTTGCACCTCATGCGCGTAAGCCACTCCGTCACTGCTCACCATCACATCCAACCAGATATCGTCGAGGTTGTCCGTAGCGAGCGCGAGACTTTCTCCGGCGGCGAGCGGGAAGAAATCTCCGCTTGCCTTCTGCGCGGTCGCAGAGCTGTAGCCGACGCAGATGGTCCCCGTGTTCGCCGCGAGCGCCTTGATTACCAGCTCCGAAGGAACCTTGCCGCTTCCCAGCTGTTCGGGAGTGCCTGATACGGTCACGGTCTTTTGTCCGGTCTTGAATGTCTGCATATAGGGTTTGGTTATAGAGTACATCGGCAATTCACCGTTTCTTCCGCTGAGCCGCCAGGATCTCCGGGGAACATGAGGCCGTTGGAGAAGACTTGGTCAATCGGCACTTCCTCGCCGTCCGCCTCGACGTGGCTGTCGCGCGTATCGGCATCCATGACCGCCACCCAAATCTTCGTCGTCATTCCCGCGTCCTTGTAACCGGCGAAGGTCCCTTCCTGGACGGCGACGTGGACTTCCGTGCGGGCGATGGTCTTGGCGCGGGCCTTGCTGATGCCCTTGTAGGTCTTCTCGATGCGGGCGATGAGCTTCTCGCGCGGCTCGCCCTTGTCCAGGGAGATGCGGAACTGGCGCTGTAATTCCTTGAAGGTCGTCTTGTTCATGCTCTCCGCGAAGAACTTGGAACGCTTGGCGAGCGTCGCGCTGGCGGTCGGGCCGAGCTTGAACGGCTTCCCGCTACCGGCGAAAAGCGCGGCGTCCTCTCCGGCCTCTTTGTAGAAGCGCTCGAAGAACGGGAGCAGGGCGGTCTTCGCCAGGTCCACTTCCAGGCTCATGTTGAACGCCTCGTCCACGACGTTCTTCGTCAGCGCCTTCTTCCCGCCAAGGGCGGTGATGAGCCGATCCGATTGCTCGCGGAGGTACTTGTTGAGCGCGCGGTCGAAGATGCGGACGCGGCGCTCGAACTTCTCCACGCTCTGCTTGCGGTAGTAGTCGCGGACGTTCTTGTTGCGGAGCGCGTGCTGGGTGCGTCCCTTCGCTTTCTCGACCGGTTCTTCCGGATCGTCGAAAGTCTCGCCGAGCGGCATCAAGCCAAACGGCTGGAGAATGACGTCGCCCTCCGGCACCGGTTCGTAGCCCATCAGCTCGCGGACCTCGTTGATTTTCAAATAGCTGTTCTTGAGGCCGCTCTCCGCCTCCTTGAGCTTCAGCTCCACGTCCTCCGGCGTCGGGTCAATGAACTCCAGGTTCATCGGTTCCGGCACGAGGAACTCGTTGAGTTTCTGCACCAGGTTGTCGAGCAACGGCTTGATAGTCTCGCTCAGGAACATCCGCTTGGCCGCCTCGTAGCCGTTACCGCCGAGTGCGCCCACGTCCTGGGCGAACAGAGCGAGCGGGATGCCATAAAGGGCGAGGATGTCGTCGCGCGTCATCTTCCGGCTCTCGATAAAGGAAAGCTCCGTCGGGCTGAGGCCGAGGTTCTGGTAATCCGTATCGCCGTACAGCACGAGCGGAAGGCCGGAATGTTCCGCGCCGCTCATTTCCTCCGACCATTGCTCACGGATTTCCTTGATTTGCTCGCGGGCAAGGTATTCCGTCTTGAACTTGAGGATGCCCTCGACCTTGCCGCCGTTCTGCAGGACGGATCGGTGGTACTCGCTCAGCGCCGCCTCGGTGTCCACGGTCTTGCCGCCGGCCATCAGCGGGGAATGGCCCTCGAAGCCCTTGAGCGGGGACGGATAGAAGCTGGCGATTACGTCCGAAGCGGCCATGGTCACTTCCTTCGCCTCCAGGCCGACCTTGTACTTGTATCCCACGACCGTCCCGTCTTCCGCGAGCTGGACCGTCACGCGGTCAGGGCGGAGAAGGTACATTTCGGACGGGATTTCCTTTTCGCCGGTGCGGATGAGGTAGATGAACGTCGCGCCGACCAGATCCTTATAGGTCTGATACAGCTCGAAGAACTCGTTCTTGGTCTGGTGCGGGTTCGGCTTGTACAGGAGGTCGAGGACGGGATGCTTCAGGACTTCCTGCTCGCCCGCGCCCTTGAGGACGAAGTTGATTTGGCCGACCTTCTCGGCGCGCTTCTTGACGGCGACATAGACGTACAGGCTGTCCTCGTACGCCTTCAGGTGGGCGGTCTTGCCGACGACGCCCAAACGGGCGGCCATGCGGGTGAACTGGACGCCGTAGTAGGCCTTGCGCTGGAGGTTCTTGAACAGGTCTTTGATTTTTCCCATAGATAGAAAGACGGATGCCGATAAAGATGGCATCCGTCGGTACTTCCGCACGGAGATTGCTTATTTAGATTGTACATTCTGTCCCGCGTACGGCGCAAGGTCAGGCGTCGTTGTGGATGCTCACGCTCTTTTCCTCGATGGCCTTGATGGTCATCACGCTCCCGTTCTTCACGGTAAGGCGCAATTCGATGGTCGAGAAGGGCGCGTTCTCAATCAGTCCTTGGATGTAGGAATACCAGAGGCGCTGGTTGTTCCGAACGGGATCGCGTAGCTCGATTTCGTTGATTTTTTTCATAGGTCAACGGGCTATTATGCCCACGGAGGGCGGTTCGTAGAAAGTCAGGGAAAATGCGTCGGCGTGGTCCGGCGAGCGCCCGTGTCGCTTCTTGAGCTGGTCCTTCGGCTCCAGGATGACGCGCTTGTCCGTGTCGGAATTGTATTTCACCCAGGTGAGCTGGCGCCATTCGGGATGCGGGACGAGCCGGCCACCGGCCTCGCACCACTGCTTCGCTTTCCAGAACAGCTCCGCGCGGAGGTTGGCGTAGCGCTCTTTCCGGTGCGCCGGCGCGCCCACGCTCACGCCCCACACGGGCAGTCCCTTCTCGCGGAGGCGGTCCCGGACGCCGCATCCTACGCCGATGTCGTCAATGGCGACGTCCTGCGGGCTGATGCCGTACTCCTCGATGAAGCGCATGACCTGGGCCACATTCACCATCGTGTCCGGCGAACCGTGTTCCAGCAGGATCTTCGCCCAATTCCCGCGCCGGAGGCAGAACACACTCTGGTCCCCGCCGGCGGCGACGTCCACGCCGAGCTTGAGCGGCGGGAACGGTTCGGACGGCTGGCCCGGAACCGCTTCGGGCGGGACGGGCATCGCCATGATTTCCTGTACCAGGTCCTTGGTGAGGACAAGCTGTCGATAACCGTCCTTATCCACTTCGTCCTCGCGCGGGAAGCGGCACTCGTAGAAGACGTCGAAAAACGCCTCCTTCCGCATCTCCTCGATATAGTCCTCCGTGTAGCGCCCTTCCGCCAGCGCGATGCGGTAATCGGCAAAGAACTTGTTGTAGCGCGGGTCTTCCCATGTCCGCTTGAAATGGTTGTTGTGAAACGGATTGCCGATCTCGAACAGAAAGTTGTCCTTGTACCCGCCGAGCATACGCTTCACGGTCGCGTAGAGGTTGTCGTCGATCAGCGAGCTTTCGTCGAGGATGACGTTCTGGGAACCGTGGCCCATCGCGGCTTCCAGGTTGCGCTTGCCGTTCTTCGCGTCGAGCGTGAGGGTCTGGATGCTTCCGCCGCGCTTGAAGGTGAGCTTGGTCCGGCTCCGTTCGCGCCGGAGGCGGTCAAGCGGCGTGTCAATCTCCAGCTGGGACAGGAACATCTTGTCGTCGAAGGCGTGGTCGATGACGTAGCCCATGGAAATCTGCGCCTTCTTCTCGCTGGGCGCGGTGATGGTCCAATGCTCAGGCCGAGGCGTCACTCTCAGCAAGGTCGCCAAGGCGACGGTCATGCTCTTGCCAAACTGCGTCGGTAATATCGCTTGGTTCCGAGGGTGGGACCGCGTCAAAATCGTCAGGAAAATCTTCTGCTGGGTCGGGGAGAGCGCGATCCTCGGACTGTCCGGCCCGTTCTCCCGGAACAGCTGGCTCAATTTGTGCAGGTTTTCCGGTTGCATAGGCGATGATGTCTAGCGCGTCCTCCGTGCTTTCCTGCGGCGGGGAAAGCTCCGTCCGGGAAGCGAACTCGTTCTTCATCTTGCGCTCCAGGTACCACTGGCTCCGGTTGATGTCGCCCTTGCTGATTGCCTGGACGACGTTGTGGCGCGCCCATATGGTCGGAAGCTGTTTTAGCCGTTCGCGCTCCTCGCGGAACTCCGGATACTTTTTCATGTAGTAGTACAGGGCGCGCGGAGAAATGCCCGCGTAGGCGGTGGCCTCCTCGTCCGTACAGCCGACGCGAAACGCCTCGCGGAGTAGGTTGACCGTCTCGCGTGTGACCTTCAGCGGGCGGCCCCGTCCGCAGGTACAGCGGGTCTTCACCTTTCCGCATCCGTCGCAGATCGGTGGGCGGCCCCGTCCGGACCATTCCTTGGGTTTCGGTTCTGGTCCATCCATAGGGTTCAGCGCTTACGCCGTTTCAGCTCGCGGACGGTTTTCACGCGCCGTATGCGCGCGATCTCCTCATTGACCGGCTGGCATTGCCACAGCTTGCGAAGGGAGTAGTACACAATGGAGTAGCGCATCACGTCCGGCGTGAGCCGGCGGATGGGCTTGACCCCGTGGAGGATGTCCTGCCCGTCGAACATGAGGAGCGAATTGTGCTTCAACTCGAAGCCGATCCCGTACTCCGGACAGGACAGGTGTCCGCCCTCGATGTCCCGCTTGAAGACGAGCATGTTGCTGTACACGCCCTTGAAGTTGCCACTGTCGAAATGGTACTTGAGCGGGTTGTTCTTGTTCACGATGCCGCTGGTGAACGGCGTACCTTCGATGCGCCATTCCTTCAGGATTTTGGCGGCGACCGCGCTTTCATGGGCGGCATATAGCTCCGGCAGGGCCGCGCGGTATTCCTGCGCCACGCGCCGGCCGTATTCGAGGACAAGCTCCGTTTCGCGCGGATGCTCGCGGTTCATACTCGCAGAATTGCAGTAATCCTGG
>JAUYIB010000032.1 GCA_030688425.1 Candidatus Omnitrophota bacterium | reverse complement strand
GGTTTGCCCGCTTTGTATACTTACCTATAATTCTTTCAAAAAGTTGAGTAGCATCCGAGCAGTACTGAGCCAAATCACCCAAGTTATCTCCCTTTGGGTCAACAGCATTTTTGTCAATGTCTATTCTGTGTGGGGCAAATGAGACAGTCCATTCATTATCAGGACTAATGAGTCTAATACGCAGCTGAGGAGTAGCGCCAGTCGAGAGGCGAATTGCGTGATAGGCGGCGGGGATAAGACCCTTATCTTTGAAGAGCATGGTCAAAGAATTCACGGTATCCGGAGTAGGGGTAATGTCCTGTGCGTTGACGAAAATAGATGCCTGGTATCTAATTCTTATATCAATTGAGGTGGACCCCATCGTTAGGACAGGAGAGGGACGAAGTTAAGGTAGGGTCCCGCGATCATTGATGGGTCCGATGTCAGTGATTCTAGCATACCTCCTTTAATGTTTGCTATAGGGGTGGGGGTGTGGACTTCCGCCGGCGTCCTGTAGCCGAATGTCTGATGGGGACGATCATTGTTATAGAACCGGAAGTAGTCGGCCAGGGACTGCCGGGCCTCCCTGCCGTCCTGATAGGCTTTCAGATATACCTCCTCATATTTCACAGTCCGCCACAGCCTCTCGATAAACAGGTTGTCATTGTAGCTCCCCTTTCCGTCCATGCTGATCTTGATGCCCCGTTTCTCTAGTAGCCCGGTAAATTCATCGCCGGTGAACTGGCTACCCTGGTCGGTATTGAATATCTCCGGCTTACCCTTCCTGAGCGCCTCCTCCAACGCCTCGACGCAGAAGTCAGCATCCATGGTGTTGGAGAGCCTCCAGGACAAAACATACCGGCTGTACCAGTCGATGATGGCCACCAGATAGAGAAATCCCTTTGCCATCGATATATACGTGATATCTGCCGCCCAGACCTGGTTCGGCCGGGTAATCTTCATGCCGTTCAGCAGGTACGGGTATATTTTGTGCCCTTTGCCCGGTTTGCTGGTCCGGGGCCGCCGGTAGATGGCCCGGATGCCCATGACTCCCATCAATCTCTGAACCCGTTTCCGGTTGACGGTGTAACCCTGCCACTTCAGACAGGCGGCTATCTTCCGCGCCCCGTAGAAAGGGATGGCCAGGTGCTGGCGATCAATGAGCTTCATCAGGGTCAACTCCTCCTCTGAGATTCCTTTGGACTGGTAGTACAGGCCGGAACGACTGATATCCAGCAATTTGCACTGCCTCACTATGGAGAGCGACGGGTGACCGCGGTGCACCGCCTCACGCCGCCGCTCTACGCTCAGCGACCTAAAGCTCTGTCGAGAAAATCCTTCTCCACCTTGAGCTGCCCGATCTCCTGATACAGACGGGCAACCAGGTTTTCGTCATCCTTCCTTTTCCGGACTTCCTCTCCACCGAAGATGCCGGCGGCGCCATCCGCCAACGCCTGTTTCCATTTACGTATCTGGCTGGGATGGACTTCATAGCGGCTGGCCAGTTCAGCGATGGTTTCTTCGCCTTTCAACGCCTCCAGGGCTACCCTGGCCTTGAACGAGGGGTTGTGTTTCCTGCGGTTCTGTTTCAATCTCCTGCTCCTTTCTGCCTTAAGTATTTTAGGGGCAGGACCCAACCTTAACAAGTTGTCCGAATTTTGGGGACCACCTCAA
>JAUYIB010000031.1 GCA_030688425.1 Candidatus Omnitrophota bacterium | reverse complement strand
CCCAGTCGGAAGTATTCAAATTCCTGGAAATATTTTATAACAGGCAACGAATCCATCAGTCCTTGAACTATATTACGCCAGAGATGGCTGAGACCACGGCTGTCCTTTAATTAACCCGTCCGTTAAATCGGGGGTATCTCAGGTCTGTTAGAAGTTGTTGGGGCGGGGGAGGATCGATAGAAACGTTCTGGAGAGTACCCTTTTTAGTAATTTTATGGCCTTTTTTGCCTTACCGGTGTCATTGTCGAGTGTGCGAATATGACTGGAAAGCTTGAATGCAGTGAAGAGGGCAGGGGGACAGTCCCCAACAGGGACAGGGCAATTAGCTCATTATGCGCGGTCCTTAGTAAGGAGTACCAGAAATGAACGACATAACAAGAACTCAGTATTACGATTTGGATGAAATTCAGAAAGAATTCTTGAAGTATGCGCCGGCTTACGCGCAAAAGGAGGCTGCGCAAGCAATATGCAGGGTAATGGAACTCCAAAAACAGGGAGTTCTTCGAAACGGACTTTATTATATAGTTCTTGTTGATCTTATCGGATCTACAAAGTATGGGGCTGCATATGGCAATGATGCCCTTGCTCAAAGAATCAAGAATTTTGTCACAGCATCATTTAGCGCTCTAAATGAAGTGCAGCTTAAAAATATAAGTCTGTTTGTAAAAGAAATTGGCGATGCAGTTCTTTTCGTGTTTCATCATTTCCCTGATATTCTTCTTTGGGCCGCGTCATTTCAAAAATGGCTTGGTTCTTTGAGTGAGGGAGGCGATACGTATCAAATACGCATTTGTGTTAATGTGGGAGAAGTCTCGCTTCAAGGGGTCAACCCCTTATCTCTTGCGGTATCGCAAACATTTAAAATGGAAAAAGTTGTTTCAGCGGGTAAAATTGTGTTGACTGAACCAGCGTATCATGTTGCTTGGCCAACAATTGCCAGAGCGCATCATGGTTTTAAGAAAATTAGAGAAATTCAATTGGATGGATTCGATAAGAAAGTGCCGCTTTATCAGTTGGAAGAACATGATAAGGATGACATTGAACGTGTGGCAAGGGAAAGATTAGATCAAAATCCGTGATACGCAAGTAAGGTTATTTGAGTTCGCTTATGAGTGCCCCCCAAAAATAGTTAATAAACCTTGGAACCACTGCGACATCCTTTTTGGCGATGTCCTTGCCCTTCGGTGACTGCGTGGAATTGACCTTTTTTTGAAAAAGGGCAAAGAAGTTAATTGAAGAGGCGCCCCTGAATGGGGGCTGCCCTCTTTCCGTATAGTTGAATGAGAAGATGCCGGTGCAAGGCACAAAATAGGAGCAGTTGAGCGGTAAGTGCGCTCGGGAAGTGCCGGGTGCCTTCGGCTAGTATTCAGCCATGCCGCAAAGGAGCCGAAATGATTTCAAGAGATAAATTTGACTATTTGATAAACTTGTTTGATTTGGGAACTTCAACTGCAGAGAAAGACCCTCTCCTGCCCGTTGCGCAAATCCGGACGCAGCAGTTCCATGATCTTTGGATGGATCGAATTGATATCGTAAGGGGAATTAAAGGGGCGGGCAAAACCGCACTGTATAGGGTCTTTCACTTGTTGTCTGAATCTTTATGGCAGGATGAAAATTTGTTTTGTATTTTCGGGGTGGAGGCAACAGGGGATCCTGTTTTTTGTAATTTTCGTGACTATTTTGCGCGATTTTCGGCGCTTGATTTTGAGAAATTCTGGACTTTATATTTTTTGTCACTCATAAGGGATTCGATCAATCGAGATAAAAAGCTGCAGGCAATTATATCGAATGCATCGGAGGCTGAAAACCTTGAGGCCTTGTGGGGGAGCCTCGATATCCCATATGAACGCAAGTCTGGGCTTTTAGGTATTGTCGAATCTATTGTGAGGAAGTTCCCTTCTGTGAGGAGAATTGAACCAGGCGTTGCTGTCAACCATAAGTTAGACGGCAGTACTACATATAAGCCAGCGATGGGGATAGAATTTAATGAAAAACAAAATACAGAAAAGCCGAGATATATTGGGGACATCCGTTCTATCCTGTGTTCATTATTAAAAGCGCAGAAATTTAGAATTTGGATTATGTTGGATCGTTTAGATGAGGTTTTTCCGAGACGATCCCAGGAAGAGGAAAATGGCCTGAAAGGTTTGCTAAGGGCGGCATACAATTTGTCCGAGCCCGAATTAAGGATTAAAGTATTTCTTAGGGACGACATTATTGAACAGCTGGCAACCTCGCAAGGGGGGTTTACAGCGCTTACACACGTCACGGATAGGGCGTCTTCAACAATGCGATGGGCAAAAGAAACGATTCTGCGTCTAATTGTAAAAAGGGCCTTTTCGAATGTGGGCATGGCGCAATATTTTTCAATTAATCATGAAGCATTGGAGAATGATCCCAATTATAGAGAAAAAGTTTTCTATGGCATGCTCCCCAAAAAGATAGGGAAAGTCTCTACGCTTGATTGGCTAATGAATGTTTTGTCCGATGGGAATGGGATAGTGACCCCAAGGGATATTATAGATCTCTTTAATCTTGCGAAAGCGGAAGAATATAACGACTTTCAATTGAATGCAACCGATAGAGAGTATTTGATTAGTGCAAAATCTTTGAAAAGTGCGCTTGAGCAACTATCTGTTGAAAAAAGAAATAAAATTTTAATGGCAGAGTTTCCGCATAAGCGAGATAGCATTCTTAAACTTGAGGGAGGATATTCTATACATAGTTCCCAGAGCCTTGAAAAACTTTTTGGTGCAGATTGGAAAGTTGTAACAAATGATTTGATTTCCATCGGTCTTATAAAGCATGATCCTAAAAAAGGATACTATCGAATACCCAAAATATGGATTAAGGGGCTGAGGATTACGCAGGGACAAGCAAAGTAATGTCCTTGGGTAGTGTTCTTGAGGCCCTATTAATGTGCAAATGTTAACTTTAAAACCCCTAACATTTTATTAAAGGAGACTTCCCCCATGCCCATCCACACCCTCGCCATCACCACCGCCGGCGGTGACGGGCCCGGTATGAACGCCGGGATTCGCAGTGTTGTCCGGTCGGCCCTTTCCCAGGGATTAAAAATTGTCGGGATCATGAAAGGTTACGACGGGTTGATCGACGACCTGGTCATTGAGATGGACCACCGCTCGGTGTCGAACATCATCAACCGGGGGGGGACTATCCTCAAAACGGCCCGCTCGCCCCGCATCCGCACGCCGGAAGGTATGGCCAAAGCGGCGGAAACGGTGAAGAAGCATAAGATCGACGGCATGGTCGTGATCGGCGGGGACGGGACTTACCGCGCGGCCGCGGAACTGTGGGAGAAATACAAAATTCCTATCGTGGGCATCCCCGGCACCATTGACAACGATATCACCGGCACAGACCACACCATCAGCTCGGACACGGCCATCAACACGGCCCTGGACGCCATCGACAAGATCCGCGACACGTCGCAAAGCATGGAGCGCATCTTTGTGATCGAGGTCATGGGCAACAAGAGCGGGTTTATCGCGATGGAGGTGGCCCTGGCCGGAGGCGCGGAGGACGTCATCATCCCGGAACTGGAATTCGATTACGAGGAGATGTTCCACCGCATGAAGGAAGGCCACAAGGCGGGCAAGGCCAACTGGCTGGTGGTTACCGCGGAAGGCGCGGCCAAGGCCGTGGACGTGGCGGAGAAAATCACCAAAGGGACCGGGCTTGAGACCCGTTGCACCGTTTTGGGCCATATCCAGCGCGGGGGAGTGCCGGTGGCTTCGGACCGGGTGCTGGCGACCCGGCTGGGCAACGCGGCGGTTAATCTGCTGGTGAAGGGGGAATACGGCAAGGCAGTGGGGATTCTGAAGAACGAGATCAACGTGGTCGACCTCAAAGACGCCCGCCGCACGTCAAACCTGCGGATCGACGAATATTATCGCTTGATAAAAACGCTGACTTAAATTAGAATTATTCTTTCTAATATAAGAGGTTTCACGGTCTTGATTTAGAGCATCAGCCGTGAGGGCTGGGGCTGTATCCCTGGCTCAGACAGTCCTCGCTCCTCGGCTTTTTCTAAAGGGGATGAAAGCCTCGGGCTGCGGAACTCGCCCGGGACACAGCCCCAACCCTCACTATGAGAGAGGGCATAAAATTCTAATTTATTTCGAATGGGGGGAGATGTATGGCTAAGATCTACTATGACAAAGACGCAGATTTGAACGCTATCCAGGGCAAGACGATCGCGGTGATCGGATACGGTATCCAGGGCCGCGGGCAGGCGATGAACCTGCGCGACAGCGGGCTGAAGGTCGTGATCGGGCAGAGACCGGGCGGGCCGAACTATGAGCAGGCCAAGAAGGACGGATTTGAGCCGGTGGACGCCGACGTGGCCGCCAAACAGGCCGACATTATCATCATCCTCACCCAGGACCATGTCCAGGCCGATCTCTACAAGAAATCCATCAAGAAGCACCTCAAAAAAGGCAAGGCCATTGCCTTTTCTCACGGCTTCAACATCCATTTCGGGCAGATCAAGCCGCCGGCTGACGTGGACGTGTGGATGATCGCGCCCAAGAGCCCGGGGGCTTTGGTGCGCCGTCAGTATGAAGAAGGCCGGGGCGTTCCCTGCCTGGTGGCCATTCATCAGAACGCGTCAGGCAACGCCATGCGCGACGCATTGGCTTACGCCCGGGGCATCGGCGGCACGCGCGCCGGCGTCATCGAAACGACCTTTAAGGAAGAGACCGAGACCGACCTGTTCGGCGAGCAGTCCGTGCTTTGCGGCGGGGCCAGCGAGCTCATCAAGGCCGGGTTTGAAACTTTGGTGGAAGCCGGGTATCAGCCGGAGATCGCGTATTTTGAATGTCTGCATGAGCTCAAGCTCATTGTGGATTTGATCTATGAAGGCGGCATCAAGGGCATGCGCAAGCGCGTGTCGGACACGGCCGAATACGGGGATTACACCCGGGGGCCGCGCATCATCACCGACCGCACCCGCAAAGAGATGAAAAAAATCCTCGCCGAGATCCAGAAGGGCAAGTTCGCCCGCGAATGGATCCGCGAGAACAAGAAGGGCCGCGTGAATTTCAACAAGTTCCGCCAGGACAGCGAAAATCATCCCGTGGAAAAGGTCGGCGCCCAGCTCCGCGAGATGATGCCCTGGATGAAGAAGTAGTTTTCCCCCCTCCCCAGCCCTCCCCACCAGGGGGAGGGAGAAATAATTTATTCCCCTCCCTTGATGGGAGGGGTTAGGGGAGGGTGCCCCCCTCCCGTTCCCTCCCCGCGAGGGGGAGGGTGGAAGTGGGAGAAATTTCCGTATGGGGAGAGGGTGGAAGTGGAAAAAATTTCCGCATGGGGGGAGGGGAAAGAGGAAAGTTTCCTGCATGGGGGATTAGGAAAGTCGTAGGTTCGCGGCGCGCGGAGAAAGTGACAAATCCTTTATCATGCGAATCCTTTTGAGTTTGATCTTGGCCCTTGTGTTTGTCCCGCTTCCCCGCGCGGCGCTTGCCCAGGAGCTGACCCCGCAGGAAGTGGTGGATAAGGCCCGGCAGACGTACCAATCTTTGCGGACGCTCCAGGCGGAAGGGTTTGTGAACGACGAGATCGTGTCCGGGGGCAAGCTGAAGAGGGTTGAAAAGTCGTTCAAGATCAAGCTGGGTCGCCCCAATCTGTATCTGCTCGAGTGGTATGAGGACCTCCCCGAGGGCTTCACCAAGACCGTGATTTGGAATTCCGGAAGCAGCGCCAATTATTTCTCGGAAAAAGGGGACGTCCGCAGGAGCAAGGACAGCGACCAGGACATGTTCTTTGATGTGGCCGTGGAATCTTCGGGGCTCACCCGTTCGGTCCCGGCGCTCTTTTTCCGGATCCAGGATTTTCTCGCCGGGATGACCGACCTCAAGCTGGAAGAGTCGGAGTTCGTCCGGGGGGAAGAGTGTTATGTCCTCACCGGCAAATCCGACCTTTCGGCGAACCACAAGCTGTGGGTCTCCAAGGCGCGCTTCGTGATTGTGAAGAATGAATTTGTGTATGACGAGTCGGGCCTGGGCGCCATGGACACGTTTTCCGCGGACAAGGAGATCGAAAAGGCCTTGAAAAGGCCCGCGGACAAAAAGCGTCTGGAGCGGGAACGGGCCGTGATGGCGAAGATGTCTCCCGGGCTGGACCAGTTCATCACCCCGGGCGTCCCGGGAGGGAAAAGGGCGGAGACCTATTACGACGTGATTCTGGATGCGCCCCTGGAAAACAAAGAGTTTGAATTTCAAATGCCGCTGAATACCAAGTTTAAAAAATTTTTTCTGAAGAGAGACTGACCATGGACAATGCCGACAGAGTGATGATTTTCGACACGACCCTGCGCGACGGAGAGCAGGCGCCGGGCGCCAGCATGAACGAGAAGGAAAAGCTGGAGATCGCCTATGCCCTGGAGCGTCTGGGGGTGGACATCATCGAGGCCGGGTTTCCGGTGAGCTCTCCCGGCGACTTCAGCTCCGTCCGGACCGTGGCCCGCCATATCCACGGCTCGACGATCTGCGGGCTGGCCCGCTCGATCAGGAAGGACATCGACGCCGCGGCCGACGCGTTGAAAGACGCCAAACGCGCCCGCATCCACGTTTTTCTGGCCACGTCCAAGATCCATCTGGAGCACAAACTGCGCAAGAGCAAGGAAGAGATCATGCAGATGGCGGTGGACGCGGTGAAATACGCCCGTGACAGGAGGGACGACGTCGAATTTTCGCCGGAAGACGCCAGCCGCAGTGAAAAAGATTTTCTGTATAAAATCCTGGAAGCCGTGATCAACGCCGGGGCCACGACCGTGAACATCCCGGACACCGTCGGCTACAGCACGCCGCTGGAATACGGCCAGCTGATCGCGGACATCAAGAACAACGTTCCGAACATCAACAAGGCCGTGATCTCGGTGCACTGCCACGACGACCTGGGTCTGGCCGTGGCCAACTCTTTGTCGGCCGTGCGCAACGGCGCGCGCCAGGTGGAATGCACCCTCAACGGCATCGGCGAGCGCGCGGGCAACGCCTCGATGGAAGAGATCGTGATGGCCCTGCGGACGCGCGGTGATTTTTACGGCTGTTCGACCAACATCCGCACGCAGGAGATCTGCCGCGCCTCGCGCCTGGTCAGCAAGCTCACCGGCTTTCCCGTTCCGCCGAATAAAGCGATCGTCGGGGCCAACGCCTTCCGCCACGAGTCGGGCATCCACCAGGACGGCATGCTGAAGGAGCGTTCCACTTACGAGATCATGCGGCCGGAAGACGTCGGGTTTATGGAAACCGGCCTGGTCCTGGGCAAGCATTCGGGCCGCCACGCGTTCAAGGCGCGGATCAAGGCGCTGGGCATCGAGCTGAAGGAAGAGGACATCGACAAGGCCTTTGAGCGGTTCAAGCAGGTCGCCGACAAAAAGAAGGAAGTCTTTGACGAGGACCTGAAGGCGATCGTGGAAGACGAATTCAAGATGGTGGACGACACCTGGTCGCTGGTGGCCCTGGAAACGGCCAGCGGCACGAACAGGACCCCGAAGGTCAAGGTGGTCCTGCAGTCGAAAAAGAAAAAATACACCAAGACCCTGACCGGCGACGGCCCCATCGACGCCTGTTACAAGGCGATCGACAGCATCACCCGGATGAAGGGCGAACTGCTGGATTACTCGATCCAGTCCGTGTCCCGAGGCAAGGACGCCCTGGGCGAGGTCACCATCAAGGTCAAACTGCGGGGCCGCAAGGTCATCGCGCACGGCGCCAGCACGGACATCATCGTGGCGTCGGCCAAGGCCTATATCAACGCGGTCAACAAAGTTCTCGCCAACCGGGAATGATTTGATTGAGAATTTCCCCTCCCCGCGAGGGGGAGGGACAACTCATGACAGAACACACCTCAACCTACGGCATTATCGGTTACCCCCTTCAACACAGCTTGTCCCCTTTGATGCACAACACGGCCTTCAAGGCCCTCGGGGTGGACGCGGTCTACAAGACGTTTCCGCTTCAGGAGGCCGAACTGCCGTCGTTTTTCACGCACCTCAAGGAGAAGAAAAGCCCTGTCTTCGGCCTGAACGTGACGGTCCCCTATAAAGAGAAAGTGCTCCCGTTCCTGGACGCCCTGAGCCCGTTCACGATCCGGGTCGGGGCGGTGAACACCATTGTGATTGACGAAGACCGGAAACTGACCGGGTTCAACACGGACGGCCCCGGATTTTTGACGCACCTGATGGAGATGGGAATTTCGACCGCCGGCAAGAGAATCGCGGTCCTCGGCGCGGGCGGGACCACGCGGGCGGTGCTCGCGGCGTTGTGCCTTTTGCCGGAAAAGCCGGCGGCGATCAAGATCTACAACCGGACCACAGCCAAGGCCAGGGAACTTGTGGCCCGGCTGGGAGAAAAGATCGACACGGGCCTGGTGGAAGTGGTGGACCAGATGGACGACTTGAACGTGGAGCTGGCGGACCTGCTGGTCAATACAACTTCGGTGGGACTGAAGGAGGGCGACCCGTGCCTGGTGGACGAGAACCTTCTGCACGCCAACATGCTGGTGTATGACGTGGTCTATAATCCTAAGGAAACGGAATTGCTGCGCAGGGCCAAGGCCAAAGGCGCCAGGACCAGCAACGGCCTGGGGATGCTGTTTTACCAGGGTGTGCTGGCCTTTCAGCACTGGGCCGGTGTCCCGCTGGAAGCGGACGTGAAAGCCAAAATGAGGCAGAGTCTGGAACAGGAAAGGGTCATATGACAGAGCCTCAAATATGGGGAGGTTTGTTTTTTATTCTCGGCGCGATCATCGGTAGTTTTCTGAACGTCTGCATTGCCCGGATGCCGCTGGACCAGTCCATCGTCTGGCCGGGCTCGCACTGTTTCAAGTGCCGGAAGCCGGTTTTGTGGTATGACAATGTTCCGATTCTGAGCTGGTTCATCCTGGGCGGCAAGTGCCGCTTCTGCAAAGAGAGATTTTCTTTCCGTTACCCGCTGGTGGAATTCGTCACGGCCTGCGGGTTTTTGGGATTTTATTTAGCGTTCGGGCTCACGCCCCTGCTGGGGGCGTACCTGGTGATGCTCGGCTGTTTCATCATTGCCACGTTCGTGGACTGGGAACACAAGATCATCCCGGACCAGATCAGCGTCGGCGGGATGTTCGCGGGGCTGGCCTTGAGCGCCGTGATCCCGGGCCTGCACAGCGCCTCGTTCTATCTGATCTCGGCCGGCCGTATTTTCATGTGGGCGGTCGTGGGGATATGCCTGGCGGCCTACCTGGCGAGTTTGTATTATCACCGCGCGACTCTGAGCAAGGAGGACATGGACGGAGAAAAGAATTTCATGCTTCTCCTGGGTATCTTCCTGGGCCTGGAAGGCGCGCTCGCGTTCGCGACCAATGTGGCCAAAGACCGCGCGGGGGATGGGATTTGGCCTTATTTGCTCAGTCTGGACGCATCGCTGATCGGGGCGCTGGTCGGGGGCGGGTTGATCTATTTCCTGGGATTGCTGGGGGAGCTCATGTTCAAAAAGGAAGCCATGGGCGGAGGGGACGTCAAGCTGTTGGCCATGATGGGCGCGTTCTTGGGCTGGAAGCTGGCTTTGCTCACGTTTTTCCTGGCGCCCTTTTTCGGCGCTGTCTGGGGTATCGAAGAAAAGATCAGGACCAAGGAGAGCGTCATCGCCTACGGCCCGTTCCTGGTCCTCGCCGCCATGATCAGCCTGTTCATGGGTGAGCGGATCGTCAACTGGGCCTTGAGCGGGTATGCTATTTTTTGAGGATAGAAGAGAGAAGATTGAAGATCGAAAGAACTAAAAAATTGTAAGTCGCTGTGCCGTTTCCCCGCGTTTTCCCCTGTTTTCCCCATTTTTTTCGCAATTTGACACTTCTTAGAACCCTGTGTTACAATCGGGCCATGAAAAAGAATATTGTTTTGATCGGGTTTATGGGGTCGGGCAAGTCTTTCACAGGCAAAGACCTGGGGAAGAAGCTCAACCGGCGGGTCCTGTCCACGGACGACCTTGTGGAGAAAAAAGCCGGGAAGTCCATTGCCGAGATCTTCCGTGACGAAGGGGAGAAGCATTTTCGCGCTCTGGAAAAGGAAGTCGTTGCCGGAATCGTCTGCGAAGAAGGGGTTGTGGTTGACTGCGGGGGTGGGATTGTCCTGGACCCTGAAAACGTCGCCGCCTTGAAGAAAAACGGCGTCCTGATCTACCTGCGGACAAGCCCGGAATGGGTTTACCGCAGGGTGAAGGGGCAGGTGAAACGGCCGCTGTTGAATGTCCCTGATCCGCAGAAAAAGATCGCGGAGTTACTGAAGGAGAGGGAACCGGCCTATCGCCAGGCCGATCACACGGTTGACACGGATGCCAAGACCTGGGAAGAGGTCGGGGACGAGATCGTGGCGTTATGCAAGAATCTTAGACTCGATTGAGTGGACCACCACAACCCCGGGGGTTGTGGTGGCGGGGTTGGGGGTAAGATATGAATGAGCATGAGGCGTGTTTAATTCTGAACGCCATTGATGTCGGCAACCTTCGCCTGCGCCGGATGATCGGGTATTTCGGCTCTGCCGCACGGGTCCTGGGGCTTGGGAAGGACGTCCTGCAGGCCGAAGCCGGCCTGCCCTCGGACACGGCCCGCAAGATTTCCGAATTTCCCAAAGACAAGTTTCTGAAAAGCGAATATAATCTAATCACGCAAAACAAGATCACCCTGGTCCTTGAAAAAGACGGGTTGTATCCCGCTCAGCTTAAAGAAATTCCGGACGCTCCCGTGGTCCTTTATGCCCGGGGGGATTTACGCGTCTGCCGCCCGCTGTCGCTGGCTGTTGTCGGCTCGCGGCTGGCCTCGGTCTACGGGATGAGCATGGCGGAGCGTTTTTCGGTCCGGCTGGCGGAGATGGGAATCACGATCGTTTCCGGCATGGCGCGCGGGATCGACACGGCCGCGCACCGCGGCGCGCTGAGGGCCGGCGGGAGCACGGCGGCTGTTCTGGGAAGCGGACTCGCCTGCGTGTATCCTCCGGAGAACAAGCCGTTGTTCGAGCGGATCGCGGCGACGGGGGTTGTGATCTCCGAGTTTCCCATGCAGGCCCAGCCGATGCCTTACAATTTTCCCCGCCGCAACCGCGTGATCAGCGGGCTTTCGCTGGGCGTGATCGTTGTGGAAGCGGCCATGAAGAGCGGGGCGTTATTGACGGCCAAGTTCGCGCTGGAGCAGGGGCGCGAGGTGTTTGCCGTTCCCGGCCCTGTGGACCGACCCAACGCGAAAGGCGCGCACCAGCTTTTGAAGGAAGGCGCCAAGCTGGCCGGGTGTGTCGAAGACATTTTGGAAGAGTTGGCCCCGCAAATGCGGGAATGCCTGAAAGAGCCGCAGCCGGCGCCGGAACAGGCCGCGGGCGGAAACAGAATTTTGAAGTATTTGGGTCCGGAACCGGTCCATGTGGACGCGTTGAGCGAAAAAAGCGGATTGTCCGGGCCGGACCTTTTGCCGGCCCTTCTGGATTTGGAATTGCAGCGTCAGGTCAAACAACTGCCCGGGAAATTTTTCGTCCGGGCTTCTAAGGGAAGTTAAGTAATCCCCCCGGCTGCTTCAACCGCCGAAATCGTTTCACGATTTCGGGCGAAGCAAACCGCCGGGGTAAATTCATGCAAATGAGTTATGTCGTCCCGCTTGCGCGGGACTTCCATAACTCATGCATTCATTTATGTCCAAAGCCTTAGTCATCGTCGAATCTCCCGCCAAGGTCAAGACCATCAACAAGATCCTGGGGGACAAGTTCAAGGTCGTGTCCTCGATGGGGCATCTCATCGACCTGCCGAAATCCAAGCTGGGCGTGGATGTCGAGGCCGATTTCGCGCCCAAATGGATCGTGGTCCGGAAGAAACAGAAGGTCCTGACCGCCCTGAAAAAAGAGGCCAAGACCAAGAAAGAAATTTATATCGCCACCGACCCCGACCGCGAAGGGGAGGCCATCGGCTGGAACATCGTCAATCATATCGGCGACGGCAAAAAGATCTACCGCGTGACCTTCCAGGAAATCACCAAAGAGGCGGTGAAGAGGGCCTTTGAGCACCCGCGCAAGTTCGACATGAACAAGATCAACGCGCAGCTGGCCCGCCGGATACTGGACCGCATCGTGGGTTACCAGATCAGCCCACTGTTGTGGAAGAAGGTCGGGTCGCGGCTGAGCGCCGGGCGGGTCCAATCGGTCGCCCTGCGGCTGATCGTCGAGCGAGAGAGGGCCATTCTTGGTTTCGTCCCGCAGGAGTACTGGCAGATCGCGGCGGACCTGCAGAAAAAGGGCTACGAAGACCTTCTGACCGCCCAGCTGGAAAAGATCGACGGCGTCAAACCGGAGATCAAGAACAAGCAGGAGGCCGAAGACCTGACGAACCAGATCAAGGCCGAGTCGTTCGAGGTCGCCGACGTTTCCAAAAAAGAGGTCCGGAGAAATCCGTCCGCGCCGTTCATCACCAGCACCCTCCAGCAGGACGCCTTCAACAAACTCGGATTCAACGCCAGCAGGACCATGATGCTCGCCCAGGAGCTCTATGAAGGGATCGACCTGGGGGACGGCGAGACCGTCGGGTTCATCACCTACATGAGGACCGACTCGGTCAACATCGCCAAGGAGGCCGTGGACAAGGTGCGCGGGTTCATCGGAGAATCTTACGGCGCGAAATACCTGCCGTCCTCGCCGAATGTGTATAAATCCAAAAAGTCCGCCCAGGAAGCCCATGAGGCGATCCGGCCCACCGACGTGTTGCGCAAGCCCGAAGACGTGCGGCGCGTTCTTTCCGACGATCTGTTCGCGCTGTATTCCCTGATCTGGAAGCGGTTCGTGAGCTCCCAGATGATGCCCGCCGTGTTCGAGCAGAAGCGCATTGAGATCAACGCCGGAAAATTCCAGTTCGGCGCGTCGGGTTCCTCGCTGGTCTTTGACGGTTATCTGACCCTGTACCGGGACGTCGAGGACGAAGAGGGCAAAGTCGATATTTCTCATTACCTGAAGGGCGACCCCCTCGCGCTGGTCGAGGTGAGGCCCACCCAGCATTTCACCAAGCCGCCGGCCCGCTATTCGGAAGCGAGCCTGGTCAAGGCGCTCGAGGAGGAAGGGATCGGGCGGCCCAGCACGTACGCGTCCATCATCTCGACGCTGGTCGCGCGGAATTACGTTTTGCGGGAGCGCGGGTATTTTACGGCGACGGAACTGGGGATGCGCATCTGCGATCTGCTGGTCGAATATTTCGCCAAGATCATGGACATCGGGTTCACCGCCAAGATGGAAGAGTCGCTGGACCTGGTGGAAGAGGGACAGTTGAATTACGTCGGCCTTTTGAGCGAGTTTTACAAGCCGTTCAAGGAAGAGCTGGATTACGCCATGAACACCATCGAGAAGACCCAGGAGTTCGTGGACATGGACTGCCCCGATTGCGGGCGCAAGATGGTCGTGAAATGGGGCCGACGCGGAAAGTTCCTGAGCTGTTCCGGTTTCCCCGAGTGCAAATACGCCAAACCGATCACGACCGGTATCAAATGCCCCCTGCCCGACTGCGACGGGGAACTCACCAAGCGCCGTTCCCGCCGGGGCGCGTTCTACGGCTGCAGCCGGTATCCCAAGTGCACCTATACCGCCAATGAGCTGCCCGGCGACGCGTCGCCGGCGCCCGGAGGCGGGGCGGCCGTCTGACGTTTTCGTTCCGGCCTGTCGCAAGAGGGGACCCCCCATGAACAGGTATCTGGAAAAATTCCTTTCGTACATCGAGATCGAAAAAAATTATTCCCCGCACACCTCGCTCAACTACCGGCTTGACCTCGAAGAGTTTTTTAAATTCAGCGGCGAGATGGCCGTTGAAAAAATGGATTATCTCCATCTGCGGAAGTTCCTCGTCGAGCTGAAGGGCCGCCAGCACAGGCCCCGCACCATGGCCCGCAAGCTTTCGTCCCTGCGCAGTTTTTTCCGTTTCCTCCAGAGGGAAGGGCTTATCAAGAACAACCCGGCCGTGCTTCTGCAGACGCCCAAGCTCGACAAGACGCTCCCGAAATTTTTGACGGAAAAGGAAATGACCGAGCTGATCGATTCGCCATCGACGGTAAAGGCGATGGGCTCCCGGGACAAGGCGATCCTGGAGACGCTTTACGGCACCGGGATCCGCGTCAGCGAACTGGTCGGGCTGGACGTGGACAGCGTGGATTTGATCGGCAATCTGGCGAAGGTCCGGGGCAAGGGGAAGAAGGAGCGGCTGGTGCCGGTCGGCGAAAAAGCCGTCGAGGCGGTCCGGGAGTACCTGAAAAAGCGCAAAGGCCGGGGCTCGGCGCTTTTTTTGAACAAGAACGGAACGCGGCTGTCGGCGCGGAGCGTTTGCAACATCGCGCACAAATACATCAAGCTGACGTCGGCCAACAGGAATATCTCCCCGCACGTCCTGCGCCATTCGTTTGCCACACACCTGCTGAACCGCGGGGCGGACCTGCGGTCTGTCCAGGAACTGCTCGGGCACGTGAACCTGTCCACGACCCAGATCTACATGCACGTGACCACGGAAAAGTTGAAGAGCGTTTACGAGAAGGCGCATCCGAGGGCGTGAGGAGACGCAGTGACAGAGGTGAGGGACTATGGCGTTGTTGTATGACATTGTTTACCTGATCTTCATTGCGGTGTATCTTCCGGTCGCGGTGGCGCGGGGAAAATGGCCGGCGGGTCTCGGGATGCGGTTCGGCGCTTTCCCCAAAGCCCTTGCCGATGACCTGCGCCAGAGGGAGAACATCTGGGTCCACGCGGTCAGCGTCGGCGAAGTTCTGGCGGTCGCGGGGCTGATCCAGAGGATCAAATCGGTCTTCCCCAGGTACCGGATCGTCCTGTCCACGGTCACGCGCACCGGATACGAGCTGGCCAAGAGCAAATTGTCCGGCGATGACGTGCTGATCTTCGCCCCGCTGGATTTCAGCTGGGCGGCCCGCAAATATGTCCGGCTGATCCGCCCGAAAATGTATCTCTCGGCCGAGACCGAGATCTGGCCCAACCTGTTCGCCGTCCTCTCGGATTACCGCGTGCCGCTGGTGCTGGTCAACGGCCGCATTTCGGAAAAGTCGTTCCGGAATTACCGGAAGGTCCGGATGTTCCTTAAAGGGGTCCTTCAGGCGGTGACCGTGTTCGGCATGCAGACAGAGGAGGATGCCGCCCGGATCCTGGAGATGGGCGCGCCGGTGGACAAGATCAGGATTTTCGGCAACATCAAATTCGACGGACTTTCCGACAAGGACGGTTACCGGCGGGAGGATTTCGGGTACAAGCCCGATGAGGCCGTGTGGATCGCCGGCAGCACGCACCCGGGGGAAGAGGAGATCGTCCTGGATGTGTTCGCCCGTCTGCGCGGAGAGTTCCCGAGCCTGCGTTTGATCGTCGCGCCCCGGCATGTCGAACGGGGCAAGCCGGTCTCGGCCCTGGTGGAATCGCGGGGCTTTCAGACGGTTTTCTTTTCCAAAAGGTCAGGTCCTGTCCCGGCCGGCGCGGTTTTGGTCGTGGACACGATCGGGCATTTGCGGCCGCTGTACGGCCTGGCCTCGGTCGTGTTCATGGGCAAAAGCCTGCGCGGGCACGGCGGGCAGAACATCATCGAGCCGGCGGTGTTCGGCAAGCCGATCCTCACCGGCCCGCACATGGAAAACTTCCGCCAGGTCACGGAGCTCTTCCTTGGAGCGGATGCCCTTGTCCAGGTCTCCGGCCCGGAGGAATTGTATTCTGCGCTCAGAGAACTTCTGCGGCATCCCGACCGCGCCGCCGCCCTTGGCGGTTCGGCCAAAGCCGTGATCAGCAAATGCCAGGGAGCCACCCAGCGCGCCCTGGACACCATCTCCAGTCTCCTGCCCCGTTGACCCCGTAATAAAGCAATATTTATTTCAATACTCGTATTATAATGATTTTTGTGTAAAATGAATGAGGCCCAAATTTATGCCGTTATGCGGCATAAATTTGAGGCCGAATTCATCCCGCCGGTTCTTGCGCAGCAAGAGGCGGGATGAATGAGTATAGAAGAGCCCAAATTTATGCCGTTATGCGGCATAAATTTGAGGCCGAATTCATCCTGCGTAGCATGAGCGAGCCTGCGAGCGAATGACTGCGAAGCAGGGTAAATGAGACTTGCGAACCATCGCACAAAACCCAATGCCATTCCAACCCCGAGCATATCTCCACAGCGTCATCGCCGACCCAACGGGAAAGCGGGGCGCGTGGTTGCATCCTTTGTTGTGGCTTTTGTCCCTGGGCTATGCCTGCCTTTCCGGGCTCATCCGGGGCCTTTACCTGAAAGGGCTTTTCAAGCGGCAAACCCTCGGACGGCCGGCGATCAGCGTGGGCAATCTGACGTGGGGCGGCGTTGGCAAAACGCCCCTGGTTTTATTCCTCGCGGAATCTCTGGCGGGCCGGGGAAAAACACCGGCGGTCCTGACGCGCGGTTACGGGTCCCGGCGCGCCGGCGGTTCCGGCAACGGGGAGAGCGACGAAGTTTTGCTTTTGCGGCAGGCCCTGCCGGGAATTCCGGTGGAGGTTGGCAGAGACCGGGCGCGGGCGGCCGGGAATCTCCTTGAAAAAAATCCGGGCGTTGATATTTTTCTTCTGGACGACGGTTTTCAGCAATGGCGCGTCCGCAGGGATCTGGATATCGTTGTCGTGGACAGCGGGAACCCGTTCGGCAACGGGCATCTTCTTCCGCGGGGGATCCTTCGGGAGCCCCTGTCGTCTCTGAAGAGGGCGGACGTCGTTGTCCTGACCAAGGCCGACTTGTCGGGGCCGGGGATCTATGATCTGAAAGACCGGGTCCGCCTGATCCATCCGTCGGCGACGGTCGTTGTTTCGGTCCACCGGCCCAGGGCGCTCGCGCCTTTGTCCGGCGGCCCGGTGGTCGGGCTGGACGCGCTGAAAGGCCGCAGGATCGCCGCGTTCTGCGGCATCGGAGACCCGGAGGGTTTCCGCAAGACCCTGGAACAGCAGTCGGCAAAGGTTGAAAAATTTTTCGCCTTTGAGGACCATCATTGGTATACGCCGGGCGATTGGGAACTGATCGCGGGCGGCTGCCGCGAGGCCGGTGTGGAATGGCTGGTGACGACGTCCAAGGACGCCGTTAAAGTGATGCAGGCGCCTGTGCCGGAACTGAAGGGCCTCAAAATTTTTGAACTGAAGATCACCATCAGCATCACAGAGGGGTACGATGAATTTCTTCGCAGAGTGGATCATTTACTGGCTCGTTAAGTCCTTTGGGGCCATTGTCCGGATCTTGCCGGTCTCGGCCGCGCTGGCCGTCGGGCGCGGCATCGGCCGGCTGGCTTATTACGGGGATTTCAAGCACCGTTCCATTGCCTACGCGAACATCAAGGCCGCCTTTGCCAAGACCAAATCCTACCCGGAAATCAAGTCCATCGCCAAGCAGGTCTTTGGGAATTACGGGCAGAATCTGGTTGAACTGCTCCGTCTTCCGCTGTTGAACGCCGCCAACTATGAAAGGTACGTTCAGATCGAGGGACGGGAACACGCCGAGGCGGCCCTCAAGGGCGGCAAGGGGTTGATCCTTCTGGCCATGCATTTCGGCAGCTGGGAATTGTCCAGCGTGGCCTGCGCCATGCTGAGCCGTCAGTACAAGGTCATCGTCAAGCCGCAGAAACGATACTCCCGGCTGGACCAGCTGCTGAACGATTACCGGGGCTGCGGCGGGTCGGTGGTAATCGAGCGGGGGGTGGGGACGCGCGAATTGATCAAGAGTCTGAAGAACAACGAGATCATCGGCATGGTCGTGGACCAGGGCGGGCGGGACGGGGTCCTGGTCCCGTTTTTTGAGCGCCAGGCCTCGATGTCGTCCGGCGCGATCCGCATCGGGATCAAGATGGGGGTCCCGATCTGTTTCGCGGTCATTGTCCGGACAGGCAAGAGCGAAGGGCCGTATCACCGGCTGATCATCCATGAGCCGATGGTCCTGGACCAGACCGACGACGGCGAAGCGGACGTGGTCTCGAATCTGCGCAAGGTCACCGCGAACATGGAAAAATATATCCAGGAATATCCGGCGGAATACATGTGGTTTTACAAGATATGGAAATACGCCAAGGAATCGGTGACGCTGATCCTCAACGACGGGCGGACCGGGCACCTGCGCCAGTCCCAGGCCGTGGCCTCCACGATCGAAAAGGCCCTGGCGGAGCGGGGCGTGACGTCGTCGGCCGTGGTCCAGGACGTTGTGTTCAGGAACCGCTGGTTCCAGAGGTTGATGTCGTTGATCAGTCTTTTCGCCAACAGCTATTTTTTCCACGGCCGCGCGGGAATGCTCCGGTGGTTCCTGAGGCCGGAATCCTGCCAGGGACTCTTGTCGTGC
This sequence comes from Candidatus Omnitrophota bacterium, assembly GCA_030688425.1. Classification (NCBI taxonomy): domain Bacteria; kingdom Pseudomonadati; phylum Candidatus Omnitrophota; species Candidatus Omnitrophota bacterium. Next base: position 174,579 of record JAUYIB010000031.1, on the reverse strand, counting down.
AAGGCCGATTTTGTGATCTCCTGCGGCTCCTCGCTGGCGGCGGTGAATTTTTTGCTCGCCAACGATTTCCTGGCCAAGAGCATCGTTATCATGAGGCCGGGGCTGTTGTCCTATGACCGTTTTGACCTTGTGATCCTTCCGGAGCATGACAAGGCGCCGAAGGAGACCACGTCCCTGGTGGCGGTGACCAAGGGGGCGCCGAACCTGATTTCACCGGAATACCTGGAAGAACAGGCGCGGCTGCTGACCCGGCGGTACTCGCATTTGAAATACAGCGGGAAGATCAAGATCGGCGTCCTGCTGGGAGGCGACACCAAGGATTACGAATTCACCGAGTCGTACGCCCGCACCGTGATGAACCAGATCAAGGAAGTGGCCAACGAGTTCAACGCCGAGGTCCTGATGACCACGTCGCGGCGCACCGCGTCCGGCGTGGAAAATATCCTGGCCAGGGAATTCAAGAAGCACCCCTGCTGCGAGCTGTTGATCCTGGCCAACCGGCACAACGTCCCTGAGGCCGTCGGAGGGATCCTGGGGCTGGCGAACATCCTGGTGGTGTCCGGGGACAGCATTTCCATGGTGTCGGAGGCGGCCAGCTCGGGCAAAGAGACCATCGTGTTCCCGATCCAGGTCCGCAATCCCGAGGGGAAACGGCCGCACAAGCACATCGCGTTCCTGGACCGCCTGCAGGCGCAGGGCTATATCGTCAGCGCCGACGTCAAGGACATCGGCCGGACGATATACGACGTCGCCAAGAAAAAGATCAGCACGAAAAAGCTGGATGACTACGAAATCATCCTGGCCGCCGTCAAACAGGTCATTTAATGAGCACATCATTTGCGGAGCGTTAGCGAACGCAAATGATCTGTGCGCCTGCCTGCCGGCAGGCAGGAATTAACCCCGGCCGTCTTGCCCCGCGAAGCGGTGGGGCAGCCGGGGTCCATTTCACAGGAATTAAGAATATGCGCATCCTCCAAATCCTTCCCGAACTGAACGTCGGCGGCGTCGAAACCGGCACCGTGGACTTCGCCAAATATCTCAAGAAGCACGGCTATGAGTCCGTCGTGGTGTCCAACGGCGGGCCCATGGTGGCCGAGCTGGACAAGGAAGGGATCCGGCATTACGCCCTGCCGGTCCACCGCAAAAATCCCTGGGTCGCCTTCCGGTGCGTCATGGCCCTGCGCAAGATCATCCGGCAGGAAAAGATCGACATCGTCCACGCCCGGTCGCGCGTCCCGGCCTGGGTCTCGTATTTCGCCTGCCGTTCCACGACCGCCCAGTTCATCACGACGTGCCACGGATATTATTCCAATAAATTCCCCAGCCGGGTGATGGGGTGGGGAAAACTGGTGATCGTGCCCAGCGAGGTGATCGGCCGCCACATGATCGAGGATTTTCGCGTCTCGATGGACAGCATCCGCTGCATTCCCCGGAGCGTGGATCTCTCCCGGTTCACGGTTCGGAAGCCCGACACCTCGGACCGTCCGTATTCTGTCATTTCCATCGTGGGCCGCATCACGCCGCTCAAGGGGCACATTTATTTTTTGAAGGCCATGGCCAGGGTGGTCCGGCAGAGGCCGTATGTGAAGATCTGGATCATCGGCGACGCCCCGGAAGGCAAGGAGAATTACCGGCAGGACCTGGAGACCCTTGTCCAGCGGCTGGGCCTGCAGGAATATGTCGAATTCCTCGGCAACCGCCGGGACGTCCCGGAACTGCTTGCCAACACCGACGTGCTGGTGATGGCGTCCATTGAGCCGGAGTCCTTCGGCCGGGTGATCGTCGAGGCCCAGGCCGTCGGCGTGCCTGTTGTCGCCACCGAAGTGGGCGGGGTGATGGAGATCATTGAACACGAAAAGACCGGACTGCTGGTCATGCCCCAGGACCCCGACGCCATGGCCCAGGCCGTGCTGAGGGTCCTGAGCGACCGCAAGCTCGCGTCCCATCTCGTCGCCGCCGCGCGCAAAAAGCTGGAGCAGAAATACACGCTGGACCACATGGCCGGGCAGACCCTGAAGGTCTACCATGAATTGCTCGAGATGACGCACATCCTCGTCATCAAACTCAGCTCGATCGGGGACGTGATCCTGGTGACCGCGTCGCTCAAGGCGCTGAGAGACCGTTTCCCCCTGGCCAAGATTTACTGCCTGGTGGGGGAGGACGCCCGGCAGGTCCTGCGGAGATGTCCCTACCTCGAGGGCGTCATCCCCTGGGACACGAAGGGCCGCGACGGCGGGTTCTGGGGGATTGTCCGGCTGGCGCAAAAATTGAGGGATTATAAATTCGACAAAGTGGTGGATTTCCAGAACAACGCGCGCAGTCATTTTTTGGGGTATCTGTTGTTCGCGCGCGACACCTACGGCTACAACAACGGGTTCAAGAAGCTGGGCTTTTTTCTCAACCGCCCGGTCAAGGACCCCAACCCCCGACTTCCTCCGGTGGAACACCAGTTCCAGGTCCTGCGCATGCTGGACATCCCGTATCGCAAGGACGTGAATTTGAATTTGTGGCCGTCGTCCCGGGACCACGCCCACGCGCAGGTCCTGCTCGATTCGGAATGGATGGGCAGCACCGCGCAGATCGTCGGGATCAACATCGCGGCCTCGGGAAAGTGGGAGACGAAGAACTGGCCGGTCGAACACATCGCCGCCTTGTGCGACATGCTGGGCCGGGAGAATGTCCGGGTTCTCGTCACCGGGATCGAAAAGGACCGTGAGGCGGCAAACCGCCTTTTGAAGCTCGCGAAGTCCAAGCCGGCGGTTTTTATCGGCAAGACGGACCTGATGGAGCTGGCGTCGCTCATCAAGCGCTGCAACGTCTACATCTCTCCGGATTCCGCGCCCATGCACATCGCCGCGGCCATGCGCGTGCCTTTCATCGCGCTGTTCGGCCCGACGGATTCCGCCCGGCACGTCCCGCCGGCCAAGGATTACGTGGTCATGGAAAAGTCCATGGCCTGCAAGCCGTGCTACAGTCCGGCGTGCAAGATCTTGACCCACGCCTGCATGAAGGAGATCACGCCCGAAGAAGTCTTCAAGCAGGTCAAACGTTTTGTGACCGTGAGCGTATGAACATTCTGCTGACGACAACCCACGTGAACACCGGCGGGATCACCAGTTATCTTTTGACCCTGTCGCGGGGACTGGTCCTCAAGGGGCACGGGGTGTGGCTGGCGTCTTCCGGCGGCAACCAGGAAGCCGATTTCGCGGCGTGCGGCGTGCGGTGCCTGACCGAAAACATCCGTACGAAGTCGGAGTTGAACCCGAAGATATATCTCACCGCAGGGAAATTGCGGCTGGTGGTCCGTGAGCAGAACATCAGCGTGGTCCACGCGCACACGCGCGTGACCCAGGTCATGGCGGCCTGCCTGAAGAAAATGACGGGGACGCCGTTTGTTTCGACCTGTCACGGATTTTTCAAGCCACGGCTGTTCCGCCGGCTGTTTCCCCTCTGGGGAGACCGCGTGATCGCGATCAGCCCGCAGGTCCGGGAGCATCTGGCTAAGGATTTCCGTGTCGCGCAGGACCGGATCGCGCTCGTCCCCAACGGCATCGACGTGGATTCGTTCGTCCTTCCGGAAGGGCGGAGGAGGGAGGCGAGGGCGGCGTGGGGCCTGCAGGACAATCAAGTGATCGGCATCATCGCCCGCCTGTCGGATGTCAAAGGCCATGACGTTCTTATCAAGGCCATGCCCGCGGTCTTGAAAAAAGTCCCGGCCGCCGTGCTGATGATCGTCGGCGTCGGCCGCGAGGAGGAGGTCCTGAGGAGCCGGGTCAAGGCCCTGGGTCTTGAGCAGAAGGTCCGTTTCCATCCCTCGGTCAACCGGACCCGGGAGTTTCTAACCGGATTCGACGTTTTTGTCATGCCGTCCCTGCAGGAAGGGCTGGGGCTTTCGGTCATGGAAGCCCAGGCCGCGGGGCTGGCGGTGGTCGCGTCCCGCGTCGGAGGATTGCCGAGCCTCATCGAAGACGGCAGGACCGGTCGGCTTGTCCCTCCGGGAGACGAGGCCGCGCTGGCGGAGGCGATAGCCGGGCTTTTGCAGGACCCGGCCCGGGCCGCCGCGTTCGGGAGCGCGGCCCGCGAGTTTATCCGGAAAAACTTCTCCGCTGAGCAGATGGTGGAGAAGACCCTGGATGTTTACAGGTCCGTCGACGGGTAGAAATGTGAATTAGGGTAGCGTTGGAGAGCCGGGGCAGTATCCCGTGCTCAGACAGTCCTCGCTCCTCGGCTTTTTTCAATAGAAATGAAAGCCTCGGGCTGCGCCTGCCTGCCGGCAGGCAGGGAACTCGCGCGGGACACTGCCCCGGCCCTCTATTCTCTTGTTGAATTTGTTATTGGGAAGATTCGCATGGCAGGCACTTATAAAAATATTTTGGTCTCCAGCGTCAATTGGCTCGGGGACGTGATTTTTTCAACGCCGGTTTTCCGGAACATCAAACAGAATTGTCCCGGCGCCCGGGTCTCGTGTCTCGCTGTCCCGCGTGTCGCGGAAATCCTTGAGTGCTGTCCGGACGTGGATGAGATCCTTGTTTATGAAGAGAAAGGCCGGCACAGGGGACTGTTGGGGAAGGGGAGCATTATCCGCGAACTGCGCCGCCGGAAATTCGACGCGGCGTTTTTTCTGCGTCCGTCCCTGAGCCGCGCCACATTGGCGTGGGCCGCGGGGATCCCGGCGAGGATCGGCACCGCGCGGAAGGGCCGATGGTTTTTGACGTCTTCCGTCGAGCCTCTGCCGGAGGACCGGCACCGGAGCGATCAGTATCTGGGGCTTCTGGAAGGGATCGGATGGACGGTACCGGACCGGACCTGCCGGCTGGCTGTCCCGGCTCCAGCGGGAAAGTCGGTCCGATCTCTCCTATCTTCGAAAGGCATTGAGGACACGGACAGGATCGCGGTCTTTCACGTCGGCGGGAACTGGGACCTCAAGCGCTGGCCCAGAGAGAATTTTGTCCCGGTTGCGGAGGGCCTGCAGGCGCGGTCGCTCCGGGTGGTGATCTCGGGTGGAAAGGGAGACGCGCCTGACGCCGAATGGATTTCCGGGAGATCCGGCCGCCGGCCTGTGGTCCTCGCCGGACAGACGGACTTGAAACAGCTTTTGGCCCTGATGGACCGGGCTTCTGTGGTGATCTCCGCCGATTCCGGGCCTTTGCACCTGGCGTCGGCCGCCGGGACTCCGGTGGTCGGGATTTTCGGCCCCACGCGGCCGGAAGTGACCGGGCCGAGGGGGGCAGGGCGTTGCGAACCGCTGATCAATGACGTGGGTTGCAACCGCGCGCCGTGTTATTACCTGGAATGCCCCGACAATGTCTGCATGAAATCTGTCAAACCCGATGATGTGCTGCAGGCCGCGTTCCGATGTCTGGACGGCAGGCGGCCTGTCTGATCCTGCATGGTGAGCGCGATGTCTTTTCATCCGGAGAATATCAAAAAAATCCTCATGGTCTCCCTGACCAACATCGGGGACATCATCCTGACTTTTCCCGTGCTGGATATTCTCCTGCGGGATTTCCCGGAGGCCCGGCTGTCGATGATCGTCGGCCCGAAAGGGGAGTTCCTTTTGAAGGGCCACCCCCGCCTGCACAAGCTGTACATTTATAACAAACACCAGCCCGGCCTTGTCACGCTGAAATGGATGGGCGAACTGCGGCGGGAGCGTTTTGACCTGGCCGTGGATCTGCGTAATTCGGCGATCCCCTTCCTTGCCGGCGCCCGGTACCGGACGTCGCTGTTGCTGGCGCGGGACAAAACCGAACATATGCTGCGCCAGCATCTCCGCCGGTTGATGTCGGTTTATCCTTTTGAGTCGGAAAGCAAGGACCGGCTGGCCCTGCATATTCCGGACGGGGAGAGGAAGCCTGTCGATGAAATCCTGCGCGCGGAAGCGCCGGCCGGAAGGCCGTTGGCTGTTCTCAGTCCCGGCGCCGCCGATCACAAGAAACGCTGGAGGGAAGAAGGGTTCGCGGCCGTGGCCCGGGCGCTGGAGCGCGATCACGGGATGACGGTTGTCTTTGTGGGGGACGGGAACGACCGGGAGACAGTGCAAGGCATCCGGCAGATGCTTAAGGGCAGGACCGTGGATTTGAGCGGCCGGATCTCTCTGCTTCAGCTTGGGTATTTGTTCAGTCTCTGCCGGATGGCGGTTGTCAATGACAGCGCTCCCTTGCACATGGCCAGTTACCTGGGCGTGCCGGTGGTGGCCCTGTTCGGCCCGACGGACCCCGCCCGTTACGGGCCCTGGGGCCGGGTGCACGAGGTGGTCCGCTCCGGCGGGGAGGATGTCCGCCTGATCCCGGACCAGGCGGTTTTGGACGCTATCGCGAGAGTGAACGGCCGAATGGCCTGACGAAGGACGAGACCTTGATGGAAAATTTGAAAAACATTCTGGTTGTCCGCACTGACCGCATGGGAGACGTTGTCCTGACGACTCCGGCCTTGCGCGCCCTGCGGAAAGCTTATCCGCGGGCAAGATTGTCCATCCTGGTTGCCCCGTCCACAAGGGAGCTGGTGCAAGGGCATCCGGATGTGGACGAGGTCCTGCTGGACGACCGGAAGGGGCGGCATGCCGGTCTCTTCGGGTTTTGGAAGCTTGCCTGTGAACTGCGAAGCCGGAAATTTGACGCGGCGATCATCTATCACACGAAGAAGCGCACGAACAGCCTGTGTTTTTTCGCCGGAATTCCTCTGAGGACCGGGTTCCGCAACAAAAAGTTCGGCTTTCTTCTGACGATGCCTTTGGCCGACGCCCGGCACCTGGGTTTGAAACATGAGGCGCAGTATTGTCTGGATGTCCTCCAGGGGCTCGGCATTCCCGGCGGAGAACTTTCGACGTTCATCCCGGTCCAGCCGGAATCGGAAAAATGGGCGGATGATTTTTTCCGGCAGGAAGGCCTGGATCCGCAAAAAACAGTGGCTCTTCACCCCGGATCGAGCGACGCGACCCGGCAATGGCCCGTGGCGCGTTTTGCCGAGTTGCTGGACATCCTCGGGGAAAAATACGGGACCGCGGCTATCATCATCGGCGCGGACAACGTCAGGCCGCTGGCCGAGCAGATGCGCGCCCGCGTGCGGTCAAGAACCGTGGACTTGTCCGGCCGGACAACGGTCGGGCAGATGGCCGGGGTCTTGAAGAGGTCCCGGGTCCTGGTCTCGAATGATTCCGGCCCGGTCCATGTGGCGGACGCGCTAGGAACGCCGGTCATATCGATTTTCACCCGAAATCAGCCGGGCATCAACCCGGAGCGCTGGAAGCCCCTGGGCCCGAAATCCGGAATCGTTGTGACGCCGTTCCTGGGGCAGAAATCCTTCGGCAAGAAGGATGCGGTCGAATCCGCGTATTTGGATCTTGTTCCTGTCTCGGAAGTTCTGGAAGCTGTTGACGGGATTTTTAAACTATGTTAGAATCAACCCTTCGAAACGGTTTTCGGATTTTTCTCCGGATTCGTTTACTCCTTGAAAAACAATCACTTATATTCCAGCGAGCCGTTTTGTGCACCGTTTTTATCAGATAATCGAAAGTCTTAAAAAAAAGAAAATCCTTGTGATCGGGGATTTGATCCTGGATCAGTATATCCAGGGCAGTGTGTCCCGGATCTCACCTGAAGCGCCTGTTCCTATTGTCCTGCAGGAGAAAGGCCCCTCGTTTGTTCCGGGCGGCGCGGCCAATGTCGCCAGCAATCTCAAGGCCCTGGGCGCGGACGTGGCCCTGATGGGCCGGGTCGGGGCTGACCATGAAGCCAAGGTCCTTTTGCAGGGGATCCAAAAGCAGGGGATCCCTGTCCGGGGGATTTTTAAAGATTCCCGGATGCCCACCATTCTGAAAACGCGGATCATGGCCCAGCACCAGCAGGTCCTCCGGCTGGACCGGGAAAACGCCCAGCACGCCTGTGAGGGCCCCACGCTTGATAAAATTTTGAAGTATGTCCGGGCGAACATCACTTCCTTAGACGGGATCATTTTGTCCGATTACGGCAAGGGGATGATCACCGCGCCCCTGGTCCACGAGGTCTGCCGTCTGGCCCTGCGCAAGAAGAAGATCATCAACGTTGATCCTAAAGTGGAGCATTTTTCGTTTTATCAAGGCGTCACCTGCATCACTCCCAACAAAAAAGAGACCGAGAACGCCATCCGGAACATCAAGATCACCCACCATGACACACGCAAACTTGGCCTGACCAGCGACCGGCTGACATCCGTGGCGGATGTGGAAAAGGCCGGCCAGCAATTGTTAAAATTCTTGCGGTTGGAATCGCTCCTGGTGACCCTGGGAGAGCAGGGGATGTGCCTGTTTGAAAAAGGGAAGAAGCCGAGGCATATCCACACCCGCGCCAAGGAAGTTTTTGACGTGACCGGCGCCGGGGACACGGTGGTTTCTGTTTTCACCCTGGCGTTGGCGGCCGGCGCCGCCAAGTGGGAGGCCGCGGAACTGGCCAACTTTGCGGCCGGCATCGTGGTCGGCAAGATGGGTGTTGCGGCCGTTACCCCGGCGGAATTGAAGGCCGCGGTGGCGGTTTAGAAAATATACATCCCGGCTGCCTTGCCCCCAACGCTGCGCGGGGCAAGGCAGCCGGGACCCTGTAGGGACGCTTAACACATTTTTATCAGCGGATTTGGAGACCATCTGTGAAGATTATCGGCATGATCCCGGCCCGTTGGGCCTCCAGCCGTTTTGAAGGCAAGATCCTCGCGGAGATCAAGGGGAAGCCGATGATCCAGCACGTCTGGCAGCAGGTGAAGAAGTGCCGCCTGCTGGACGAGGTCCTGATCGCCTGCGACGACAAACGGATCGTAGAGGCCGCCAGAGGTTTTTCGGCCAAGGCGGTGATGACTTCGCCGGAGCACGCTTCCGGCACCGACCGGATCGCCGAGGCGGTCGAGAACATCCCCGCCAACATCATCGTGAACATCCAGGGCGACGAGCCGCTGATCCGCCCGAGCGTCATTGACAACCTGGCCAAGGCCCTGATCCAGGATGACGAGTGTCCCATGGCCACGGTCATCAAGCCGATCCAGGATGAGGACGAGTTAAGTGACCCCAACGTCGTCAAGGTCGTGATCAACCAGAACAGGCACGCGATGTATTTTTCCCGCGCGCCGGTTCCCTACATCCGGGACAAGAAAAGCTCCAAGAACGTCGTTTATTACAAACATATAGGGCTGTACGCCTATAAGAAAAGTTTTTTGAGGACATTCACCCGGCTCCCGCCGTCCAGGCTCGAGCAGATCGAGCGGCTGGAGCAGCTGCGGGCGCTGGAAGCGGGTTATAAGATCAGGACCGTTGTCACCAATTACGAGTCGGTCGGTGTGGACACGCCCGAGGATTTGCAAAAGGTCGAAAAGCTTTTGGCGGGGGTATAAGATGGACAGGATCGTTACCGTCGGAAATGTGAAGATCGGCGCCGGGCGCCCGTTCGTGCTGATCGCCGGGCCGTGCGTGATCGAGAACCGCAAGCTGGTGTTTCAGGTGGCGTCGGAACTCAAGCGCATCACCGGCCGTCTGGGGATCCCGTATATTTTCAAGGCCAGTTACGACAAGGCCAACCGGACATCGGTGGAATCGTTCCGCGGCCCCGGGCTGGGCGAAGGGCTTGCCATTCTCCGGGAGATCAAGGAAAAATTACGCCTGCCTGTTTTGAGCGACGTCCATTCGGCGGAGGAAGCGGAAGCCGCGGCCGGCGTTCTGGATATTTTGCAGATTCCGGCGTTCCTGTGCCGGCAGACGGACCTGCTGCTCGCCGCCGGGCGGACAGGCCGGGCCGTGAACGTCAAGAAGGGACAGTTCCTCGCGCCCTGGGACATGAAGCAGGCCGTGAGAAAAATCGAAAGCACGGGCAACCGCAATATCCTTTTGACCGAGCGGGGCGTGAGTTTCGGGTACAATAACCTCGTGACGGATTTCCGGTCGCTGGCGATCATGCGCGAAACAACCGGATATCCGGTCGTGTTCGACGCCACGCACAGCGTCCAGCAGCCCGGAGGCCTGGGCACGGCTTCGGGGGGGACGTCGCAATATATCCCGTTGCTGGCCCGCTGCGGGATCGCGGCCGGGTGCGACGCGGTCTTTCTGGAAGTCCACCCGGACCCGAAAAAGGCCCTTTCCGACGGACCGAATATGATCGCGCTCAAAAACGCGGCGGGATTGCTGAAGACCCTTAGAGAAATTCATCGCATCGTGAGAAAGTCCTGAGATGTCCCTTGAAGAAGCCAAACATGTCATTTCGATCGAGGCCCAGGCCGTCAAGGACCTGGCGCGCAGGCTGGACGCCCGTTTTCTGAAAGCCGTCGACCTGATCGTCAAATGCGAAGGGCGGGTCATCACCACCGGCATGGGAAAGACGGGAATCATCGGCCGCAAGATCGCCTCGACCTTTTCCTCCACGGGCACGCCGAGCATCTGGGTGCACAGCGCCGAGGCCGTGCACGGGGACCTGGGGCAGGTGACGCGCAGGGACGTTCTGATGGTCTTGTCCAACAGCGGCGAGACCGAAGAGACCACCCGGCTTCTTCCTCTTATTAAAAAGATCGGCTGCAAGACAATCGCCCTCACAGGCAATGTCAAATCCAGCCTGGGCCGCTTCAGCGATGTGGCGCTGGACGTCGGTGTGAAGACGGAAGGTTGCCCCCTGGGCCTTGCGCCCATGGCGTCCACTACGGTCATGCTGGTCCTGGGCGACGCCCTGGCCGCGTGCCTGATCCTGCGCAAGGGATTCCGCAAAGAAGATTTCGCTTTTTATCATCCGGCCGGCGCGCTGGGCCGCCGCCTTCTGCTGAAGGTCGAAGACATCATGCGCAAGGGGGGCGATTACGCCGCGGTCGGGGAAGGGATGGCGGTCAAAGACGTTTTGTTTTCCATCACGCGGGCCCGGTGCGGGTCGGCCTGCGTCGTGGACGGCAAGCGCCGGCTGACCGGGATATTCACCGACGGCGATCTGCGCCGCCATCTGAAGACCGACAAGGACCTGCTCGGCAAAAAAGTGAGCTCGGTCATGACGCGCAAGCCCACGGCCATCGGCAGGGACAAACTGGCCGTCGAGGCGTTCAATCTTTTGAAGGACCGCAAGATCGACGAGCTTCCTGTGGTGGATTCCAGCGGCCGCTGCGTGGGCTTGCTGGACATTCAGGATTTGCTGAAGGCGGGATTATTTTAGTGGACACATGACTTGCGGACGTTCCCGCGAAGGGGGGCGGCGCAAGGCATATGCGCGAACCCGGTCATTGTGTTCAGGTGGTTTGGCCCGGAGGGGCCCAACCATTAGCCCCGGCGTTTTGCCCTGCTTTGCGGTTAGCGAGCCGGGACAGTAAAAATCGAAGATAGAGAATGGAAAATCGATGATGGAAGAAAAAATATTGATGGGGATGATTAAGAAGACGAAGCCGCCAATATCCAATCTCAAAAAAATCAAAGTCCTCGCCATGGACGTCGACGGGATCCTGACCAACGGGGAGATCATTGTCCAGGGCGATGGAAAAGAGACCAAGATCTACAACGTCCAGGACGGGTTCGGCATCGTGGTGTTCCAGAAATTCGGGTACAAGACCGCCATCATCACGGCCCGCTCGGCCACGGCGGTCGCGGCCCGCGCCCAGGACCTGAAGATCCACAAGGTTTATCAGGACGCGTTCCCCAAGACAACGGCCTATGAGGACATGCTCAAAGAATTTGGAGTCAGAGACGAAGAAGTCTGTTACATGGGCGACGACCTGCCGGACCTGCCTGTGCTCAATCGCGTCGGGCTGGCGGTGACCGTCCCCAACGCCGTTGAGGAAGCCAAGAAGGCGGCGGATTATGTTACCAGGAATCCCGGCGGCCAGGGGGCCGTGCGCGAAGTGATTGAGTTGATCATGAAAGCCCAGGGCACCTGGAAAAAGGCCCTGGCAACATTCGAAAAACCATAAGGACGTCTATGCCAAGCCGATGGATGGAGCTTTTCGCTGTATCTTTTCTGGTTCTTGCTTTGTCCTCGCCGGTTTTCGCGGAGGAAACGGCTGCCCCCGCCCCTGCCGGCGTCCAGCAGTTTGAAGGGTTCAATCTGCAGGGTTACACCGAGACAGGAGAAAAGGCCTGGGACGTCAAGGGCGACACGGCCGATATCGCCGGGGACATCATCAAGCTCACGAACATTGACGCCAATAAATACGGCGAGCAGGACGTTAACCTTAAGGCCAAGAACGGCACTATGGACAAGGCGAGCGGCAACCTTCATCTGGAACGGGACGTCGTCATCACGTCGGAAACCGGCTCGAACCTCAAGACGGATTCCCTGGACTGGCAGAAAGAAAAAGACCTGGTCACCACAAACGACAAGGTCACGATCGTGGACGAGCGCATGACGGCCACGGGCACGGGGCTGGTCGCGCATCCGGAATTGAAAATAGCCCAGCTCAACAGCGACGTGACCGTGGAGGTCAAGACCGAGGAAAAGACGGCCGGCACCGACACGGTGACGATCACCTGCGACGGGACGCTGGAGATCGACCAGGCCAAATACATCGCGGTGTTCAATGAGAACGTGGTGGCGGTCCAGACAGGCCGTGAGTTGAAGGCGGACCGGGTCGAGGTGTATTTCGATGCCCAGACCAACCAGATCAAGGAAATGGTCTGCATCGGCCACGTGGAGATCACGCAGGGCGAGAACAAGACGTTCGCGGAAAAGGCCGTTTACAGCGCCGCCGACAAGAAATTGACGCTGTCCGGCCGGCCGAAGCTGATCTTGATCACCGAAGGGAAGAACAGCATCGCGTCGTTCGGCGACAAGGACGAGAACAAATCGGATGATCCGGGACAACCGGCGGCGGATCAAGGGGCTCCGGGGCAATAACACGAATACGTTTTTCCGCTTTTTGCCGTAGCTATTAACCATGCGCCATCAACCATTAACTGTTTGCCCATGTCACTTCACCTTTTAGAAACCAAGGATTTGGTCAAGGCTTACGGCGGCCGCCGGGTGGTGGACGGCGTGAGCATCAGCGTCGGCCGTTCCGAGATCGTGGGGCTTCTGGGCCCTAACGGCGCCGGCAAGACCACGTCGTTTTACATGATCGTGGGGATCATCGCGCCGGACCAGGGCGAGATCCGGTTCGACCAGGCGGACATCACGCGCAAGCCGATCCACGACCGCTGCAAGCTGGGGATGGCCTATCTGGCCCAGGAGCCGTCGATCTTCCGGAAATTGACCGTGGCGGAAAATATCATGGCGATCCTGGAGACCCTGGACATCGGGCCCCGCGAGCGCAGGAAACGGCTCGAATCCCTTCTGGCGGAATTGAAAATTTCTCATCTGGCCAAAAGCAAGGCCTATACTCTTTCCGGCGGGGAAAGGCGGCGGCTGGAGATCACCCGGGCGCTGGTGACCAATCCGTCGTTCCTGCTTCTGGACGAGCCGTTTTCCGGGATCGACCCGATCGTTGTGGCCGAGGCTCAGGAGATCATCCGGGACTTGAAAAAGAAGGGGCTGGGAATTTTGCTCACCGATCACAATGTCCGTGAGACCCTGGCGATCACCGACCGGGCCTATCTGATCGCTGATGGCAAGGTCCTCATCTCCGGCACGGCCGATGACCTGATCAACGATCCGCAGGCCAAGAAGATCTATTTGGGCGAGAAATTCCGGATGTGAGGCCTCGTCCCGGCCGGCCTGATCGATTTTTACTCTGGCGCTGGATTTTTTCCGAAGATTGGCTATAATAGCCCTTTCTTCTTAATATCAATAACCGACAGCCCTGAAAGTTGTCCATGTTTGAAGGAGTCATGCCTCATGAAAGTTTCCGTTAAAAAAGTCGACTCGCTCAGACGCGAGCTCAAGTTTGAAATCCCCCGGGACAGGGTCTCGAAGAAGCTTGAGGAGATTTACGCCGAATTGGGGAAGGTCGCCAAGATCCGCGGGTTCCGGCCGGGCAAGGCCCCGCGCCATCTTTTGGAACAGCACCACGGGCCTTTAGCCAGGGAAGAGATGCTGAAAAAGCTGATCCCGGAGGTTTATCAGGAAGGTATCGAACAGGAGAAGATCGATGCCATGGACCTCCCGGACATCCAGGACGTGGAATTCAAGGACGGGGGCATCTCCTTCGTTGCCAAGGTGGACATCAAGCCGGAGGTGACGGTCAAGGATTACAAGGGGATCGCGGTGAAGCGCAAGAGCTCCAAAGTGACCGACGAAGAGCTCGGCAAGATGCTCGATTATTTCAAGAAAAGCCAGGGCCAGGACAAGGACGTGCCGGTGGACGACGCCCTGGCGCGCGGGCTCGGGTATCCCAGTCTGGAGGAGTTCAAACAGTCTCTGGCCCGCCAGATGGAAATGGACAAAGACCGGCACAATCGCCTCGACATCGAAAACCAGGTGCTGGAGGCTGTGATCAAGAATGCGAAGCTGGATGTCCCCCAGTCTCTGGTGAACAGGCAGCTGGAGCACCGCCTGAAGGAGATCCGCCAGCGGATGCAGTCGCAGAGGATGAAGGAAGAGGACATCAAGACGAAAGAAGAGGAATTGCGCAAAGACCTGCACAAGGCCTCGGAAAAAGATGTTAAAGTTTATCTGATTTTTGATAAGATAGCCCAGATGGAAGGGATCACGGCCCAGGAAGGCGAAAGCCTTCCCGGCAAAGTCATGGAGCTTTTACTCAAAGAAGCCAAGTGGGAGGAGGAGAAATAACATGGAGCCCAAAGACCAGGTGTTAGTTCCCATCGTTATCGAAAAAAGCGGTCATGGTGAGAGGGCCTATGACATTTATTCCCGCCTGCTGAAGGACCGTATCATTTTTATCGGGACGGCCATCGACGACACCGTGGCCAACCTCATCGTCGCCCAGCTGCTGTTCTTGCAGAGCGAGGACCCGGCCAAGGACATCAACCTGTACATCAATTCGCCGGGCGGCTCCGTCACCGCCGGGATGGCGATCTATGACACCATGCAGTTCATCAAGCCGAGCGTCAGCACCTACTGCATCGGCCAGGCGGCCAGCATGGGCGCGCTCCTTCTGGCGGCCGGGGCCAAGGGCAAACGTTACGCCCTCCCGTATTCGCGGATCATGATCCATCAGCCGTGGGGCGGAATGCAGGGGACGGCCAGCGACATTTCCATTCACGCCAAGGAAATCCTGAGGATGAAAGAGGACCTGACCAAGATCCTCGCCAAGCACACCGGCAACCCTGTCGAAAAAGTCGAGAAAGATTCGGACCGGGACTACTTCATGTCCTCTTATGAAGCCAAGGATTACGGCCTGGTTGATGAGGTCCTTGACCAGCCGATGAAGAAGCCCGCCGCGTAACAGGGCGCGGGACGGGCGCCGTTTCCGCCATTCCGGCGGAACGCCAACCGACGGACCACCGTGCGCATCCCGGCTGAACTCAGAATTGTTGAGTCAGCCTTTCAGTATTTTTATTAAAGCCGGAAACGGCAGGAAAGGATCATCGTCATGAAACGCAATCTTTTGTTGACCCCGGGCCCCACCCAGGTCCCTCCCAGGATCCTGCAGGCCCTGGGACGCCCCATCATCCATCACCGAACACCCAAGTTCCAGGAATATTTGAAGGAGGCGGTCGCGGGACTGCAGGAGGTCTTCCAGACCAGGAACGACGTCTATATTCTCGCCGGGTCCGGGACGGCCGCGATGGAGGCGAGCGTCTGCAACCTGCTGTCCGCCGGGGACAAAGCCGTGACGGTCGAGGCCGGGAAGTTCGGCGAGCGCTGGACCGAAATTTGCAAGGCCTACGGCGTGAACGCGCACGCGATGAAGGTCGCCAACGGCAAGGACGTGGATCCGGCCCAGCTCAGATCCGTGCTGGCCGCCGATAAAGATATCAAAACGGTTTTCATCACCCTGACCGAGACTTCGACCGGCGTGACCGCCGACGTCGAGGCGATCGGAAAGATCGTCAAAGAGACAAACGCGGTTTTGGTCGTGGACGCGGTGAGCGGGCTGGGGGTCACGGACCTGAAGTCCGACGCCTGGTCTGTGGACATCGTGGCGTCGGCGTCCCACAAAGGGCTGATGCTCCCCCCGGGGCTGGCGTTCGTGTCTGTGAGCGCCAAGGCCTTTGCCATGATCGAAAAGAACGCGACACCCCGGTATTATTTTGACCTTCGCAAATACAAGAAGGCCGCGGCCAAGACGGACACGCCGTTCACTCCGGCGATCGGCCTGGTCATCGCGCTGGTGGACGCGCTCAAGATGGTCAAAGAATCCGGTTTGGAAAATCTTTTCGCGCATTACGCCCGGCTGGCCAAGGGCACGCGGGCGGCCGCGAACGCGCTGGGCCTTAAACTTCTGGCCGACGAGACCTGCATTTCCAATGTCGTGACCCCGATCCTTTTGCCAGAGGGCGTCGACGGAGAGAAGGTGGTCAAGCGCATGCGTGACACCTACGGGATCTCCGTGGCCGGAGGCCAGGGCGAGGACCTCAAGGGCAAGATCATCCGCATCGCGCACATGGGCAGCCTGGATGAGTACGACATCATCGCCGGGATTTCCTGCCTGGAGAAAGTCCTTAAAGAGATGGGACATTCCTTTACGCTCGGTGCCGGGGTTTCGGCGGCGCAGAAACATTTTAACAGTTGACCCCGATGGCTTCAGACGCTCCGAAATCGCAAGGCGATTTCGGAGGCGAAGCAAATCATCGGGGCTAATGGTTTGGCCTCTCTGGGCCAAACCATCCGGAACGTAATGAACGGGTTCGCACAGATGACTTACGTCGTCCCGCTTTGCGGGACTTCTTTAAGCCCTGTGCTCATTAGGGAGACAATTCGATGAAAGTTCTGATCAGCGACAAGCTCGCGCAGGAGGGGATCGACATCCTCAAGGGGGCCGAAGGGTTCCAGGTGGATTGCAAATACGGCCTTTCCCCACAGGACCTCAAGGCGATCATCAAGGATTACCACGCGCTCATCATCCGCAGCAGCACGCAGGTGACCGCGGACCTGCTGGAGGCCGCCGCCAACCTCAAGGTCATCGGCCGCGCCGGGGTGGGGCTGGACAACGTGGACCTGAAGGCCGCGACCAAAAAAGGCGTTGTGGCGATGAACACGCCGGCCGGCAACACCACGTCCACCGCCGAGCACACCATGAGCATGATCCTGGCGTTGTCCCGCAACATCCCCCAGGCCTGCGCCTCGATGAAGGCCGGGCGGTGGGACCGCTCGAAATTCGAGGGCGTCGAGCTGCACGGCAAGACGCTGGGGATCATCGGCCTGGGCCGCATCGGTTCCACGGTGGCCCGCATGGCCAAGGGTTTCGGGATGAAGATCCTCGCGTATGACCCTTACCTTTCGATGGAAGTGGCCTCCACCATGGGGGTCACGGTGAGCGAGATGGACGATCTGATCCGCAACGCGGACTACATCACCCTGCATATCCCCAAAAGTTCCGAGACCAAACATTTGATCGGGGAGAAACAGATCGAGATGATGAAGAAGAACGTGCGGCTGATCAACTGCGCGCGCGGCGGCATCATCGACGAAAAAGCCCTGGTCAAGGCCCTGGAGGCCAAGAGGATCGCCGGCTGCGCCCTGGACGTCTATGAGGCGGAGCCTCTGCCGCCGGATTCGCCGCTGTCGAAATTCGACAATTGCATCCTGACGCCCCACCTGGGCGCGTCCACGTCCGAGGCCCAGATCAACGTGGCCATCGAGATCGCCGAAACGGTCAAGAACGCTCTGGAGGGGAAAGGGATCGTCAACGCGGCCAATTTCCCGTCGCTGAGCGCGGAAGAATTCCAGGTCCTGGCGCCGTTCGTGGATCTGGGCGACCGCATGGGCAAGTTCGCCGGACAGCTCATCGCCGGGCGGCTCAAGGAAGTGCGCGTCGTTTACAGCGGCGTCATCAATAAATACAAGACGGCGCCGGTGGCCATGTCTCTGGTCAACGGCCTGCTCTCGCCGATCCTCGGAGAAACGGTCAATAGGATCAACGCCCTGGACATGGCCCGCGAGCGCGGGATTAACGTCCAGGAAACCCAGTCCAGCCGGGAGGGGGAGTTCGTCAACCTCATCGATCTGGAGGTGGTTTCCGACCAGGACACCTTTTCGCTCTGGGGCACCCTGTCCAGCAACCAGCAGCCGCGCATCGTCAAGATCAACAATGTTTACGTTGAGGCCGCGCCGAACGGCTACATGCTGTTCATCAATAACAAGGACAAGCCGGGGATCGTCGGGGCCGTCGGCACGATCCTGGCCGAGGCGAACATCAACATCGCCGGCATCACCCTGGGGCGCGAATCTCCGGAAGGCCTGGCGGTCAGCGTCGTCAATGTCGACCGCGACGTTCCGGACGAAGCCCTGGGAAAAATCCGTAAGACCAAGAACATCCTTTTTGCCAAACTGCTCAAGGTTTGAACCGGTTTCCTTAAAAACGCATGGATCCTAACTTTTCGATTTTCTCGACGATCAGGGCGTCGCTGCTGGACAGCGTCACTCCGGGGACCATCTCTGTGTTCCTGGTCTTTGTTTTCGGGCTCCTGGTGCTGAAAAAGCGACGGCTTCCCGTCCTGTTGCCGGGGGGGCTGTTCATTGCCGGGGCGGTTTTTACGCTTTCGGCCCTGGCGATGGGGCTTTTCGACGCCTATCTGACGGCGGAGTGGTATGACGCGGCGTTGGACGCCTGGTATCTGTTCCTGGCCCTCGCGGCGCTCGGGGTCGGCGCGGTCTCGTTTCGCGACTGGATTGTTTTTCTGTCCACCGGTCGGACCGCCGGGCTGAAAATCGCGTATCATTTTTGGGACCCGGATCCGGTCCCGTCCGGCAAGCCCGGCAGGGCGATGCTGTGTTACTGGTTTGTCCGGAATTTTTTTCTGTCTGTCGGCGCCTACACCCTGGGGTGCGGCGTGGCGTTTATGGCTTCCGCTTGGCCGCCCAACTCATACATGGGATGGCTTTTTTACCAGTTGACGCTTCCGGGAAAGCGCCTTATGGCGTTGACGTTCTTCCTGATCTACGGGGTCTGTGTCGTCTGGCCGCTTTACGCCGCCCTTCTGGCCGTCCGGTTCGGCATCGAGTTCCCCCGGGCGAAGCAGGTATTGAAGGACAGGTTATCGGTTGTTCAGATTACGGTTGCGGGCGTTTTTCTCGCATACGGGATCGCGTTTTTATCCATTTATTATATTTTGAAAGAAATGTGAGGGAGATGTCCATGAACATTGCCGTTGTTGGGGCCCAGTGGGGGGATGAGGGCAAAGGGAAACTGATCGATTTTTTGTGCAAGGACATGGATGTCATTGTCCGGTACCAGGGCGGGAATAACGCCGGGCACACGGTTGTCGTTGGGAAAAATGAATATGTTTTTCACCTGCTGCCGTCGGCGATTTTGCACAAGGACAAAGTCTGCGTCATCGGGAACGGCGTTGTCATTGATCCCAAGGCCCTGCTGGCCGAGCTCCAGGCCCTGGAAAAGCGCAATATCCGTCCGACCCCGAAGCAGTTGAAGATCTCCGGGCATGCCCACGTGGTCATGCCGTATCACCGGATCCTGGACGGGTTGCGGGAATCCAAGCGCAAGAACAAGATCGGCACGACCGGCCGCGGCATAGGCCCGTGTTACGCCGACAAGGTGGCCCGCTGCGGCATCCGCGTCATCGACCTGCTGAACCCCCGCATCCTGAAGGCCAAGCTGGAGGACAATCTTGTTGAAAAGAACGAGGTCTTTGAGAAGGTTTACGGGCATTCCAATTTCCCGTTCGGGGATGTGTATAACGAATATCTGGAGTATGGGGAGAGGATCCGCGGATTCGTGTGCGACACGGCGCTTTATGTCAACGCCCAGATCGAAAAGAAAAAGAAGGTCCTTTTTGAAGGGGCCCAGGGGACCTTCCTGGACATCGATTTCGGGACCTACCCGTTCGTGACGTCGTCCAACACGGTCGTGGGCGGCGCCTGTGTCGGAAGCGGCGTTCCTCCGGCTCGGATCCACAAGGTGGTCGCCGCCGTAAAGGCGTATACCACGCGTGTGGGAGAGGGGCCTTTCCCGACGGAGTTTTCATCGGCGATGGAGCACGACATCCGCACCAAGGGCCATGAATTCGGCGCCACCACGGGCCGCCCCCGCCGCTGCGGGTGGTTCGACGCCGTGATGGTCCGGTATGCCGCGGTCATCAACGGTTTTTCCGAGCTGGCGATCATGAAACTGGACGTCCTGGACGATCTCCCGGCCATCAAGATCTGCACGGGTTATCAATATGGAGGGAAGGTCCACCATGACTTTCCGATGGACTTTGAGGCCCTGTCCGAGGCCACGCCGGTTTACGAAGAGCTGAAGGGCTGGCAAAGCTCCACCCGGGGGGTTTGCCGGTTTGCGGCGCTTCCGCCCAATGCCCGGAAATATATCAAGCGCCTGGAGCAGATTTTGAAGGTGGGAATCAAATATGTCTCTACTGGCTCCAAGCGGGACGAAATGGTTGTCCGTTGATCGGGCGTGAACATAATTGACCGGATTTGTAGAGTTGCGGGGCGGTTGTATCCCGTTGAAATTGTTATGATTATCCGGAAATTTGCTTGACTTTGAATAACCCGTATGATACTTTGACTAAGTATAATCGGAAAAAATTTTAAACCATTTCACAGACTGAAATTAATAGGTTTTTGTGGCCTTTTGGAAAATCCAGTGCAACGTTTAACGGGAGGAACAGATATGCGTAACAAATTTGCAATTTTCGCCCAATGTTTTTTGATTGCCGCGACGGCGCTTTCTTTGTCAGGATGCACGCTCATTTTTCAAAAAGGCCGCCGCACGGACATTGAGAAGATCAACCAGCTTAAGAGCGAGCTCTCCGATCTGGAAAGAGCCAAGAGAGAGCTTGAAGAGCGCCTCAAGAGGGAAATCGGCGATAAGGAAGTCAAGGTTGAGATGCAGGACCGAGGCCTTGTCATCACGTTTGTGGCCGAGGTCTTGTTTGATTCCGGCAAGGACAAGCTCCGCTCCGAAGCCAAGGAGAAGCTGGACAAGGTCGCCCCGGTTTTGAACACAACGGTCCGGGACCTGAATGTCGGCATTGAGGGGCATACGGACAACCAGCCTATCAAGCATTCGGGGTGGAAGTCGAACTGGGAGCTGTCGGCTGCCCGGGCCCTGAGTGTATTGCATTATATTGAGGATAATCACGGCACGGATCCCGCCCGCCTTTCTGCGATCGGCTACGGCGAGCACCGCCCTGTGACGTCTAACGACGCACGGGAGGGGCGACAGCAGAACAGGCGCGTCGAGATCGTGATCCTGCCGCCTGTGAGCAAGGAAAAGGCGGCGGAAGCCGGTCAATAATTCGGTCTATTTTTTAAACGGAGGGAGTCCTGTGAAAAACCGATCTCTGGCAGTTGCGGTGGCGGTCGCGATTTTGGGGTGTGTTCTCGCGGTCAGCGCCAACGTTACCACAAGTAAAATGCACGAAACCCTGCAGCAGGAACGATATCAGAGGATTTCCACTGAAAATGATCTGCATCAGGCCAAGGCCCAGGTCAAGGCCCTGGAAGGCCAGTTGTCGGATTCGCAGTCCCGCCTGCAGGGCATTCAAGAAATTCTTGATCAGGGGATTTCAAAAGCCAATGCGTTGAAGTCCCAGCTTGAGGCCGCGGCGCAGGAAAAAGAGGCCCTGGCCGGGAAGGTCAAGGAGCTGGAAGGCGCGCTGACAGAACAAGCGGCGCCGAACGCAGCCCGTTAAGATCATCCGGCACAGTCCCCGGGTGATCACAATGAGTGGTTCTTCTCAAATGGGGGATAAACTATCCCCCCATTTTTTTGGTGGGACCGGAACGATTTGCAGGAAAGGAATCCCTCATGGGGAATTCGGGGCCGGAAAGCGCTCCCCATCTGCCGCGCCATGTGGCCATCATCATGGACGGCAACGGCCGCTGGGCCAAGAGCCGGAATTTGCCGAGGACCCAGGGCCATCTGGAAGGCGTGCGGCGCGTTGAGGAGATCGTCGAGGCGGCGCGCCTGATGGGCATTAAGGTTTTGACACTGTACACGTTTTCAACGGAAAATTGGAACAGGCCGTTGAGCGAAGTGCAGATGCTGATGACGACCCTGTGCGCGGTGCTTGACAGGAAAGTCAATCAGTTGATCCGGGACAATATTCGGTTGCAGACGATCGGGCGGAAGGACGGCCTGCCTGCGGATGTTATCAAGAGTATGGAGAGGACCTCCGGCGCCACGAAGGACTGCACGGGGCTGATCCTGAACCTGGCCTTGAATTACGGGGGCCGCTCGGAGATACTGGACGCCGCCAAAAATTTGGCGGAGAAGGTGACATCGGGGCAGATGTCCTTGTCGGATATCAGCGAGGAAACGTTT
Organism: Candidatus Omnitrophota bacterium; assembly: GCA_030688425.1. Lineage (NCBI taxonomy): Bacteria > Pseudomonadati > Candidatus Omnitrophota > Candidatus Omnitrophota bacterium. The sequence continues at coordinate 152,313 of JAUYIB010000031.1, read as the reverse complement.
CAGCAGGCCCTGTACACCGCCGGTATGCCGGATCCGGATCTTCTGATCCGGACATCAGGTGAACAGCGGATCAGCAATTTCCTTCTGTGGCAGTTGTCCTACGCGGAATTTTATTTCACCGATATTTATTGGCCGCAATTCAACACCGGTGAGTTTCAGAAGGCCATCGCGGATTACCAGAAAAGGGACCGGCGCTACGGGCGGGTGGGGATCGCATCCTCCTGACAGCGGTTTGGGTATGAGTCAAAAGAGATTTTTCAGCTCGGTTTTGGCGATTTCCGTGATCGCGATCGGCATTGCCTTTGAGTGGGCCTTCATTGTGCTCCTCATGGCCCTGACGATCGGCGGGCTTTACGAGTTCTTTTACATGATCAAGAAAAAGGGGATCCCGATTTACAGCTATGTCGGCATCTTCCTGGGGATTTTGATTCCCGCGTCCATCTACAGCCGCTTCCAGCTGACGAAGAATTGGGAACTGTTGTTCATCGTTCTCGCGTTCCTGCTTGTTTTGCTGATGCAGTTCGCGCGCAAGGACAACAGCAACGCGATCGTCGGTGTCTCGACCACGATGTTCGGCGTTTTTTATATTTCCTGGCTGTTCAGCTTTTTGATCAAGATCCGTTTCCTGTTGCCCGACCAGGATGGGATCGCCCTTTTGGCGTTCCTCCTGATCGTCACGAAATCCGGCGATATCGGGGCATTGCTCATCGGCAGCCGTTTCGGGAAGCATGCACTGCTGCCGCGGGTCAGCCCCAACAAGTCCGTGGAAGGGGCGGTGGGGAGTTTCATTTTCAGCATGGCGGCGGCCGTTCTGGCGAAGGACTTTTTGCCGTCGGTCCTCAATTTCCCGGTATGGCAGGTGGTTGTCATGGGGGCCGCGATCGGCGGACTGGGCCAGTTGGGAGACCTGTCGGAGTCGTTGATGAAACGTGATTGTAACGTCAAAGATTCCGGAAAGTTCCTCCCCGGGATGGGCGGCGTCCTGGATGTCATTGACAGCGTATTGTTTTCGGGCCCGGCCTTTTATCTGTATATGAGCGCCGTTCTGAAGGCCGTATAGCCGAGATCGTCAACCGCGGCGGCATCTATGAGCGTTAAGAATATTGTCATCCTCGGATCCACCGGGTCCATTGGCATCAACACCCTGAAGGTTGTCGATCGGTTCCCGGCGGAATTCCGGGTGGTGGGCCTTTCCGCCTTGAACAATGCCGGCCTGCTGGCCGAACAGGTCAAGCGGTTTATGCCGGCCTGTGTGGCGATCGGGCCGGGCCAGGTGGCGGATCTGAAGGAGTTGACCCAGGGGACCGGCGTCAAAGTTTTTAATTCCGAGACGGACCTGCCGCAGATGGTCAGCCGCAGCGACGTGGACACGGTAGTGATGGGGATCAGCGGAAGCGCCGCGTTGCTGCCTTTTCTCACGGCGGTCCGCGCCGGCAAGACGGTGGCCACGGCCAATAAGGAGGCCTTGGTCATCGCGGGGGAGATCATCATCCGCGAGGCGAAACGCTGCGGGGCCAGGATCATCCCGGTTGACAGCGAGCAGAGCGCGATCTTTCAGTGCTTGGAAGGGCAGAGCCGGGCCGAGGTGAAAAAGGTCTTTTTGACGGCGTCCGGCGGTCCCTTGCGGACCATTCCTGTGTCCCGGTTCAGGCGCGTGACGGTGAAACAGATCCTGAACCATCCGCGATGGAAGATGGGCAAACGCATCACGGTGGATTCCGCCACGCTGATGAACAAGGGGTTCGAGGTCATCGAGGCCAAGCGGCTTTTTGATCTGCGGGACGATGAGATCGAAGTGGTGATCCACCCCGAAGCGATCATCCATTCGATGGTCGCGTTCCGGGACGGGTCGGTCATGGCGCAGATGGGCATCACGGACATGCGCCTGCCGATCCAGTACGCCTTGACCTATCCCCGGAGATTCCCCTCGGGGTTGAAAGACCTGGATTTTTTCCGGCTTAAGAAATTCACGTTTGAAAAGCCCGATCTCCGGAAGTTCCCGGCGCTGGCCCTGGCGGTCGATGTCGCCAGAAAAGGGGGGACCCACCCGGCTGTCCTCAACGCCGCCGATGAGCTGGCGGTCGAGGCGTTCCTGCAGGGGCGGATTTCATTTGTCCATCTGGTCGGGGCCGTGGAAAAGGTCGTGGCACGCCATAAATCCCGGAAGGATCCGGGGCTGAACGATATTTTGGCCGCCGACGCGTGGGCGCGTCAGGAGGCGGCGCGGATTTTAACAAATCAGATGCCACGGGCTTTGCCCGTGGCTTGATGCAGTACTTGGCCGTGGTCATGCCACGGCCAAGTGGCGACCCGAAGGGTCGTCCCTTGACGGCGGCGCATTAAGCGAAAGGGCATGATGGACGTTCTGGTTTTTATCCTGGTGTTGAGCGTTCTGGTGGTTGTCCATGAGTGGGGGCATTTCATCACGGCCCGGCTCCTGGGCGTGCGCGTGGAAAAATTTTCGGTCGGGTTTGGACCCAAATTGTTTTCCCGTAAGCGGGGAGATACGGAATACATGGTGTGCGCCATCCCCCTGGGCGGATACGTCAAGATGGCGGGCGACGAGCGGGCCGCGTGCAAAGGGGACAAGGACGAGTTTTTTTCCCATCCGGTCGGTCATCGGGCGCTCATTGTCCTGATGGGGCCGATGGTCAATATGGTTTTTGCGTATATCTGTTTTTATTTTATTTTCCTGCTGGGATATCCGACCCTGGCCGCCAAGATCGGGAAGGTCCTGGAGGACCACCCGGCCGCCGCGGCCGGCCTGCTTCCCGGCGACCGCGTGACCCGGATCGATGACAAGGCCATCGTCAATTGGGAGGACCTCCACAAGTATGTCAGCACCTCCGGCGGACAGACCCTGCATTTCACGATCGTCCGGGACGGACAGGAAATCGCCAAGGAGATCGCTCCCAAGATCCGCAGCGTGGAAAATATTTTCGGGCAGAAAGAGTCGGTCCGGCTGGTCGGTATCCAGCCCGCGGAGGAGATCGTTTTTTTCAAGTACGGCCCCGGCCAGTCGTTTGTCAAGGCGTACGAGCACCTGACCGATCTTTGTGTCCTGATGTTCAAGGCGCTTTACCACGTGGTCACCGGCGCGATGCCGGCCCAGGACGCCCTGGGCGGGCCGCTGAGGATCTTTGATGTGGTCAAACAGGCGGCCTCTCTGGGATGGGCGTATCTTGTGATCACGACGGCGATCATCAGCGCGAATCTCGCGATTTTCAATCTCTTCCCGGTCCCGGTCCTGGACGGGGGGCATCTGATGCTTTTGGCTGTTGAAAAAGTGCGGGGACGGCCCCTGTCCCTCAAGGTGGAGGAGCACCTGACCCGCGCCGGGCTGACCCTGCTGCTGTGCCTGGTCGTTTTTGTGATTTACAGCGACATCGACCATCTGGGATGGATCGACAAGCTCAAAAATTTCTGGCCGAAATAGATGCGGGGCGCGGCCCTCAAGGACAAAACACTAACCCCAAGGTGAGGTGGTTATGGTTGAACGAGAGATCAGGAATCTGATTCACCAGTTTTTGATCAAGAAGACCGATTTCATCAAGGTCAAGGACAAACTGACCGAGGATCAGATGCGGATCTTTGTGGACAAGGCGATCTCGGACATGTGCCGGGAGGAAGAGATCGAGCTGGCCACGGAGGAACGCATCACCCTGATCCGCGAGCTCGTCACCGCTTCCGTCAGTCTCGGCCCCCTGCGCACCATCATGGAAGACAAGGCCATCTCCGAGATCATGATCAACGGATACAACAAAGTCTACATCCAGAAATTCGGGAAGCTGGAGCTCACCGACATCAAGTTTCTCAGCAATGACCATCTTCTGCATACGGTCCAGAAGCTGCTCAGCCTTTCCGGGACCAGCCGGCGCGTGGACGAATCGTCGCCGTACGTCGACTTTTCGCTCCCGGACGGGTCCCGTGTCAACGTTATCATCCCCCCGTGCTCCCTGGCGGGGCCGATCGTGACGATCCGCAAGTTCTCCAGCGATATCAACACCGTTGACGATCTGGTCAACCGCGGGATGCTCGATAAAAAGATGGCGGTGCTGTTGACGGCCGCGATGAAGGCCAAGCTCAACGTCGTGTTCTGCGGGGCGACCGGGACCGGTAAGACGACCGCCCTGAACGTTTTGTCGCGCCATATCCCCGAGGATGAGCGCATCATCACCATCGAGGACACCCCGGAATTGCGGCTTTTGCAGGACCACGTTGTCACGCTGATCGCCAAGCCGTCCAACATCGAAGGCAAGGGGGCGATCGCGATCCGGGACCTGTTTGTCAATTCTTTGCGCATGCGCCCCGACCGGATCATCATCGGGGAAGTCCGCGGCGTGGAAATGCTGGACCTGATCCAGTCCATCTCCTCCGGGCACTCGGGCTCGCTCGCCATCGTTCACGCGGATTCTCCCGAAGACTGTTTCAACCGCATGGTCACGATGATGCTGATGACCGGGATCCAGCTCAGCACCGAGGAGATCCGCCGGCAGGTCGCGCGGGCCGTGGACCTGGTCGTCCATATCGAGTTGTTCCGCGACGGCGTGCGCCGGATCACCTTTGTGAACGATTCGTATTACGATGAGAAAGCCCAACGCGTCGTCACGCCGGAGATTTTCCGGTTCGAGCAGGAGAGGATCGACCCGAACGGCAAGGTTATCGGCCATTGGGCCATGAACAGGCAGAGGCCGTCTTTTTACGAGGATTTTTCCAAGCACAACGTCACTCTTCCGGACGGGTTTTTTGAATAAGAGGGCGTTTGAGGAGTTGAGATGTACTGGTCAAAATATTTTATTCCCACGTTGAAGGAAATCCCCGTCGGGACGGAGGCGGTGAGCCATCAGCTGCTGTTGAGGGCGGGGCACATCAACATGCTGACCTCCGGGGTTTATACCTATCTTCCCCTGGGGTTGCGCGTGCTGGAAAAAGTGTCCCGGATCATCCGCGAGGAGATGAACAGGGCCGGGGCCCTGGAGCTTTTCCTGCCCGTGCTGCAGCCGATCGAGATCTGGCAGAAGAGCGGCCGGGACCAGGTCCTCAAGGACGTGATGATCCGTTTCAAGGACAACCGGGGCCGGGACATGTGCCTTGGCCCGACCCATGAAGAGGTGATCACGGAACTGGTCCGCGGGTTTGTTCAATCGTACCGTCAGCTGCCGGTGACCCTCTACCAGATCCAGACCAAGTTCCGGGATGAGATCCGCACCCGGTTCGGGATCGTGCGGGCCTGCGAATTCATCATGAAAGACGCGTACAGTTTTGACAGGGATGAGGCCGGGCTCAAGAAAAATTATCAGCTGATGCATGACGCTTATGTCCGGATCTTTTCCCGCTGCGATTTGAAGGTCGTGATCAAGGAAGCGGATTCGGGCGCGATGGGCGGCAAGCTTTCGCATGAATTCCTGATCCCGGCGCCCATCGGCGAGGATGAAATCGAAATCAGCAAGGACGGCCGCACCGAGAAGCAGGTGGCCATCGAGCTGGGGCATATTTTCCAGTTGGGGACCAAGTACAGCGAGTCCATGGGGTGCCTGTTCCTGGATGAGGACGGTAAGCAAAAACCGGCCATCATGGGATGTTACGGGATCGGGGTGAGCCGCATGATCGCGGCCATCGTCGAGACCCATTATGATAAAAACGGCATCATCTGGCCGCCCGGCGTGGCCCCGTTCGACGTTGAAATCCTGCCGGTCCAGGTGCAGGATGCCGCGCTCATGGAAACGGCCGAAAAGTTTTACCGGGAATTGACCGGGGCCGGGCTGGAGGTCCTGTTGGACGACAGGGACGAAAGCGCGGGGCGGAAATTCAACGATGCGGATTTGATCGGCATCCCGTACCGGATCGTCATCGGGAAAAAAGCCTTTGCCCAAGGCATGGTGGAGGTCAAGGACCGGGCCACCGGCCAGATGTCGACGGTCGCGGTCGACCAGGCGGTCGGGCATCTCCGGAAGATTTTGGACCGTTGAGGGAGACGATGATTTCTCAGGACGTGCTGGATAAAATCCGGGGGATGCTGGAGCCCCTGGTGGCGGAAAAAATGCTGGAGCTTGTGGGTTTCCGGGTCGTTCTGCATGGCCGCACGCACGCGATCGAGGTTTTTGTGGACCGTCCCCGGGGCGGCATTTCGCTGGATGAATGCGCGGGACTCAACCGCAAGATGGTGGACACGATGGACGCCGAAAACATGTTCGGCGGCGATTATTCTCTGGAAGTCTCTTCGCCGGGGCTGGATTGGCCGTTGAAAACTCCCGGGGATTTCTTGCGCGTGTCGGGCCGGGCCGTCCACTTTTTTTTGGAAGAACCGGTCAATGGGAAATGGGAGCATATCGGGGACATCGCCGGAGTTGACGGAGATTGTGTCCGCGTTTCGGGCCGAACCGGGGAGCTGGCGATCCCTTTCAGTAAAATCAAAAAAGCCGTACAATACATCGATTAGGAATAGGAAGGACACGAACTATGGACAGAAGTGAATTGTTGGCAATTCTGGAACAACTTGAGCGCGACAAGGGCATCAATAAGGAGATTTTGATCGAGGCGGTGGAAGCCGCGGTCGCCTCGGCAGCGAAAAAGGTGTGGACGGTGGGCAAGGAAGAGGACATCAAGGTGGTCCTGGACCGCAAGAGCGGCAAACTCACCGCGTACGCGGCGGGCCAGGAGATCCGGTCCAGCGAGTTCGGCCGCATCGCCGCCCAGACCGCCAAACAGGTGGTCATCCAGAAAATCCGCGAAGCCGAAAAGGACGTGGTGTTCGGAGAATTTCAGACCCGCGTCGGGCAGATCATCAGCGGCGGGGTTTACCGCTTTGAGAAAGGCAGCATCATCATTGATCTGGGAAAGACCGAAGGCATGGTCCCGCGCAGCGAGCAGTCTCCCAAGGAAGAGTTTAAGCAGGGGGACCGTATCCGGGCTTATGTCCTGGAAGTCAAGCGCGACGCCAAGGGGCCTGTCATCATCCTGTCGCGCGCCAACCCGAATTTTGTGAAGCGTCTGTTTGAATTGGAGGTCCCGGAGATTTACGAAGGGATCGTCGAGATCAAGTCTATCGCCCGCGATGTCGGTGAGCGGACCAAGATCGCGGTTCATTCCAAGGACGACAAGGTGGACTGCGTGGGCGCCTGCGTGGGGATGCGGGGGGCGAGAGTCAAAAACATCGTTTCCGAACTCCAGGGCGAGAAGATCGACATCATCCGTCATTCGGACGACATCAAGGAATATATCCAGGAAGCCCTCAAGCCGGCCGAGATCTCGCAGATCCAGATCAACTCGGCCTCAAAACGGGCCAACATCATCGTGAATGAAGATCAGTTGTCGGTGGCCATCGGCAAGCACGGGCAGAACGTCCGGCTGGCCAGCAGTCTGGTCGGCTGGGAGATCAATATCTTCACGGCCGATCAGTGGAAAGAACACCAGGCCGCGATGGAAGCCGAACAGCAGCCGAAAAAATCCGAATCAGTGCCTGCAAAGGCGGCGGTCGCAGAACCGGCAGCTAAAGGGAAAGATGCGCTGTGTACCCTGGAAGACGTTCCCGGGCTGGGCGAAAAAATCCTGGCGGCGCTCAAGGACAAGGGAATTGACACTCTGGAGAAACTTTCCCAGCAGAATCCGGATGATTTGACAGAGATAAAGGGTTTGGGTAAAATCAAAGCGGAAAAAGTCGTCAATGAGGCGAAATCCATGCTAAAGGAGAACTCGTAACCGATTCTCCCGATAACCGGCTCTATAAGAAAGCTGTTGGTGATATGAAAGTTGCAGACTTAGCCAAATTATACAATTTATCCAGCGATGACGTTTTGGGAAAACTTAAGGCCATGAAGCTCAAGGCCAAAGATTCCCAACAGGAACTGAGCGGGGCCGTGGTCGCGGTTTTGCGCAGCGAGCTTGGCAAGATGAGGCCGAGTGCCTCCGTGAAAAAGCCTGAACCGCCCAAGGCCAAGGACGAAATCAAAGAGGCCAAGCCGGTGAAAGAGGCCAAAGCGGCCAAACCGGCGAAAGCCGCTAAAACAGCGGCCGCGGCGGAACCGCCGGCCGCAAAATCCAAAGTTTCCAAAATAACGAAAAAGGCTGCGCCCGAGAAAGCCAAAGAAGCGGTCAAGCCGGAGGAACCGGCCCCGGTCCCCCCGGCGGCTGTTAAAGCTGACCCTGCCCCTGCGGCCGCTCCTGCCGTGACCGAATCGGCGGCCAAGTCAAGGGTCCCGATTTCCAGCGAACCTTTTGTTGCTGTGAAGCCGACATTGAAGCGCAAAAGACGGCCCATGGGAAGGTCGGACCATTTTGGCCGGCCGCACGCGCACCCGGGGGAAGCTTTGCCTGGGGCCGGGGAACCGTCCGGTTCTTTCTCGGCGCCTGCGTTTACGGACGGCGCCGGGGCTGCCGTTTCCGGTCTCAAACCGTTGGAAATCAATGTCCCGATCACGGTCAAGGATTTTGCCGTCAAGGTCCAGGAAAAAGTGAGCGTGATCCTCAAGCAATTGATGCAGATGGGTGTCCTGGCCACGATCAACCAGAATCTCGGCGAAGACATTGTGAGAAAACTCGCTCATGCCCTTGGTTATGAGGTCACACAGATCAAAACTTTGGAACAGCAGTTGATCGATGTCCACAAGGAGGAACAGGACGATCCCTCGCTCCTCAAATCCCGCGCTCCGGTCGTGACGTTCATGGGCCATGTTGACCACGGAAAGACGTCCCTGCTGGACAAGATCCGCAAGAGCAAGGTCGCCGAGGGAGAGCACGGCGGCATCACCCAGCATATCGGGGCGTATTCCGTGAGCGTTTCCAAGGGGCGCATCACCTTCCTGGACACGCCGGGCCATGAGGCCTTTACGGCCATGCGGGCCCGCGGGGCGCATATCACGGACCTCGTTGTGCTGGTCGTGGCGGCGGACGAAGGGATTATGCCCCAGACCACCGAGGCCCTGGATCATGCCCGCGCCGCCGGGGTCCCGATCGTCGTGGCCTTGAACAAAATTGACAGGCCCAACGCCGATCAGGACGGCGTCAAGAAACAGCTCATGAACCTCGGGCTCGTGCCCGAGGAATGGTGGGTGGACGGCATGCCGGGAAAGAAGACGGTCGTTGTCGGCGTGTCCGCCTTGACCGGCGAAGGGATCGACAGTCTTCTGGAAATGATCCTGCTGGAAGCGGAGCTTTTGGAACTGAGAGCCAACTATGACAAGAAGGCCACCGGCATTGTTGTCGACGCGCATATGAGCCAGGGCCGGGGGTCCGTTGCGGATTTGATCATCCAGAGCGGGACCCTGCGGAGCAACGATATTGTGGTGGTGGGGCCTCATTACGGCAAGATCAAGGCCATGTTCGACGACCGGGAACGGCCGATCACCGAATCCGGCCCTTCAACCCCGGTGCAGATCCTCGGCCTCCCGGCCGTTCCGGAAGCCGGAGAGCTGTTCTATGTGGTTGAGGACGAGAAGCGGGCGAGGGAGATCACCCAGGTCAGGCAGGAATATTTCAAGGCCGCCAAACTCAGGCCGCTCCAGAAAATCACCCTGGAAGACCTTTATTCCCATGTCAAGGAGGGCAAACTCAAGGAATTGAACGTTATCCTCAAGGCCGACGTTCAGGGGTCCGTTGAAGCCCTGCAGGATTCTTTGGAAAAGATTCCCAGCGAAGAAGTGAAGATCAAATTCATCCACCTCGGCGTAGGAGACATCAACGCTTCCGACGTGATCCTGGCGGTGGCTTCCAACGCCATCATCATCGGATTCCATGTGGAGCTCGACACCCGCGGCCAGGAGGAACTGGAAAAGCAGCCGGTGGACGTCCGTTTGTACCGCATCATCTATGACGCCGTCAATGACATCCGCAAGGCCCTGGAAGGGCTTCTGGAACCGAAGCTCAAGAAGAAGTTTTTAAGCCGCATTGAGGTCCGCCAGGTGTTCAAGCTCAGCAAGTCCGGGATCGTCGCCGGATGTTTTGTGGTGAAGGGGAAGGTCCACCGCAAGGCCAAGGCCGAGCTGATCCGCAACGGAGAGGTGGCGTATACTGGCAGCATTTCCTCCCTGAAGCGTTTCAAGGACGATGTCCGGGACGTGGCCGAAGGTTTTGAATGCGGCCTCACCCTGGAAGGGTTCGACAAATTTGAGCCCGGCGACATCATCGAGGCTTTCGAAGTGGAATCCATCGCCCGGACCTTGTAATTTGATCCGATAACCGAGATTCTCCTCGCATGAAGAAAAAAGTCGTATTCAGCGGGATGCGCCCGACCGGCAAGCTCCATCTGGGGCATCTCGTCGGCGCTCTCCAGAACTGGGTCCCCATGCAGGACACGCATGCCTGCGTTTTCGGGATCGTGGACTGGCACGCCCTGATGGGGGAATACGAGAACAGCTCCGGGATCTCCGAGAATATCATAGACATGGCGCTGGACTGGATGGCCTGCGGGATCGATCCCGAGAAGTCGATTGTCTTTGTCCAGTCGCAGGTTCCCCAGCATCTGGAGCTGGCCATGATCCTGTCCTGCCTCACTCCCCTGGGCTGGCTGGAACGCAACCCGACCTACAAGGAACAGCTCCGGGAAATCACGACGCGCGATCTGCAGACGTACGCCTTCCTCGGATATCCTGTCCTGCAGGCGGCCGACATCCTGCTTTATAAAGCCAATGCCGTTCCGATCGGCGAGGACCAGCTGCCTCACCTGGAACTGACGCGGGAAATCCTGCGCCGGTTCCATCACCTTTACAAAGTCCGGATTTTTCCCGAGTGTGAAGCCATCCTCACGCAAACCCCGCGGCTTTTAGGAGTTGACGGTCGCAAGATGAGCAAGAGTTATCAGAACGCCATCAATCTGTCCGATTCTCCGGAAGACGTTACGGCCAAGGTCAAGCAGATGTTCACCGATCCCCGGCGGATCAAGCTGGCCGACCCCGGGCACCCGGACGAATGCAATGTGTATTCGTATTTTCAGGTCTTTGCCCCGGAACACGCGGCGGATGTCCATGCCTGGTGCACGGGAGCGAAGAAAGGATGCACGGACTGTAAATTATTTTTTGCCGGGGCCCTGATGAAGCGGCTCAAGCCCATTCAGGACAAACGGAAGGCCCTCGCCGCCAGGAAAGACCGCATCCGCGAGATCCTGGAAGAGGGCCGTAAAAAGGCCGCGGCCATCGCGGAGAAAACCATGCTCGAGGTCAAGGAGGCCGTGTTCGCCCATGGGATATAAAATCAAGCTCGACACTTTTGAAGGCCCCCTGGACCTCCTTCTGTACCTGATCAAGAAGGACGATATCGATATCTGCGACATTCCCATCGCCAAGATCACGGACCAGTATCTGTCGTATATCGAGCTCATGAAGATGCTGGACCTGGAGGTTGTGGGCGATTTCCTGGTCATGGCCGCGACCCTGATGCAGATCAAGTCCAAGATGCTCCTGCCGCCTGATCCCAGCGAGGTGCAGCCGGAAGAGGAAGACCCCCGCGATGAGCTGGTGCGGCGCCTGCAGGAATACAAAATGTTCAAGGAGATCGCCGAGAAGCTCAAAGAGAAGGAGCTTTTTCGCCAGGACCTGTTCGGACGGAAACTGGACGAGGGAAAGACCAAGGAGCTTCGTAACGACGCCAAGGAAGTGTTTTTTGAGGCGAACCTGTTCGACCTGATCACGGCCTTCACCAAGGCGTTGAACAAGTTTAAGGACGAGACGGTCTACCAGGTCGATAAAGAGGAATATACCGTCGAGCAAAAGATTCACGACATCCTGCATGTCCTCCTGGACAGAGAGTCCGTGATGCTGGCGGACCTTTTTGCGAAGTCCCGCAACAAGCTGGAGGCGATCGTGACCTTTATGGCGGTTCTGGAGCTGATCCGGCTGAAAGAGATCCTCGTTTTTCAGAAGAGGATTTTTGACGACATCCAGGTCTCGCGCAACCGCAGCAACGTTGTCCCGGACGACAAATCCGCTCCGCCTCCGGCGGACAAGTAACCCAAAGCGATGGTGTGACATGACGGACGAACGACGCCGCTTGGTCGTCAATCAGGAAACCGAGGAAGACAAGATCATCGGGCTGTCTCTGCGCCCCTCGCGGCTGGATGAGTTTGTCGGGCAGAAGGACATCGTCGAAAATCTGCGCGTTTCCATTGAAGCCACGAAACAGCGTCAGGAACCCCTGGAACACATGCTGTTTTCCGGCCCGCCCGGACTGGGCAAGACGTCTCTGGCGTACATCATTTCCCATGAGATGGGCGCCCGCATCACCGTGACCTCCGGCCCCGCGATCGAGCGGGCGGGGGACCTCATCGGGATCCTGACCAACCTGGAGCTCGGCGACATCCTTTTCATCGACGAGATCCACCGGCTTTCCAAGGTCGTGGAGGAATTCCTTTACCCGGCCATGGAAAATTACAAGATCGATTTTGTGGTGGACAAAGGCCCGCATGCCCGGACGATCAATTTCAGCCTCAAGCCGTTCACGATCATCGGGGCCACGACCCGCAGCGGGCTTCTGGCCTCGCCCCTGCGCGACCGTTTCGGGATCTTTCACCACCTGGATTTTTATTCCCCGGATGATTTGAGCTGCATCATCGAGAATTCCGCCCGCAAACTGAACGTCGCGATCGACGCCGAGTCCTGCCGGGAGATCGCCGGCCGGGCCCGGGGCACGCCGCGCATCGCCAACCGGCTTCTGCGCCGCGTGCGGGATTTCGCCCAGGTCAAGACCGCGGACGGCCGGGTCGGCAAAGCCGTGGTCGATCAGGCCATGGTCACGCTGGGGATCGACGCGATCGGGCTGGATGAAATCGACCGCCGCCTCTTGCGCGTGATCGACGCCAATTATAAGGGGGGGCCTGTCGGGATCGATGCTTTGGCAGCAACCCTGAATGAAGAGGTGGATACCCTTGTGGATGTGGTCGAGCCGTATCTGTTGAAGATCGGTCTGCTCAAACGCACTTCGCGCGGCCGGGAACTCACCGAAGCCGCCGTCCGGCATATCCGCGGGACATCGTTGGCCAAGTCTAAATCCCCCAAAGACCTGTTTTGACCGGCCGCGAGGCGGTTGAAGGCCGGATTCGACGCCCCCAGCGGCGGAGAGAGATGGGCGACATAGCGAAAATTTTGGTTACAGCCGGTTTGGTCCTCATCTTTCTCGGAGGGCTCGCGTTTCTCGCGGGGAAGATCCCCGGGATGGGGAAATGGCCGGGTGATATTTTACTTAAGAAGGACAACTTTACGTTTTATTTCCCCTTGACCACCAGCCTTGTGGTCAGTCTGGTGCTGAGTCTCCTATTCTTCCTCTGGAATCGGCGTTAATAAACCTATGCTTCGATTTTTTTGTAAAATTTCGGCGGCCCTGATCATTGCCGCGCTGGTGGTCTTCCAGGCGGGGATGGCGGTCTCGGATCTCACCGCCCGCCGTTTTGTCAGGATCCTGATCCTTAAGGACGTCCCCGAGGCCGAGGTCTATATCCGGGGGGCGTATGAGATCGTCGATCCGGCGGCCGAAGTCGTTTTATTCCGTGGGAGAAATCTGCGCTGGAGCGCCGTGTCGCCCTCCGGTGACGGGATCCTGATCGGCGAGCAAGAATATCCTCTGGAACGCCTCCGGTTGATCCCGGGCAAGGACGTGACGGTCCGTGTGGGAGATAAAAACCGGCGTTACCGCGGGCGCATCGATGTGATCCGCAAGGACAAGCGCCTGCTGGTGGTCAACGGCATCGACCTGGACGATTACATCAAAGGCGTGCTGTACCACGAGGTCTCCGACCGGTGGCCCCTGGACGCCATCATGGCCCAGGCGGTGGCCGCCCGCAGTTACGCGGTGTTTCAGATCCAGTCTAAGGCCAAATTCGACTACGACATGACCAGCGACATTTACTCGCAGGTTTACGGAGGGAGAACTTCGGAGCATTTTCGGACCAACATCGCGGTCAACCGGACCAAGGGCGAGATCCTGACTTATAAAGGTAAGGTCGTGCCTGCGTATTTTCACGCGACCTGCGCCGGCCGCACCGAAGATGTCAGCGAATTGTGGAAGCAGGACCTTCCTCCGTTGAAGGGTGTGGCCTGCGGCTTTTGCGGGCATTCCCCGCACATGGCATGGAAAAAGAATTTTCAGTCCAAGGCGGTCCAGGAAAAGCTCAATCAAAAAGGTTATCGGCTGGGGTTGATCAAGGACATCATCGTGTCCCGGCGCAACGCAAGCGGGCGCATCAAGGAACTGGAGATCGAGACCCGGGACGGCCAGCGGACGAAAATTTCCGGCAAGGATTTCCGGGAGATCCTCGGCCCCAACGTCATTCGCAGCAATATGTACGAGATTCAGATGCGCGGCTATTATTTTGACGTGGTCGGCCAGGGGTGGGGGCATGGCGTGGGTTTGTGCCAGTGGGGCGCTTACGGGATGTCCATGCAGAGGTATACTTACCGCGAGATTCTGCGGCATTATTATCCCGGAGCCGAGATCACGCTGTTTCGCGGCACGGATAAATACTGACCGGTATGTCGACGTCATTGCGGCTTGAGCAATTTTCGTATGATCTGCCACCGGAGCTCATCGCCCAGACGCCCCTGAAGGACAGGGCCCAGGCGCGGTTGTTCGTCGTTGAACGGGCGACCGGGCGGTTCCTCCACGATCGATTCCAGAACATCGGGACGTATTTGCCCTTGAAAAGTCCCCTGGTGCTCAACAACAGCCGGGTGATTCCGGCGCGTCTTCTGGGACATAAGGAGCGGACGGGCGGGAAGGTCGAGATTTTTCTCCTGAAACGGCTGTCCGGCGGGTGCTGGGAGGCGATGCTGAAGCCTTACAAGAAGGTCCGCCAGGACGACGTGATCCGTTTCGAAGGCTCGTCCCTGACGGCGGAGGTCGTTGACAGGGAACAACGGATCGTGCGGTTTAACCGCAGGGACCTGCGCAAAGACCTGGACGCGATCGGGCACATGCCCTTGCCGCCCTACATCCGGCGGCCGGATTCGGTGGAAGACCGGGAGGATTACCAGACGGTCTATGCCCGTCCCCGCGGCTCGGTGGCGGCCCCGACAGCCGGGCTGCATTTCACGCAAGAGCTTCTGCGGCAGTTGAAGCGACAGGGCCATGATATCCGGCCGGTCACTCTTCATGTGAATCTCGGGACGTTCAAGATGGTGGAGTCTGAGGATGTGACTCGGCACCGGATGCATGCTGAGGAATTCTCGATCCCGGGCGGGACCGCTGCGGCGATTGCCCGGGCCCGGAAGGCCGGGAGGAAGATCACCGCCGTCGGGACAACGAGCTGCCGGGTGCTGGAAACCCTGGCGCGGACCGGGACGGGTAAAGGGACGACGGATATTTTCATCTATCCCGGATACGAATTTCAATGGGTGGACGCCCTGGTGACCAATTTCCACTTGCCGGAGAGCACGCTGTTGATGCTGGTGTACGCCTTCGGCGGGATGGGGCTGATGAAAAAAGCGTATCAGGAAGCGATCCGATTGAAGTACCGGTTTTACAGTTACGGCGACGCGATGCTGATCATATAAGATATAAGGGGTGAAGATGTTTTTTCAATTGTTAAAAAAAGATGACCGGACCCGGGCCCGCCTGGGAATTTTGACCACGGCCCACGGCAAGATCGAATCCCCGTTTTTTATGCCGGTGGGCACCAATGCCACGGTCAAGGCGGTTTCCGCCGAAGAACTTGTTGAGATGGGCTCGCAGATCGTCCTGTCCAACACCTATCATTTGTACCTGCGGCCCGGCACGGAGATCATCCGTCAGCACGGCGGCCTGCACGGGTTCATGAAGTGGGACAAGCCGATCCTGACCGACAGCGGGGGATATCAGGTGTTCAGCCTGGCCAAACTGCGCAAAGTCACGGACGAGGGCGTGGAATTCCAGTCCCACGTCGACGGCAGCACGCATTTTTTTACCCCCGAAGACGTCATGGGCATCGAGCGCGCGCTCGGCGCGGACATGATCATGCCGCTGGATGAGTGCGCGCCGTATCCCTGCGACCGCGATCTGGCCGAAGAATCGGTGCGGCGGACGACCCATTGGGCCAAGCGGTGCCGGGAAGATTTTCTGGCGAACCAGGCGCAGGAACAAAAACAGTTTTTGTTCGGCATCGTGCAGGGGGCGACTTTTAAAGACCTCCGCCACAGGTCCTGCGAAGAGATCCTGGGCATCGGATTTGACGGCTACGCGATCGGCGGAGTGAGCGTCGGCGAGCCGGTGGACCTGATGTTCGAAACCGTGGAATGGATCGCGCCGCTTCTGCCGGAGGACCGGCCGAGGTATCTGATGGGCATCGGCATGCCGGACCAGATCGTGCGGGCGGTGTCCGAGGGCATCGACATGTTCGACACCTGCATCCCGACCCGTTACGGCCGCAACGGCACCGCGTTCACCCGTCGGGGGCGCGTGACGGTGCGCAACGCCGAATTCGCCCGCGACATGTCGCCGGTGGACGAGTCCTGCGGCTGTTTTGTGTGCAGGAAATACACGCGCAGCTATATCCGCCATCTGGTCAACGCCGGCGAGATCCTGGGCCTGAGGCTGTTGTCCTACCACAATGTTTATTTTTATGTTAATCTGATGACGCAGATCCGCGCGGCGATAAGGGACGGATCGTTCACGGAATTCCGCGACGCATTTTTAAGAGATTACCGGCAGGAGCCCTATGCGCAGGTTTGACGTCATTTCCATTTTTCCTGAGATCTTTCAGCCCGTTTTTCAATCTTCCATCATCAAGCGCGCCCAGGAGAAGAAAAAGGCGGCGATCCGGCTGCACGACCTGCGCGATTACACCAAGGACAAGCATCGCAAGGTGGACGACCGCCCGTTCGGCGGGGGACCGGGGATGGTGATGTCGCCTCAGCCGATCTTCGACGCCGTGAAAAAGATCAAGGGGCGGCGCAAGGCCAGGGTGGTCCTGACGTGCGCGGCCGGGAAAAAATTCGACCAGGCCATGGCCAGAAAACTTCTCAGGGCCAGGGACTTGATCATCATTTGCGGTCATTATGAAGGAGTGGATGAGCGTGTCCGCGAGGGGATCGTGGATGAGAGCATTTCGATCGGGGATTATGTCCTGACGGGTGGGGAGATCCCGGCGATGGTGATCGTGGATGCCGTTGTGCGGCTGATCCCCGGGGTCCTCGGCAAAGAGGAGTCGTTGGAGCACGAATCGTTCGAGCATGGTTTGCTTGAGTATCCGCAGTACACCCGCCCCGCTGATTTCCGCGGCCGTAAAGTTCCGGAGGTCCTTTTGTCCGGCCACCACGGTCGGATTGAGCAATGGCGCAAACGGCAGGCCGAGGAGCGGACGAAAAAGACCCGCCCTGATTTGCTTCGGCCTTGAGTTTTCCGTCTGCAAATTCGGGTTGACAGATCAGGGTTTCTGCGTTAATATTGTTGCGTTCTTTGATCCCGCCGCTCGGCGGGACGACGATTTATCGAAAAGGAAGGTGATTGAACGTGAACACCGGTGCCATTATCAAGCAGATCGAAAAAGCGTATTTGAGGAGCGACCTCCCGAAATTTTCCGTCGGTGACGCCGTCAAGATGAAGATCAAGGTGGCCGAGGCGGATAAAATCCGTCTTCATCCTTTCGAAGGGACTGTGATCCGGATCAACGGAACGGGCGCGCGAGCGACCTTTACCGTCCGCAAGATTTCCTTCGGCGAAGGGGTGGAGAGGACATTCCCGGCCCATTCCCCTCTCATTGAGAGCATCCAGGTCGTCAGCAAAGGCAAGACCAATCGCAGCCGCCTGTATTATCTGCGGCAGAGATCGGGCAAAAGCGCCCGGCTCGTGCGCCAAGAAGTCGAAAAGACGCCTGCTCCCGCGGCTTCGTAATTCTCCTGCAATCCGGCTGTTTTCATCCAAGGTGTCCGTCACCGCATGTTGTCTTACGAAAACAAGGCAAGGAAAAAAGGTTTCCGTCTTGTGATCGGTATTGACGAAGCCGGCCGAGGTCCTCTGGCCGGTCCGGTGGTGGCCGCGGCCGTCTCTCTCCGGACGACGCATTTTTCCAGCAAGATCGGCGATTCCAAATCCCTGACCCCGGCCCAGCGCGAGCGCGCCTGCGGGGAGATCTGGGAAAAAGCCGACGTGGGGATCGGCGTCATCAGCGAAACGGTCATTGACCGTCTCAATATTCTCCAGGCCACGTTTTTCGCGATGGCCAATGCCGTCAATCAGCTGACCGCCCGCTTACCGGAAGATTCACGACCTATTGCGGGCGATCCCGGGAACGTCTTACTGCTGGTGGATGGGAACCTGTTTCGCTCGGAATTGCCCTACGCGTACCAGACAATTGTGAAGGGCGACAGCTTGAGCATGTCTATTGCCTGCGCCTCCATTGTGGCCAAGGTTTACCGGGACAGGGTTCTGCAGGCGTATGACAGGATTTTTCCCCAATATGGTTTCGCGCTTCACAAAGGATACCCCACCCTGAAGCACCGGGCGGCCATCAAGCAGCACGGTCTGTCCCTGATCCATCGACGGTCTTTTCAGTTTGCCTGATGTCAACAATCTATAATTCACGAGAGCAAGGCCTTCAGGGAGAGGATGCGGCGGTTGAGCACCTCAAGCGCCAGGGGTACCGCATCCGGACGAGGAATTTCCGCGTTCCCTTCGGCGAGATCGACGTTGTGGCCGAGGAGCGGGGGGTCATCTGTTTTGTCGAAGTGAGGCTGCGCGGGTCGGATGCGTTCGGCACGCCGGCGGAGACCGTGACTTTTCACAAGCGGCGGCGGCTCCGGCTGGCGGCCGAGGCCTATTTGAAAGCCGAGAATCTTCACGGGCGCAGGGCGCGTTTTGACGTGGTGTCCCTGCGGAAGTCCCCGGACGGGGGGTGCCGTATCGAATTGTTCCGCAACGCGTTCCAGGTGGACCCGTCCTGAATTTTGGGCCGAGAAAATCCAGAGAAGTTATTGAAAAACCCCCCTGTTTACGTTATCATAAAATCGTTAACTGACGAATTTTTCCCGGACCATCAATTCCTCATTCCCGACGGGACTATCCTTCTTCCTAAAGGATCTTCATGAAAAAATTCAAAAACCACACGGTCCAGAAGTATCTGGACGTTTTGTCGCAGAAGGCCCCGATCCCCGGCGGCGGTTCCGCGGCGGCCCTGACGGCGGCCGTGGGCACGGCGTTGATCTCCATGTCGGCCAACTATTCGAAGGGCCGAAGCCCCTCGGCGG
The DNA here is from genome assembly GCA_030688425.1 of Candidatus Omnitrophota bacterium. Lineage (NCBI taxonomy): Bacteria > Pseudomonadati > Candidatus Omnitrophota > Candidatus Omnitrophota bacterium. The sequence continues at coordinate 133,174 of JAUYIB010000031.1, read as the reverse complement.
CGGTTGAGCGAAAGATCCGCAGGGTCCTGGCTCGAAGTGAAAAGATCCGGAAGCGCCTGATGGAAGATGTGGACCGGGATGCCCAGGCGTATTTGAAAGTTGTCAGGACGCGAAAATCTTCTCCGGCGGTCCGCAGGGCCGCGCTCAAACAGGCCGGAGAGGTCCCCCTGGACGTGTGCCGCCTGTGTTACCAGGCGATGGACTTAACACCGGATTTGGTGCGATACGGGAATCCCCATCTTTTGAGCGACGTCGAGGTCGCCGTCGAGTTGTTGTCCGCCGCATTCAAATCCGCTATGATCAACGTCAAGGTCAACCAGCAGTAAGGCAGAGCCGAATGTCAGCGCAAATCCTTGATGGCAAACTTTTGGCCGGCCGTCTCCGTGAAGAGCTCAGGCAGGAGGTGCTGACCCTCAAGGAGTCCACCGGCGCCGTTCCCCGGCTGATCAACGTGATGATCGGGCGGGACCCCGGGTCCTGCGCCTACGCCAACTCGCAAAAACGCGTGGCCGAGGCCGTCGGGATACAGTACGAGCTTTCGAGCCTGCCGGAGGACGTGGACCAGCGGGACCTGCTGGAGCATGTGCGCCAGTTGAACCGGGACGCTTCGGTGCACGGCATCATGATCCATAAGCCCGTGCCGCAGCAGATCGATTACCGGGCCGTGGCCAACGGCATCGAGACAGCCAAAGATCTGGAAGGGATCAACGTAACCAACGTCGGGAAGATGCTGCTGGGGAGCACAAAGATGATCCCCTGCACCCCCGCGGCGGTGATGGAGCACATCCGGTCAACGGGCGTTCCTTTGCGCGGCAAAGACGCTGTGGTGGTGGGCGCGAGCGAGATCGTGGGCAAGCCCTTGTCCCTGCTTCTTCTTAGGGAATATGTCACGACCACGGTTTGTCATGTCGCCACGGCCGAGGCCGGACGTTTGCCGCACCACGTCGGCCAGGCCGACATCCTTGTTGTGGCCGTGGGCAAGCCCGGCGTGGTAAAGGGAGACTGGATCAAGCCCGGGGCGATCGTGATTGACGTGGGGATCAACCAGGTGGGAAACAGAATTGTCGGCGATGTTGAATTTGAAGCGGCAAAACAGAAGGCCTCTTTTATCACCCCGGTCCCCGGAGGCGTGGGGCCGGTCACGGTTGTCATGCTGATGCGGAACGGCATCGAAGCGTACAAACTCCAATTATGGGAAAAATCGTTGTTTTAGGCCAGTCTCCGGCTGCGATCAAAACCATTGAGACCCTGCGTGCAAGCGGACGGCAGGACCCGGTGTTCCTCATTTCTTCGGACAGCGCCTGGCCGTATCTCCGGGGGATGTTCCCTGATTTTTTGGCCGGGGATCTGACGGAGAAACAGCTGTTCTCTTCCTCCTCCGGTGACCTGGCCCGGCTGGGCATTGAGACCGTGCTGAACCAAAAAGTCACCCGGATCAACCTCAAACGCAAAAAGATTTTTTTTGAAGATCGCGAATCCCTGGATTTTGAGAATCTGGTGATCGCGGACACGGAAGCCACCAAATTGCCGCCGGTCAAAGGCGCGAACAAGACCGGCGTCTTCGGCTGCCGGCTGTTTAAAGAAATTCAGGACATCGTGAAGGCGGTCCCGTTCATTGAAGCCGCCGCGGTTCCGTCCGGCACCTTTTGGGGATTGAAATTGTCCCTTGCGATTTTGAAACGCAAGAAGGAAGCCATGTGGATTATCCCGGAGGACCGGATTTTTCCCGACTGGCTGCCTGCGGAAATTTCGGCCGCCTTCCTGGACGCGCTGGAACGGCAGGGGCTGCGCGTGATCAGCGGGACGGCCATTTCGGAAGTATTGGGAGACAGCGATGCCAAAGCCGTCCGCCTGAAAACCGGCAAGGTCATCGCCGCGGAAATGGTCATTTTTCCCGACGCCGGGCCGGATTTTCGGTTGTTCGCGGACACGGAGCTGGCGGTCAACGGGCAGGTCACCGTTGATGAGCAGGGCCGGACGAACATGTCCGGTATTTTTGCCGTGGATCAGGCCGGATGCGTGGGAACGTCATGGGGGACCGGGTGTGACAACAGCCGCGACCTTTTGGAAGGGCAGGGAGGCAACCTCGCCCTGTCCATCTCCGGTCAGGCGACCCAGCCGGAAAAAACAGTACCGTTTGTTTCTCTGCAAGCGGAGGGAATTTCTTTGGGTTTGATAGGGCGCGTGGCGGATGGGACGGCGCAGATCTTTGAGGACAAGTCTGGAGACGTTTTCCGCAGGATCTGGGTTGAAGGGAATCGAGTGGTCGGATGTGTCCTTGTCAACGCTGCCGCGGAACAGAAGGCGTGGCAGGAGATCATCGAGAACGGGACAGGTCTGAGCGGCCTTGATCCAGCGTTTTTTAAAATCGCCCGGGAGGCAGAGATGCCTGCCGGACATCCGGAGGTCCCCACGGAGCCGGCGCTGCCGGCCTCTGCTGATGATTTGGGGCCTGCAACGGCCGGGGAGGGCTGATAATATTTTTCTTGCCAAGACGCAAAAACTATATTATCCTATACGCCATAAGCAGTTAGCGTTCGCTTGCCACTTTTTTACCGCGCTTTTATCCATATCCGTTTTCGTTATTGCTTTTCCATCGCAATCTTCTGCGGAACCTCTTGACCAAACAGCCGAAGAATATCATGTGAAGGGCTATCAGGCGCAGCAAAAGGGCAATTTCGGTCAAGCGTTATCGTTTTACTCCAAGGCCGTCACGTTAGGGCTCAAGAACGCCGTGATCTACAACGACATGGCGGTTGTCTATGACCAGCTTGGGCTCCAGGACAAGGCCGAAGAATATTACATGGAAGCCGTTCGGTCCAATCCCGATTATCTTCCCCCGTACACCAATTTGGCATATTTGTATCAGGAGCAGGGGGACGACACGCGGGCCGCGGAATTCTTCCGGAAACGCCTCGAAAAGGCTCCGCCGGACGACCCCTGGGTCGCCAGGATCGAGGAAGATTTTTACCGGATGAACCCCCAGCTCAAGAGGGAAAAGATCGAGCGCGAATCCCGGGAGCTCCACCAGGAGATGGTTGAAAAAGCGCGGCAGGAGTTTGTCCTGCAGGTGATCCGGGCCGACAAGCATTTTCAGAACGGACAGTTGCTGTTAACGGAAAAGAAGTTCGGGGAAGCCCTCGTGGAATTTGACCGCGCCCTGGCCCTGACACCGGGGAACCCGAAAATTCTCGAACTCCGCAAAGAAGCCGCGCGCGGCAAACGGGCGGAACACATCCGCCGCCGCGCTGACAAAGCTGTCAGCCAGCTTGAAACGGGTGATGCTGAGTCTGCCAGGAAAGAGTTCCAAGGTATCCTCGCCGATTTCCCTGACCCATGAATCTTTTGATAAATCCCGCGGACGCGTCCCGATGGTGAGCCAACAGGCTGAAAGCCTGCGGTCCCTGTATTGTGCGCAATAAGCGCCACTCCGATGCATCGTGAGCCCCAAGGAAACCATTGATTGATGTCTGTGCCTAAGTTATTCCTGATTGACGCCCATGCGCTCTGTTACCGTTCGTTTTTTGCCATCAAGGGGCTGTCCACAAGCAAGGGCCAGGCGACCAATGCGGTTTACGGCTTCATCAACACGCTGAATAAGATCCTCAGGGAACACAAGCCGGAATGCATGGCGGTTTGTTTTGACTCCAAGGGGAAAACCCAGCGTCAGGCCTTGTATGCCGATTACAAGATTCAGCGGCCCAAGATGCCTGATGAGCTGATCAGCCAGATCGGACTGATCAAGGATGTGGTGGCGGCGTACCGGCTGCCGGTGCTTGAGGCCGACGGTTTTGAGGCAGACGATATCATCGCCACCGTGGCCCGCTCCCGGCGCAGGGACGAGATGGATGTCGTTATCGTGAGCGATGATAAGGACATGTTTCAGCTGGTTGATGACGGTGTGGCCATTTACAATTCGCGCAAGGAGCGTCTGATCGGACCGGCGGACGTTCAGGAACTGATCGGCGTGGGCCCGGAATACATCGGCGATTATATCGGCCTTGCCGGGGATTCGGTGGACAATATCCCGGGCGTGTCCGGGATCGGCGGGGTGACGGCCAGGGATTTGATTTCGCGGCACGGTCATCTGGAACAGATCTTTGAAAATTTAAACGGCATCAAGTCGGCATCGGTCCGGCAGAAGCTGGAGACACAAAAAGAGCAGGCGTTCCTCTGCCGCCGTTTGGCCCAGCTGGAGGAACGCGTTCCCCTCGAATTAAATCCGGAGGACCTGAAGGTCCGCGAGCCGGATTACCAGCGTCTGTTTGCCCTGTTCAGTGAATTGGAATTCAAGCGTTTCGCCGATGATGCCGCGCGGCATCTGGAGCCCCCGGAAGAAGCCGGCGGGCCGGTCCTTGAGCCGCTTACGGACGTCAAGGCGTTGGCCGGCGAGATCGTCCGGGCCAAGAGATTTGGTTTTATTTGCGAGGAGTCGGAAGGCGTTGTCGATTGCGCGATCGCTGCCGGAGGAGAGAAGGTTTTCAGTGTCTCCCCGGAACAGATCAAGGGCCTGAAGGCCGTTTTCGCGGACAAAAATATTCTCAAGATCACGCACAACCTCAAAGACGGGCTGAAGATTCTAAAGCGGCTGGGATGTTCCTGGGACGGGGAGGTGTTCGACGTGATGCTCGCAGGGTATCTGGTGTCTCCCGGAAAGTCCGCGCCGGACATCTCATCCCTGGCGTGGGAATACTTGAAGATCGTGGTGCCGGCAACGGCCGGCGCGGCGCAGAAGGCCGGGTACATGGAACGTTTGCTGGGCCCCCTGCGTGAGCAGCTCAATGCCAAAGATTTGTTGAAGTTATTCGCGGATATTGAAATTCCGCTGACATTTGTTCTTTCGCACATGGAAGGCGTCGGTGTCCGTCTGAACGGCGGTCTTCTCGCCGATCTGTCCCGTGAAACCGGCAAGAAGATCGATGGCCTGGAGCGGCGGATCTATGACATGGCGGGGGAGGAGTTCAACCTTAACTCCCCGAAACAGCTTGGCCATATTCTTTTTGAAAAGTTGAAGCTGCCGGCCGTGAAGAAAACCAAGACCGGGTTTTCGACGGACGAGGGCGTGCTGACCAAGTTGGCCGGTAATCATGCGTTGCCCGGGGCCATTTTGGAATACCGCCAGCTGGCCAAGCTCAAATCGACGTATATTGACGCTCTCCCGCAGCTCGTGAATCCCCGGACCGGGCGGGTGCACGCCACCTTTGATCAGACCGGGACGGAAACGGGCCGGTTGAGCTCGCATGACCCCAACCTGCAGAACATCCCCATCAGGACAGAACTGGGGAGGGATATCCGGCGGGCGTTCATCCCGTCGGACGACCGGCACGAGATCGTGGCTGCTGACTATTCGCAGATTGAACTGCGGATCCTGGCGCACCTGTCGGGGGACGAAAATCTGCGGCAGGCTTTTTTTGAGGACAGGGACATCCACCGGTTCACCTCTGCCCTGATGTTTGATGTGGCGGAAGAGAACGTGACGCCGGAGATGCGCAACGCCGCCAAACGCGTGAATTTCGGGATCATTTACGGCATGAGCGCGTTCGGCCTGGCCAAGGATTTGGACGTTCCGCAGGACCAGGCGCAGGATTTCATTGACCGGTATTTTTTGCGTTATCCGGGCGTGAAGAAATTTATGGATGATTCGGTCAAACGCTGCGAAAAAGACGGCTATGTCGTGACCTTGCTGAACCGGCGGAGATATATCCCGGAAATCCAGAGCCCTAACCAGGCGGTCCGGCAGTTCGCCCAGCGCCAGGCGATTAACACGCCGGTGCAGGGATCGGCGGCGGACCTGATGAAGCTGGCCATGATCCGTGTTGACCGGGCCTTGCGCGAGCGGAAGCTGGAGTCGGAAATGATGATCACGGTCCATGACGAGCTTGTGTTTGACGCGTTGAGCAGCGAAACAGCGGACCTTGTGGAGCTGATCCGGGTGAACATGGAGCAGGCCCTGGAGCTGACCGTGCCGGTCAAGGTCGCCGTGAAGCGGGGCCCCAACTGGCTCGAGGCCGAAGAGATCGCGGCTTCAGCGCCGTCCCGCGGGAAACGATGATTTTTAAATGAATGTGCAGGGTTCTATGAGAATCGCATTTTTTTCATCTGAAGTCGTTCCGTTCGCCAAGACCGGCGGACTCGCCGATGTCTGCGGGTCCCTGCCGCTGGCGCTCGAGAAACTGGGCGCGGAGATGGTTGTGTTCCTGCCCCGGTACCAGTGCATTGTCCCGTCCAAATTTCAGCTCAAGAGGCTGAACAGCTCGGTCTGGACGACCGTGATCGGGGACAACGTCCAGGTCTATTTCATCGAAAATGAAAAATATTTTGACCGGGCCGGACTTTACGGAAACAGTGAGGGAGATTATCCCGACAATTTGGAGCGGTATCAGTTTTTTTGCGCCAAATCCCTTGAGGTCCTGAAACAGCTCAATCTCAAGATCGACATCGCGCATTGCCACGACTGGCAGACGGCCCTGGTCCCCGCGTATTTGAAATTTTTGCACGCCAAGGACCCGTTCTTTGCCGGGGTCAAATCCGTGCTGACGATCCACAATCTGGCCTATCAGGGTGTTTTTCCTAAAGAGCGTTATCCCCTCCTGGGGCTGGAAGAGAAGCTTTTCAATTCCGAAGGGTTCGAGTTCTATGACCAGATCAATTTTTTGAAAGCGGGCATTGTTTTCAGCGACAGCGTGACCACGGTCAGCAACACTTACGCCAAGGATATCCTGGGTGAGCGTCTGGGATGCGGCCTGCACGGCGTCCTGCGGACGCGCAAGGACGAGGTGGCCGGCATTTTGAACGGCATTGACGCGGAGACCTGGGACCCGGCCACGGACCCTTTAATCGCCGAGCGGTTCACGCGCGACGATCCGGGCGGCAAGATTAAAAACAAGCGAAAGCTCCAGGAGCTGTCCCAGCTTCCGGTCCTGGACGACGTGCCGTTGCTGGGATTTGTGGGCCGGTTGTCGCACCAGAAGGGGATTGACCTGATTTATGACGCGATGCAGGATTTGATGTCCATGGACCTGCAGCTTGTGGTCAAGGGGCTGGGGGAAGGGAAGTATCATGCCATGCTGCGGGCCCTTCAGCACCGGTTCCCGGACAAGTTCGCCCTGCACATCATTTTTGACGAAAATCTGGCCCACCAGGTTTATGCCGGCAGCGACATTTTCCTGATGCCGTCGGTGTACGAACCCTGCGGGTTGAGCCAGATGATCAGCTTGAAATACGGGACGATCCCGCTGGTGCACCACACCGGCGGCCTGGTGGACACGATCCGGCCGTATGACCAGGGGGGAAACGGGTTTGTGTTTCAGGATTATTCGCTCAAGGATTTTTTGCACGCGGTCCGCGAAGCGGTGAAGATTTATCACCGGAAGACGGTGTTCGCCGGCCTGGTCAAAAAGGCCTTTGATTGTCATTTCACCTGGGACGACTCAGCCCGTCAGTACATGGATCTGTATACCCGGCGCCTGGCGTCCGAGACGCGATGAACATGCTTGTTTTCGGCATTACGGGAGGAATCGGTTCGGGAAAGTCCACGGTGGCGGCGATGTTCGCCCGCCGGGGCGCGAAGATCCTTGACGCCGACCGGATCGTCCACGGCCTGATGATGCGTGACCGGGCCTGCCGGGCGCGGATCATCAAGAGGTTCGGTCCGGGGATCCTCTCCGGCCGGACGATTGACCGCAGGAAAATCGCGGCGGTGGTTTTTTCCGATACCGGGGCGTTGGACGATTTGACGCGGATCGTTCATCCCCTGGTGATGAAAACCGCCCGGGAACAATTGTCCCGCTGGAAACGGGGCGGGCGGGTGAAAGTCGCGGCGCTGGATGTGCCGCTGTTGTTTGAGTCCGGAATGGACCGCCTGGCGGATTACACCGTCACGGTGACCGCGTCCAAGAAGCAGCAGGTCGATCGAACGAAGAAAAGACTGGGGATGTCCCGCGCAGATGTCCTGCGGCGGATGTCGGAGCAGATGCCTCTCCGGCGCAAGGCCGCGATGGCGGACATTGTCATTCGCAACGGCCGATCCCTGGTAGAGACCCAAAGGCAGGTCCAGCGCGTTTGGGATAAGATCATATATAGGAATTTGGGGCGAAGTTCAACGCAGGTTAACGCACGATAACATTTAACGAGGTCGAGCAGTATGACGAGAATTTCAAGCAGGGAAACCAGGAAAACCAACGGAACCACCGAGGAGAACACGGATATGGAAAGAGCTCCCTCCAGGGCCGCGGAAAAGCCCGATAAAAAGATCGAATCATCGGACAAGGCGGACAGGAAAACCGAACAGGAAGAAAAGATCGAAGTGAAGCCCGGCCAGAGCCAGCTGGACATCACCAAGCTCAAGGACATGAAGATGTCCGAGCTTTCGAAGGTCGCCAGGGACATGGACGTCAACGGCGTGAGCGGGATCAAGAAGCAGGACCTGATCTTCAAGATCCTCCAGCGCCAGGCGGAGAAGGAGGGGCTGATGTTCGGCGAGGGGACCCTGGAGATCCTTTCCGAGGGCTTCGGGTTCCTGCGCAGTTCAAATTATAATTATCTGCCCTGTCCGGACGACATCTACGTGTCGCCGTCGCAGATCCGCCGGTTCGATCTCAAGACGGGCGACAATGTGAGCGGCCACATCCGGCCCCCCAAGGAAGGGGAAAAATATTTTGCCCTTCTCAAGGTCGAAGCCGTGAACTATGAGAACCCGGAGAAATGCAAAGACAAGATCCTGTTCGACAACCTCACGCCGCTGTATCCCAACAGGCGGCTTGTTTTGGAGACGACCCAGCAGGAGGTTTCGACCCGGATCATGGACCTGTTGACGCCGATCGGCAAGGGGCAGCGCGGCCTGATCGTCGCCCCGCCGTACAGCGGGAAAACGGTCCTGTTGCAAAAAATCGCCAACGCGATCACCGTGAGCAACCCGGACGTTTATCTGATCGTCCTTCTGATCGACGAACGCCCGGAAGAAGTCACGGACATGCAGCGCAGCGTCAAGGGCGAGGTCATCGCCTCGACCTTCGACGAACCGGCGGAGCGCCACGTGCAGATCGCCGAGATCGTGCTGGAAAAAGCGAAGCGCCTGGTCGAACACAAGCGCGACGTCGTGATCCTGCTGGACAGCATCACCCGTCTGGCCCGCGCGTACAACACGGTTGTCCCGCACAGTGGGAAGATCCTCTCCGGCGGCGTGGATTCCAACGCGCTCCATAAGCCGAAGCGGTTTTTCGGCGCGGCCCGCGCCATCGAGGAAGGCGGAAGCTTGACCATCCTGGCCACCGCCCTGGTGGACACCGGCAGCCGCATGGACGAAGTCATCTTCGAGGAGTTCAAGGGGACCGGCAACATGGAATTGCAGATGGACCGCAACCTTTTCCAGCGGCGCATCTACCCGGCCATCGACATCAAGCGCTCGAACACCCGCCACGAAGAGCTCCTGATCACCCAGGAAGAGCTTCAGCGGGTCTGGCTCCTGCGCAAGGCCATCAACGACCTTAACGCGGCCGAGGCCATGGAGCTGTTGATTGACAAAATCGCCAAGTACAAAACCAACAAAGAGTTTCTGGATAACATGAACAAGTAAGGAGGAGCACGAAATGAAGTCGGACATTCATCCTGTTTACGAAGAAACCACGATCACCTGCGCCTGCGGTTCGGTGATCCACACCAAGTCCACCAAGAAGAACATCCGCGTCGAGATCTGCTCGAATTGCCATCCGTTCTTCACCGGTGAGAAAAAGTATGTGGACTCCGCCGGGCGTATCGAGAAGTTCAAGCAGAGATACAAGAAGTAATCCCTTAACGGGCGCGAAAGGGGCGATCCACGGGAGGACATCGTTATGCCTTGTCTCCGTGGATTGTTTCTTTCTCTATCGGAAACGCCATGATCTCTGAAAAGTTTAAAAAAATCGAGGCCCGTTACCGGGAGTTGGAGGCGCTGCTGGGCGACCCCAAGATCGTCGGGGACCAGAACCAGTATCCCAAGCTGGCCAAGGAATATTCCGAGCTCAGTCCGTTCGTGGAGACCTTGAACGCTTACCGCCAGAATCTGGGGCAAATCGAAGAGTTGGGCCGCCTGCTTCAGGAGAAGCACGACGCCGACTTTGAGGATTTGGCCAGGGCGGAGCTCGCGGACTGTGGCCGCCAGAAAATTGAGCTCGAGAAAAAACTTGAAGAGCTGGCCAACCCCAAACGGGAAGAGAAGGACAAGGACCTGATCATTGAGGTCCGCGCCGGCACCGGAGGGCAGGAGGCCAGCCTTTTTGCCGCGGACCTTTACCGCATGTACGCGCGTTATGCCGAGAAGAAGGGCTGGAAGGCGGAGTTGATGAGCAGCCATGCGAGCGAGAGCGGCGGGTTCAAGGAAGTTGTCTTCGGCATCAGCGGCAAAGGCGCGGCCCAGCGGCTCAAATGGGAAAGCGGGGCGCACCGCGTCCAGCGCGTCCCGGCCACCGAAGCGTCGGGGCGTATCCACACCTCCGCGGCCACGGTCGCCGTTCTTTACGAGCCTGAGGAAGTGGAGATCAGCATCGAGCCCAAAGATTTGAAGATCGACGTTTTCCGTTCGTCCGGCCCCGGTGGACAGAGCGTCAACACCACGGATTCTGCGGTGCGCATCACGCACCTTCCGAGCGGGCTGGTGGTTATCTGCCAGGACGAACGCTCCCAGCTCAAGAACAAGATGAAAGCGATGCGCGTCCTCAGGGCGCGCCTTCTGGACAAGATCCGTCTGGAAAATTTTGAAAAAGCCGCCAAGGACCGCAAGGCCAAGATCGGGACCGGGGACCGCAGTGAAAAGATCCGCACGTACAATTTCCCCGACAGGCGCATCACAGACCATCGCATCGGGTTCACGACCCACCGCCTTGTGGACGTTCTGGAAGGCGAGATGGATGAGCTGACCGAAGCATTGATCAAAGCGGAACAGGAAGCCGAGGTGAATGCCTCATGACCGAACAGGAATTGATCCTGACATCGATCCGGGGCTGCCGCCGAGTGGACCTTTACGCGCGTCCGGTGCCGCTGTCACCGGAACAAGAGGCCCGTTTCAGGGGCATCCTGGCCAGGCGGCAGGCCGGAGAGCCCCTTCAGTATCTTTTGGGAGAATGCGAATTTATGGGATCCCCGTTTTATGTGGATTCCCGCGTCCTGATCCCCCGGCCGGAGACAGAGCATCTGGCGGAATGGGCCATAGAAAAAATTTTATTGCTTGGCACAACGCGCCAACTTGAGATCCTTGATGTCGGGACCGGGTCCGGCGCCATCGCCGTCAGCCTGGCAAAATTGTGTCCCGGTTGTCATGTCACGGCCCTGGATTTTTCCGAGGCCGCTCTGGATGTGGCGCGCCGGAACGCTGAACGGAATCAGGTCTCGGACCGGGTCGAGTTTGTTTGCGCGGACATTTTTTCATGGACGCCATCGGGAAAAATCTTTGACGCGGTTGTTTCCAACCCGCCCTATATCCCTTCCGCGAAAATTGCGTTTTTACCGCCGGATGTCCGCAAGGAGCCGGTGTCCGCGCTGGACGGAGGCCCGGACGGCTTGAGATTTTATCGCAGGATCGTCGGGGCCTGCGCTGAATGGCTCGCTCTGGACGGATTTTTGATGATGGAAATGGGAGACGGGCAGCGTCCGGAAATCGAGCGGCTGCTTCATTCAACCGCAAGCTTCGTCGGCCTTGAATTTCGCAGGGATCTCGCCGGCACAGACAGGATATTTGCCGCGCGGCGGCTTTCACCAACGGGTCAAATTCCTTAAAGGAGAAACGAACCCATGGAAAAGTTTGTGATCGAAGGGGGGCGTCCCCTCAAGGGCGAGGTCAAGATCAGCGGCTCCAAGAACGCGGCACTGCCCATCCTGGCGGCGACCCTGCTGACCGACCAGAAATGCGTTGTCCGCAGCGTCCCCAAGTTGCGGGACACCCTGACCATGTGCAAGCTTCTCAGGTCCCTGGGGAAGATTGTCGAGATCCATGAGGACCGCGTCACAGTTTCTCCGAGCGGTCCGCTGAATTACATCGCGGATTACAAGCTGGTGTCCACGATGCGCGGTTCGTTCTGCGTGCTGGGGCCGCTTTTGGCGAAGCTCGGCAAGGCCAAGGTTTCGCTTCCGGGGGGATGTGTTATCGGGGTGCGTCCCGTGGATTTGCATATGAAGGGATTGATGACCCTGGGCGCCAAGACGGATTTTGAGGCGGGGTATGTCACGGCCCGGGCGAACCGCTTGAAAGGACAGCAGGTTTATCTCGGTGGGGTTTTCGGCTCGTCGGTCCTGGCAACGGCCAACGTCATGATGGCCGCGGCCCTGGCCCATGGCGAGACGATCATCGAGTCCGCGGCCTGCGAGCCGGAAGTGGAAGACCTGGGAAATTTTTTGAGCGCCATGGGCGCCAAGATCCAGGGGCAGGGGACCCCGCGCATTTTCATCAACGGCGTGCGCAAGCTCGGCGGCGCGGATTACCGCATCACCTCTGACCGCATCGAGGCCGGCACGTTCGTCCTGATGGCCGCGGCGACGCGCAGCGAGATCGTTCTGCGCAACGCCCATTATTCGCACCTGTTGGCGCTGATCGACCGGCTGGAGCAAGTCGGCGTGGACGTGAAGAAGGACGGGAATTTGATCCGCGTGAAGCCCCGCAAGAATTTGAAACCCGTGAGCGTCACGACCTATCCTCATCCCGGGTTTCCGACGGACCTTCAGGCCCAATACATGGCTCTGATGGCCACGGTGCCCGGCGTGAGCGTCATCACCGACAAGGTGTTCCCTGACCGTTTCATGCACATCGCGGAACTCAACCGCATGGGCGCCCAGATCCGCCGAGAGGGCGGCAGCGCCATTGTCGAGGGGGGAAAGACACTTTACGGCGCCCCGGTCATGGCGTCGGATCTGCGCGCTTCGGCAGCGCTGGTGATCGCTGGCCTCGCGGCCAGGGGGAAGACGGAAATTCTCCGCATTTATCATCTCGACCGCGGATATGAGAACATCGACCGCAAGCTGACCGACCTGGGAGCGGTTGTCCGCCGCGCGAGGGAGTAACAATGATCCTGATGATCGACAATTATGACTCTTTCACCTACAACCTCGTTCAGTATCTGGGGGAGTTGAAGGCTAACCTTAAGGTGTTCCGGAACGACGCCCTGACGCTCCGGCAGATCCGCAAGATGAAGCCGTCCCGGATCGTGATTTCACCCGGCCCCGGCCGGCCGGAGGACGCGGGCGTTTCCGTGGATATCATCCGGGAATTGGCCGGCGAGATCCCTACCCTGGGGGTCTGCCTCGGGCACCAGGCGATCGGATATGCCTACGGCGGGAAGATCATCCAGGCCAGGCGGCTCATGCACGGGAAGACGTCGCCGATCCGCCATGACGGCCGGGAAATTTTTTCCGGCGTGGACAACCCGTTTGACGCCACGCGGTATCATTCCCTGGTCATCGATCCCAAAACGGTCCCTGACTGCCTGGAAGTCACGGCCTGGACAAAGGACAAAGACCGTGAGATCATGGGCGTCCGTCACAAGAAATTCCCTCTCTGGGGAGTTCAATTCCATCCTGAATCCGTGTTGACCAGGGCCGGGATGCGGATTTTAAGCAATTTTCTCAAATTAAAATAGTTATCCTGAAGGGGCCGCCGTTGTGAAGACACGGGAGTGCATCGTTAAAATCAGGTCTGGCCTGGATCTTTCGCAGGCCGAGATCGGCGCCGTGATGCAGGAGATCATGTCGGGATCGGCGCCGGCGCAGGAGATCAAGGATTTCCTCCTGGCCCTGAACGATAAGGGGCCGACGGTGGATGAGATCACGGGCGCGGCCCAGATTCTTCGGCAGTTTTCCATCCGTGTTCCTGCCCAGTCCCCGGTTGTGATGGATACCTGCGGCACAGGGGGCGACCGCAAGGACACGTTCAATATTTCCAGCCTTGTGGCCTTAGCCGTGGCCGGCGCCGGGGTGACGGTGGCCAAACACGGCAACCGTTCGGTCTCGAGCCGGTGCGGAAGCGCGGATGTCCTGGAAGGCCTGGGCGTTAAGCTGGACATCCCGGCAGAGCGATTATCGGAATGCCTGGATAAGATCGGGATCGCGTTCCTTTTTGCCCAGCGGCTCCATCCGGCCATGAAAAATGTGGCCGCGGTCCGCAAGGAGCTGGGGGTGAAAACGATCTTTAACATCCTGGGGCCGCTCATCAATCCGGCGTTCGCCACCCACCAGGTGATCGGCATTTACAGCCGGGATTTTGTGGGGCCGATGGCGCAGGTTCTTAAAAATTTGGGCATTGCACGCGCCCTGGTGGTGCATGGCAGCGACGGGCTGGACGAGATCACGACAACCGGCAAGACCTTTGCCAGCGAATTTAACGGCCGGGACGTGGTTTCTTACGAAATTGATCCGAAACAGTTCGGCATTGCGCCTGTTGAGGAATCCGCGCTGAAGGGCGGGGACTTGTCCGCGAACCTGCAGATTGCCCGGGATGTCCTTGGAGGAGTCAAAGGGCCTCAACGGGAGATCGTGGTGTTGAACGCCGCGTATGCCTTGTTGATCGCGGGGAAGGCGGCTGATGTGAAGCAAGGCATGACCCTGGCGGCCCAATCCCTGGACAGCGGCGCGGCGCGGAAAAAGCTTGAGGATATGGTGCGGTTCACCAACGCGGGATGAGCCGGGAGCCGTTCATGGACAATGATTTTTTAAAAAAGATCGTTGAGCACAAGCAGGAAGTCAACAGGCAAAAGGACGCTTATTACCAGTCCTTGGCCAAGAAGATCAAAGGGGAAAAACTGTCCCGGTACCATATTTTTCAAAGGCAGATTTCGCAGCCCGGGCAGGTCAATCTGATCGCCGAAATCAAGAAGGCCTCCCCGTCGATGGGCTTGATCCGTGAGGAGTTTGACGTCCTGTCCATCGCCCGCGCGTACGTGAAAAACGGCGCGGCCGCGATCTCCGTCCTGACCGAAGAAAAATATTTTCTCGGCAAGCCCCGGTATGTGGCCGCGGTGAGCGAGAATTTCCCGGTGCCGGTTTTGACAAAGGATTTTATCCTTCATGAAGGCCAGATCCATGAGGCCTTCGTTTGCGGGGCCAGCGCGGTCCTTCTGATCATGGCGATCCTGAAAGACGAGGATTGCCGCCGTCTTCTGGAAGCAGCAGGGGATATTGATATGGATTGCCTGCTCGAGGTCCACAATGAGGCCGAATTGGACCGCGCCCTGAACGCCGGGGCCCAGGTCATCGGCGTCAACAACCGCGATTTGAGGACGTTTGCCGTGGATATGAAAATTTGTGAAACACTTATTCCGAAAATTCCAAAAGGCAAGACCATCGTGGCCGAAAGCGGGATCAGGACGCACGCGGACATCATGGCCTTGCAGGGCATGGGCGTGAATGCGGTTCTGATCGGTGAAACTTTTATGCGGGCCCCGGACATCGGACAGAAGGTCCGGGAAGTCATGTCGGGAAAATAAAGAGAGGATCGTGGTCATGATTAGAGTGAAGATTTGCGGGATAACGACGAAAGAAGACGCCTTGAAAGCCGCTTCCCTGGGTGCCTGGGCGGTCGGTTTCATTTTTCATAAAAAGAGTCCCAGGTATGTCGGGCCGTTCAGGGCCAAGGCGATCATCGACGCCCTTCCGCCGTTTGTCACGCCGGTCGGCGTGTTTGTGGACCAGAAGGAAGGGGCGGTGCGGGATATCGCGAAATTCTGCGGGATCCGGACTCTGCAGTTTCACGGCGACGAGACCCCGGAGTATTGCAAACGTTTCAAAGGTTGCCATGTCATCAAGGCCTTCCGGGTCGGCGATCAATTTGACGTAGCGCGCTTGAAAAATTATCATGTCAGCGCTTTTCTTTTTGATGCCCATCATCCGGGCAAGCATGGGGGGACGGGACAGGTTTTTGACTGGTCGCTGCTGACAGGGGTAAAAAATTACGGCAAACCCGCGATCCTTTCCGGGGGGCTGAACGCCCAGAATGTGACAAAGGCCGTTGAAGAGGTCCGGCCGTTTGCCGTTGATGTTTCCAGCGGGGTAGAGGAGGCGCCGGGCCGTAAAAGCGAGAAGTTGATGAAGGATTTTATCAGCAGGGTTTACATTCCTGTTTAACCGGGTTTGATTTCGTCCCGAAGGTCGGGATTCGCTCGTCCGGCGGGATCGGGTCTTTCCCAAAATTCTTTGCTCTGCGGGTGTCTTTTTTCAGCCGGTAACCGTTTGCGGAACAGAGACTTGCGGAAAACAAAAAAATCCTGAATATTCCGGCCCGGTCCCTTGTCATCAATATATCTATATGATATAGTTTTTATAGCCGATAAAGGCAAACCCGGGGAAACCCGGGGACGCAAAGCTCCAGACCTAACTTGTCTGACGACCGGAAAGGCCCGTGAGGCGATCGGGCACGCGAAGATGTTCGTGGGGTTGGTAGGACAATACGGTGGCTGAGTTGCCGAAGCGCGAGGGGATCCGACATCCCCGTCTTTATCGGCTTTTTTTATTTCCTAAAAAGCCAAAACCCTTAGATTTGATAAGGGTTTTTTTATTGCCTGCCGCGGTTTGGCTTGTTGCCCGTGATTTTCCAGCGAAAATTTCTTCCTCACAAGTCGTTTATGTTATAATAACTTCTCATGAGCCAGCGGTTTATAAGAATTTACAAAAAGCTGGATATCCACGAGATCAAACAGCATCTGCTGGTTTATGGTGATGTTTCGGCCAACTGTGGAAATTGTCAGGCCATTGACCTCAAATTGGATGCCCAACAGTGCCCCCAGTGCGGGACGCCCTTTAAGTACATTGCGTTCCGGAACGTCAAGCATCACCTTCCCAAATTACAGCGCCTGAATGAACAGCGCCCCGAACTGGTGTTCGTGGATTTTGAGGATTTCAGCCGTATCCTGGGCGCACTCAAAGCCGAGGAGTTTTTGAGATGATCAATAAATCCCGTCTTGTCAAGCTGACCCAGAAAGTTTTGAGTTATAACTCCGAGAATCCCCCGGGCAATGAATTGGCCCTGTCGAAATACATCGTCCAGGACATGAAATCCCTTGGCCTGGAGGTGAAGACGTATACCTTTGAGAAGAATCGCCCCAACGTGGTGGCCACGCTCAAGGGCTCCTGGCCGCGGGCCCGCGCTGCCAAGGAGGCGATCCTGATCACGCCGCATTTTGACACTGTGCCGATCGGCAAGGGCTGGGAATTTGATCCCCTGGGCACGGACATCGTGGGCGGGCGCATTTACGGCCGTGGGGCCAGCGATGATAAGGGAAATCTGGCCAGCGCCATGGAGGCTGTGCGAAGCCTGGTCGAGGACGGCGCGAAGCTGAAGCGCGACCTGATCATGGCCGCGACCGTGGACGAGGAGACCGGCAGCCACGCCGGGATCATTCCTTTATTGGATAAGAAAATCCTCAAGCCCAAGGTCGCCCTGATCCTGGATTCCGATGAGTTCAACTCGATCATCACCCAAAAGGGGCTCATCCATATGCGCGTTCAGATTTTCGGCAAAAAGGCGCATGGGGCTTACAATTGGCGGGGGACGAACGCCATTGAAATCGCGTCCCGGGTGATTAATGATTTGAAGGCCTACCGGTTCAAATTCCTGCCGCATCCGATGCTGCACGCGCCCACGATCAATATCGGCGTCATCAAGGGCGGGGACAAGGTCAACATGGTGGCTGATTTTTGTGAATTTGCCGTGGATGTCCGGTATCTACCCGGCATGACCAGCGGACCCCTCCTGAACGATATTAAAAAATTGATCCGGCGTCATGCAAAGAGATTCCGGATCGAGATCGACGATCTTCAGCAACCGTATGCCATGGACCCGGAGCACCCGTTTGTGAAGACCTATGTCCAAAGCGCCAGGAAGCTGGGGCTTCGCGCTCCCTTGAAGGGGAGCGAAGGCGCGACGGTCATCACGTTTTTCAAGAAGCACGGGATCCCGGCGTTTGCCACGGGTTACGGGGCGGAGGGAACGTATCATACGACCGATGAGTACGCGGAAATCGGGACCCTTTACCGCGGGACACAGCTGCTGGAGCGGTTTCTGAAAGATTATGACGCCGCGGTGTAAGGAGCGGGCCGGTTTATGAAGCCGTCCCATCATGTCGCGATCTCCCTGGCGGCCGGTTCCCTGTTCGGCGCCGCTACGCGGTCCTGGGACGGCGCGTTGTCCTGCCTTTTATGCGGGGTGTTCATTGACCTGGACCATATTCTTGATTTTTGGTTCGCGAAAAGGAAATTGGTTTTCACCTACGGCGAATTGTGGAATTTTTGCGCCAAGGAAAGAGAAGGCAAGTTGCGCCTGGTCCTGCACTCCTATGAGGCGCTTTTACTTTTCTGGGCTGTGATTGTCCTCCAGGGGTTGTCCCTGGCGTGGTGGGGAGCGGCGGTGGGGTTGACCGTCCATATCCTTTGTGATGCCGTGACGAACCCGTTGCGCCCGTTTGTTTATTTCTTCACATACCGATGGAAACACGGATTTCAAAAACGTTACCTTTTCTTGGAAGACTATTACGGCGGATTGTCGTGATGTCCCTGGCCGTTGCTTTTTCATCCGTTGCGCCTCTCCCGGCTGAGGAGACGGTATTTTTCAGCGGGGAAACAATCCGGTATTCGATCAAAAAAGTCGGAGTGAAAGCCGGGGAGGCGACCCTGACGTTCCTCGGGGCGAAGGAGGTTTCTGGTCAAAAAGTCTTGGAAATCGTTTTCAAGGCCAAAGCCGGGAATTTATACGACGGCGAAGAGAGGATCTTCGTGGACCCTGTGACCTACCGGCCCGTTCAGGTCCACCGTGATTTGCACGTTTTCGGGAAAAAGGAAAAGATCCTGGAGTTTTATGACAAGGAGACCGGGCGCGTCCGGATCGTGAAGACAGCCGGAGGAAAAACGACGGAGCAGGTTATTGAGAAGGAACAGCCCCTGGATAATCTTTACGGGTTCATTTACCGTTACCGCCGGGAAGGCCGCTTCGACCCCGAGGAGAAGATTGCGATGAACCTTCCCACCACGGATGTCCTGATCCAGTTAAAGGAGAAAGTCCAAATCAAGGCCGGGGGGCAGGTCTATCAGGCCTATCATATGCAAAGTGATCCCCAAAAATACCGGGTTTGGTTCGATGCCGGCCCGCAGAGGATCCCGCTCCGCATCGACGGGGCCGTGGGGTTCGGCAACACGGTCATGATCATGAACCAGTATGAACCCGCGGGCGCAGGGAACCTTTAGGACTACGGAAAAGAGGTTGACATGGATTTGAAAGGCACGATTGTTTTTGTTTCCGGCAGACACGGGGATTACGATGTTTTTACCGTTGAGCTTCCGTCCGGAGAGATCGATAAGCTGACAACCGGCGATTCATGGAACGATATGCCCAAGTGGTCGCCGGACGGCCGGAAGATCGCGTACATCTCCAACAAGAGCGGCACCGCCGAGATCTGGGTCATGAATGCCGACGGCTCTGAGAAGGCCCAGATCACGAAATCCGGGAAGCACCACCAGTCCCCGGACTGGTCGCCGGACGGGCGCAAGCTGGTGTTCTGCGCGAACTATCACGGGCACATGGACGTTTACACCATGAACGCGGACGGGTCGGATTTGGCTCAGATCACGGATTATGAAGGGATGGACTTCACTCCCAACTTTTCGCCGGACGGACGGCGGATCATCTTCGCGTCGAAACGCAGCGGCAATTCGGATCTCTGGGCTTATGAGATCGCCACGAAGTCCCTGCGGCAGTTGACCGAGTTCCGGGGACGCGATTATTCCCCGGCCTTCTCGCCGGATGGTTCCCGGATCGCCTTTGTCACTGGATTGGCCGGGGCGGACGGCAAGGAAAATCTCGAGATTTACGTGATGGACAGCGATGGCAAGAACGAGAAGCGGGTCACGACAAATCTGGGGATTGACCGCCACGTGGGCTGGTCGCCGGATGGGCGGTTCCTCGTTTTCGCTTCCAACCAGCCGCGGTCCACCGTGGAGCGGCTCTGGGTGGCGGACACGCAGACGCCGGATATCGGCGCGATACGGTTCGACCGCAAGGCCCTGGAGCGGGAGATCGGTGCGGAGGCCAAGGGCGCTTTCTTTTTTCAATTCCTGCCGGAGCCGATCCGCAGAAAGTTTTATCCGGAGAATTTCTTTGGGACCGACAGGTATCCGGATTGGACGTCCTAAGGCTTCATTCGTTGAGCAGCGCACTATAATCGGGAGGATCAATCATGGGTGATTTTCGTCAGGTTGTCGCTAAACTGAATCAGGATTACGCCGCCGCCGTCAAGTTGGACACGGGGGATGCCTACAGCCGCTTGTCCACGATCTTCGGCGGGCTTGAGCAGGCCTTTCGCGAGCATATGCAGAGTTTGACCGAAAAGGACCTGAAGCGGGTCATTCAGAAGCTCAAGGGCGGAGAGACCCTGACCGTTCAGGACTTGGAGGTCGTCAAGCTGTGGATGGTGGGCGACGCGGATTATTATACGACCATGGAAAATAATCTGCAGGACTGGAAGAATGAGCTCAAGCGTATCATGGAAGAGATCAGCCTCCTTAACGCCGGCAACCTGGACCTGGCCGGGACCTGCCGCATGCGCGGCCTTTTGACCGACGGGTCGCGGGTGATCGGGGACGTTTTTTACTATGCCCAGCAGAAGGACCGCATGGCGAAATTTCTGGAGTCCACAAAAGAGATCGATCCTGAAGAGCGGGCGATCCTTGTCCGGCTTCTGGAGCAAAAGATCAAGTCCGACATTTTTTAGAATGAGAGAGTTTTTCCCCGGGACTCCCCGCATTGATATGAAAAGCGTTTTGATCCCAGACCGCCGCGGCCGTTTCGGCGAATTCGGGGGACAGTTTGTCCCTGAAACGCTCATGGCCGTGCTCTCGGAGCTGGAAAAAATTTACTACAGTTTAAAAAGCGACCGTAAATTCCAGACGGAATTCCGCAGGTATTTGCGTGAATATGCCGGCCGCCCGACGAATCTTTATTTTGCCGGCCGGCTCAGCCGCTATTTGAAGACGCTGAACGTCTATCTCAAGCGCGAGGACCTTTTGCACACGGGCGCTCACAAGATCAACAACACCCTGGGTCAGATCCTGGTAGCCAGGCGAATGGGTAAGACGCGCATCATTGCGGAGACCGGCGCGGGCCAGCACGGGGTGGCCACGGCCACGGCCGCCGCGCTTTTCGGGCTGGAGTGTCATGTTTACATGGGCGCGGAGGACATCGAGCGGCAGGCGTTGAACGTTTTTCGCATGCGGCTCCTGGGCGCCGAAGTGATCCCGGTGACCAGCGGATCGAGGACATTAAAAGATGCCATGAATGAGGCCATCCGGGACTGGGTCACGAACGTTCGCAATACTTTTTATATCATCGGGTCGGTCGCCGGCCCGCACCCGTATCCTGTGATGGTCCGGGATTTCCAGGCGGTCATCGGGCAGGAGGCCCGCCGGCAGTTCCTCAAAATGCGGGGGAGTTCGCCGGATTACCTCGTGGCCTGCGTGGGGGGCGGCAGCAACGCCATGGGGTTGTTCCATGCCTTTTACCGCGACCGCGGGGTGAAGATGATCGGTGTCGAAGCGGCCGGGCACGGCCTGCACACGAAACAGCATTCCGCGAGTTTGAACAAAGGGAAGGTGGGGGTCTTGCACGGAAGTAAAAGCGCGTTGCTTCAGGATGAGGGCGGCCAGGTCCATATCGCGCATTCGGTGGCGGCCGGGCTGGATTATCCCGGCGTGGGGCCTGAACACGCGTATTACCAGCAAACCGGGCGGGCGGCGTATGTGGCGGTGACGGACCAGGAGGCCATGCAGGGACTCAAACTGCTTTCCCGGATGGAGGGGATCATCCCGGCCCTGGAATCGTCCCATGCCGTCAGCTATCTGACGAAATTGGCCAAAAAAGTAAAGAACAAAGCGGATGTGATCGTCTGCCTTTCCGGCAGGGGAGATAAAGATGTGGCCGCGATCAAAGATCTGATTTGAAAGGTTCTATGAACCGCATTGACCGGAAATTTCAGGAGTTGAGACGTGAGGGCCGAAAAGCACTGATCACGTTCATTACGGCCGGCGATCCGGATATGGCAACGACCGGACAGCTGGTCTTGGCGTTCGACCGGTCCGGGGCGGACATCGTTGAACTGGGGGTGCCATTTTCCGATCCTATGGCGGACGGCCCGACCATCCAGGCCTCGTCCTTCCGCGCCCTCAAAAAAGGTGCGACGTTGGCCAAAATCTTGAATTTGGTCAAAGATATCCGCCGGCACTCGGAAATCCCGATCGCGTTGATGACGTATTACAATCCGGTTTTTCGCTTCGGCGAAGAAAAATTTGTCAGGGAAGCCGTGAAAGCCGGGGTGGACGGTGTGATCATCCCGGATCTTCCCCCGGAAGAAGCGGTCCGTTTGCGGATTTCGGCCCGCCAGGAAGGGCTGGCCACGGTGTTTTTCCTTGCCCCGACCACCACGCCGCAGCGTATGAAAACGATTATCCAGCAGGCCACCGGGTTCATTTATTATGTGTCCCTCACCGGCGTGACCGGCGCCCGACAGCGTTTGCCGGCCAGTTTATTTGCCGGAGTGCAACAGGCCAAGCGGTTGACGCGAAAACCTGTGTGCGTGGGGTTCGGCATCGCTTCGCCGGACCAGGTCAGGGAGATCGCACGGTTTGCAGACGGCGTGATTGTCGGAAGCGCGATCGTTAAAGCCATCGAGAAAAATGCGGGGAACAGGGATCTCGTTGCCAGTGTAAGCCATTTTGTCAGCAGGCTGGCCAGACCGCTGAGAACCTGATTAAATAAAGGAAAACAGAATGTATCACAGGACAGATCTTGAAAACGGATTGCGCGTCGTCACCCACAGCGTCCCGGACAGGCAAAGCGTAGCGATCGGAATCATTGTGGGCGCGGGCGGGCGTTATGAAGAGAAGGCCAATAAAGGGGTTGCCCATTTCCTTGAGCATATGGTGTTCAAAGGCAGCCGGAAATATTCCTGCAAGCAGATCAAAGAATCCGTTGAGGGCGTGGGCGGAGCGCTCAACGCCTTCACGACCGAGGAACAGACCTGTTTTTACGCCAAAATCCCGGCCAAACATCTGTCGCTGACCTTTGACGTCCTTGCCGACATGGCGTTTTTTCCGTCTCTCGCTGAAAAAGATGTGGTGAAGGAGAAGGGGGTCATTCTTGAGGAAATCAAGATGTACCATGATCTTCCCCAATATTATGTCCATGACCTTTTGGACGAACTGATGTGGCCTGACCACCCGCTGGGCATCAGCCTTGTGGGGACGCAAGAGTCTGTGGGAGGCTTGTCGGCGGCCGCCCTGAAGACCTTCCATGCGGATAATTTTAGAGCCGGGAACGTGGTCATTTCGGCCTGCGGTCATTTGAGGCACGATGCGTTTGTCCGGCTGGTCAGGCAGAAGCTCGGGAAAATCTCTTCAGGGACAGGCCCGGATTTTCTCGAAGCTGCCGCTTCCCAGGACCATCCGAAAGCGCGGTTTTTCCGCAAAGACACAGAGCAGATGCATTTGGCCCTGGGCATGCCAGGGATGGACAACCAGGACCCGGAGCGCTACGCCCTGAGCCTTCTTAACATTATTCTTGGAGGCAACATGTCGAGCCGTCTTTTCAACGAGATCCGTGAAAAACGGGGGCTGGCGTATTCGATTTCCAGTTCCACGAAATATCTTTACGATACAGGGGCCCTTGTGGTCCGCGCCGGGGTCGATAACGCGAAAATCGTGGATACCGTGGATGTGGTCCTTCGGGAATTGGTCAAGATCCGCCGCAACGGGGTGGGGGCCGGTGAATTCGCCCGGGCCCGGGACTATTTCATCGGTCAGGTCACGCTCGGACTGGAAGAGACCATGGATCATATGCTCTGGATCGGAGAGTCCACCATGATCTACGATCGCATCCGCACGCTCAAGGAGCTGATCGCCCTGATCCGCAAGGTCAAACCGGGGGATATCCGTGCGGTCACGCGGAAAATTTTCAGGGACGACCGGTACAGCATGGCTCTGATCGGCCCGATCACCGATGAACAGGAAAAAAAGATGAGGGGTCTGCTCTCGATCCCGTGAGGGATGGAGAAGAAGGCTTCATTTGATGTTTTTTGATTTGACAAGGATTGTAATATCGGTTAGACTCAATTCATTATTTAACTTTCATCAATAAGGAGGCAGTATGGAAGAATTATCCTTCTACGATGTTAAGACCAAATCGAAATTTAAGACCACTGAATATCAGGTCCGTGAGAAAGCCGGGAGATTCTTCGCCGTGACGAAAGCCAAGGGCGGTACGCATGAATGCTGGCGCGTTTTGAGTAAGGACCAGGCCGCAAAGATGAAGCAGGGTTAGATTTCTTTTTCCCTTCCGGCGGGGATCCCGCCGGAAGGGGTTTGTTTTTATTCCATCGAAAATCCGGTGATCCGGGATCGCGCCCATCGGACGCGGTCCACTCGTAGAAGGGTTGCAGCGTTATCAGTCCTCGGGATTTATCAGCACGACAATTGGCACAGGCGATCGTAGGATGCGCCTCTGACAAGAAAGCGGAAAATATCGTCGTCCTTGACATGCGCAAGGTGGCGAATTTTTGCGACTATTTTGTCATCTGCACCGGTAACTCCGACCGGCAGGTCCGGGCGGTTGCCGAAGGGATCAGCGAAGGGCTGGGGCAGAAAGGCGTCAACGTGCGCTATCAGCAGGGCTTCCGGGACGGGCATTGGGTTCTCCTGGACCTGGGAACGGTCGTTGCTCATGTCTTTGACCGGGAAACGCGAGAGTTTTACGGCCTCGAGCATCTCTGGCAGGAAGCCAAGAAGGTCCACATTTAAGTCCCCGGTCTCGCCTGTCGATTGTTTTTCAGGGATTCCTGTCCGTGTGTCCCCCTCGACCGCAGGGCATAACGTTTCTACGGTTTTTTCGATCCTTCCTTTCAAACCGCCCATTCGTATCTCCGGTTTTCCAATTTTTGGTGCTCGCTTCGGCTTTCCAGCCGCCGGACACAAGTCTTGAACCATGGCTACCGATTTGAAACAGCAATTGCAGTCTTTCCTCGAGTCTTCGCTGAAGGCGCCTTTTGCGGCCCACGGAGAATCCCCGGCCATTCTTCTGGAATGCCCTTCCGACAAAAAATTCGGCGATCTGTCCTGCAACATCGCCCTGAAAGCCTCCCGGATCTTTAAAAAGCCGCCGGTCCTGCTGGCGGAGGAATTCCGTAAGATTTTATCCGAAGCGATCTCCCATTCCGTTCTAAAAGACAAGATTGAGAAAATTACGGTCGAAAAGCCGGGGTTCATTAATTTTTATTTGTCCCGTTTTGCGGCCTACGACGTGCTTTACGCGGTCTTCCGAGAACAGGCACAGTTCGGGCGGTCGACATTCGGCCAGGGACAAAAGATCCAGATTGAATTCGTCAGCGCCAATCCCACGGGCCCGTTGAGCGTGGCCCATGCCCGCCAGGCCGCTGTCGGCGACGCGCTCGCGAATATCCTGAATTTTATCGGCTTTCAGGCTGTGAAGGAATTTTATCTTAACGATGAGGGCAACCAGATCAACCTTCTGGGCAAGTCCATCGAATGCCGCGCCATCGAAATTTTCGGCGGCACGGCTGAACTGCCGGAGAACGGCTATCAGGGAGAATACATCCGCGACATCGCCGCCCGGTTGATCAAGGAAAAACAGATCAAAGGCCGGGAGGATCTCGCAAAAGTTTTGCCCCAGGAGTTTTCCCGGTACGGCGTGGATTATCTGTTGGGCGTGATCAAGAAGGAACTGGAAGACTTTCGCGTCCATTTCGATGTCTGGTCGCACCAGAGCCACATCGCCACTCAACCGCAGATCGAGGATGTCCTGCGTTCCTTGAAGGACAAGGGCTTTCTTTTCGAGCAGGAGGGGGCGCTTTGGTTCAAGACCACGGCATTCGGAGACGACAAAGACCGCGTGGTCAAAAAAAGCGACGGCGCGTATACCTATTTCACCCCGGACATCGTTTATCACCGTGATAAATTTCAAAGAGGGTTTGCCAGGGTTTTTAACATGTGGGGACCGGACCACCACGGGTATATTCCGCGGCTTAAGGCCGCGGTGGCAGCCCTCGGGTATGATCCCTCGGCCCTGGAAGTCCTTATTGTCCAGCTCGCCACGATTTACCGGGACGGCAAGCCGGTGTCCATGTCGACCCGCCGGGGCCAGTACATCAGCCTGCGGGAGGTCATGGATGAAGTCGGGGTGGACGCCGCGCGGTTCTTTTTTATGATGCGGCACATCAACGCGCACCTGGAATTCGACCTGGAACTGGCCAAGAAGCAGACCGCGGAAAATCCGGTGTATTACATCCAGTATGCCCACGCCCGCATCCACAGCGTCATCGCCAAGGCCGCGGAGGCTAATCTTTCACCCAGGACCTCCGGATTGAACCTTTTGGTTCAGCCGGAAGAGATGGATTTGATCAAGACTGTCGGGGGATTCTCCGATGTCCTTCTGATGTGCTGGCAGCAAAGAGACCCCTACGCCCTGGTCAGTTATCTGCAGGAACTGGCCACGTGTTTCCATAAATTTTACGACTGCCACCGCGTGGTCGATCAGGAGAATTCCGCTTTGTCCGGAGAGCGGCTGGCGCTGATTGACGCGGCCCGGATCGTCCTGGCCAACGGCCTGCGCCTGTTGGGCGTCAGCACACCGGCCAAAATGTAACGTTTGTCCGCGGTCTCTGCCCGGATCCCAAACGGTATTGCAAACGGACCGATGTCCCTTTCCTTTTCCCAAAAAATTTGGAACATCCGAAATCCTGACCCGCAATTGCAGGTCGCGTTGAGCAACGCTCTGGGAGTTCACCCCATCGTGGCCCAATTGTGCGTGAATCGGGGGTTGGGGTCCGAGGCCGCGGCGCGGGATTTCCTTGATGCCGGGCTTGGGAAACTCCATGATCCGTTTTTGCTCAAGGACATGGACAAGGCCGTTGAGCGGATCCGTGAGGCCCGGCAGAACGGCGAGCGCGTCCTGATTTTCGGCGATTATGACGTGGATGGCGTGACATCTTCGGCCCTGCTCTACAAAACTCTCAAGAAATTTGATGTTGAGGTGATGAATTACATCCCGCACCGGATCCAGGAAGGTTACGGGTTGA
Organism: Candidatus Omnitrophota bacterium; assembly: GCA_030688425.1. NCBI lineage: Bacteria > Pseudomonadati > Candidatus Omnitrophota > Candidatus Omnitrophota bacterium. The sequence goes on along the minus strand of JAUYIB010000031.1, from coordinate 106,091 downwards.
ACGAAAGTGTCGGAGAGCTGGCTCTGGAGAATAGTGTCCGTTTGATCATCACCGTGGACTGCGGTATCACCGCCTGCCGGGAAGTGGAAGCCCTTAACCGGATGGGGTTGGACGTGATCATCATCGATCATCATGAGCCGCATCCGGGAGCATTGCCGCCGGCGAAGGCCGTGATTGATCCCAAACGGGCCGATTGTCCGTATCCGTTCAAGCATCTGTCGGCCGTGGGGCTTGCGGCCAAATTCAGCCAGGCGCTGTTGGGGGTTTTGGACCAGGAGGCGCTTGACCTTGTGACCCTGGGGACGATCGCGGATGTCGTTCCCCTGGTCGGGGAAAACAGGATTTTTGTGAAAGCGGGCTTGCCCCGGCTGGGACGGACAACCAACAAAGGGTTGGCCGCTCTTATTGATGTGGCCAAGTTGAAGGGAAAGGAATTTAAACCGTATTTTGTGGGCTTCATCCTCGGACCCCGGATCAATGCCACGGGACGGATGGGCTCGGCGCGGAAATCCCTGGATTTATTGTTGACCGAGCATGCAGGGGAGGCCTACGCGTTGGCCCAGGTCCTGGAACAACACAACGCGGATCGCCAACGCCTTCAGAAAGATGTGGCCCAGCAGGCGGTTGACCTGGTCCAGCGCGACGTCAATTTCAACGAGGATCGCGTGATCGTCTTGAGCCAGGAGGGCTGGCACCGGGGTGTCCTGGGGATCGTCGCGTCGCGGCTGACAGAGATGTATTATCGTCCGAGCATTGTCATCTCGGTCGAAAACGGCATCGGCACGGCTTCGGCCCGGTCCATTGCGGGCTTTCACCTTCATGACGCCTTGCGCCATTGCGAGGGAATTTTGGAAAATTTTGGGGGGCACAAGCTGGCCGCGGGGCTGACCATCCGGTCGGAAAATATCGGGGAATTCCGGCGGCGTATCAATGACCTCGCGCGCGAGACCATGTCCGGCGAGGCGCTGGTCCCGGCTTTGCAGATTGACAGCGAGATTGCGCTGTCGAACCTGGACTTGGCCCTGGTGGAGACGGTCAACGCCCTTGAACCTTATGGCGAGGGCAACCCGGAGCCGGTTTTTTGCTCCCGGCAGTTGACTGTCAAGGCGACGCCGACGGTCATGGCGAAAGACACATTGAAAACTTGGTTGACGGACGGGCGGATGACGTTTTCGGCGGTCGGTTTTGGGATGGGGAAGTTCCGCCCGTTGTTGTCAGCCGGGCAGAAGGTGGATGTCGCCTATCAGCTCGGCATAGACGATTGGAACAAGTCCCCGATGGTGCTTTTGCGGCTCAAAGACATACGGCAGAGCCAGTGATCTTCGGAGCTTGCCAGGGTTTTTTGAATTGACGGTTGAGAAGCGGGGAGGGCAGGAACGACGGCGGGCGTTAGGCGGCCTTGGTGATTTTTCCGGCCTTGATGCACTTCACGCACACGCTTTCGCGTTTGACGGTCCCGTTGAGGACGATCTTGACCCTCTGGAGATTGGGGAGGAAAGCCCGAAACGTTTTTCCGACGATTTTGGCGCCCGCGCCGCCGGTCCTCTTGATGGCGCCGCGCCTTCTGTATTTGATCCCCGGCTGCCGGGTTTTTCCGCAGATCACGCAAGATTTTGCCATGGAAATGTCCTTCTGATATTTCTGGAATTTTTGTTGATTAACTTGAAGCTTGAGTATATCGTAAAATCTTGATTTGTCAATTCAAATTTTACGTCCCTCGTGTTATTTTCAGGGGAAAGGGCCCCCGCGGCACGTGATGTTCCTGGCGCGCGGCGACGGGCCGTTTTGAGGAAATGAAAGGAGTCTTATGCCGACAACGGCCGCTGAAAGTTTGGATTTCGACCGTTTGCCCAAATACCGCTCACGCCGGTTTGTCCCTGCCGAAGCGCGTTTAACGGATAAAGAGGAAGTCGTGCGCCTTTACGAGGCCCTCCTGGGGCGAGATATCCGTTCCGCTTCCGAATTGGAGATCTGGCTTCAGGACCGTTTTGAAATGGACGCCGCGGTCAGCCAGGCCGGGGAAGTGCTTTATATCCGGATGACCTGTCAGACGGACGATGCCAAGCGGAGCGGGGATTATAAGGATTTTGTGGAAAACATCCTTCCCTCTGTCAAACAGCTGGAGCACCGGCTGAATGAGAAATATTGGGCCTTGAAAAAGGATTGGCCCCTGGATGCCGCAAAATACCGTGTTTATGACCGTTCCGTGGAAACGGATCTGGCGCTTTTCCGGGAGGAGAACATCCCTCTGTTGACCAAGGTCCAACTCCTGTCGCAGGATTATCAGACGGTTTGCGGAGCGATGACGGTCCCCTGGGACGGCAAGGACCTCACCATGCCGCAAGTGGGGAGATTTCTAATGGATCCCGACCGGCCCACGAGGGAGCGGGCGTGGAAGGGGATGGCGCATCGCCGTCTGGACGACCGGGACAAGCTGGACAAACTTTTTGACGAGATGCTGGCCCTGCGCCACACGGTCGCGTTGAATGCCGGGTTTAAAAATTTCATTGAGTATCAATTCAAATCGTATCACAGGTTCGATTACAGCAGCCGCGAATGCCGTCAGTACCACGAGGCTGTAGCTGCGTTGGTCGTGCCGTTGTGCGCCAAGATCATGGAGCGCCGTCGCCGTCTGATGCGGCTGCCGCATTTGCGACCGTGGGACGTGCATGTCGATCCGCTGGGCCGCCCGGCGCTCAAACCCTTCATCGAGGTCCGGGATTTGATCACCGGGCTCAAGAAAATTTTTAACCGGCTGGATCCCCAGTTGGGCGGACAGTTCGACGCCATGGCGAAGATGGGGCTGTTGGATCTGGACAGCCGCAAAGGCAAGGCCCCGGGCGGTTATCAGAACACCATGGCCGAGGCGAGGCTCCCGTTCATTTTCATGAATGCCGTCGGAGTGGACCAGGACGTCCGCACGCTTCTGCACGAAGGGGGGCATGCCTTTCACGCCTTTGCCTGCGCTCCGCAGGACATCCGCGACTACCGGCACGCGCCGATGGAATTCTGCGAGGTCGCATCCATGTCCATGGAGTTGATCGGCGGAGAATATTTGGACGTTTTTTACGGCCCGGAGGAATGGGAGAGGTCCAAAATCGACCACCTGGAAGACGTGATCCAGGTCCTGGCGTGGGTGGCCAACATCGACGCGTTCCAGCACTGGATTTATGAAGTTCCTCAGCACGCGGTCCAGGAACGTTCCCAGGCCTGGCTGGGTTTTTACAACCGTTTCGGCGGCCAGCTCATGGAGTGGAAGGGGCTTGAGATGTATCAGGAATCGCTTTGGCACCGCCAGCTGCATATTTTCGAAGTGCCGTTTTATTATATCGAGTACGGGATCGCCCAGCTGGGAGCCCTGCAATTGTGGCTTAACGCCAAAAAGGACCTGGGAGGGACAGTGGCCAAGTATAAGGAGGCCCTGGCCCTCGGAGGTTCGCGGCCGTTGCCGGAACTTTTTGAAGCCGCGGGTTTGAAATTCGATTTTTCGGCCCGGACGATCGCCCCGCTGATCGCCGCCGTTCAGGAAGAACTGGGGCTGACAGAGTAGGGGCGCGGCCTGCCGGGGCCGTTTTCTTCGATCTCCGCGGGTCTTGAGGTTATCCGGATTTGGCACTACAATAAACAGTATCCTGTTCCATCCCACTAAGGAGGCAGGTTATGGCCCGTTATCCCGTCCTCGCCGCTGTCGTTGTCATCGCCGCCCTTTTCGTCCCCACTTTATCCGCCGAGGATTCCTCCCAGGACCCATCCCTGTTGGAAGCTCGGGTTTCAGCACTTGAGGATTATACTCAAAAGCTCGGGGACAGCCTCAAGCAATATTCCGAGGGACTGATCAGCAGCGTCGAGACCAAGATCAAGGCCGAAAACGGGCGCGTCATCGCTCTGAATCCGGTGTCACGGAAATTCAGTAAAATTGAAACCAATGCCGGAATGCTTTTGATCGCCGTCCAGAAAATGCAGCGGTTGGAGAACGGTTACCGGATGCTGCTCAACATCGGAAATCCTCACGCCGCCGCTTTTGGGACGATCACGTTGAAATTGAGATGGGGCAGGACGTGGGACGCGGGCCAGGGGGCTGTGAGCTATGACGATTGGAGAAATTCGTTGACCGCGGGTGAATATGTTTATAAGGGACGGCTTGTTCCGGGAGAATGGACCGAGGTGACGGTGGAGCTTGTTCCGGCCGGTGCCAATCAGCTGGAATATATTGAGTGTGCGATGGATGTCGGGTCTGTCGAGCTTCAGGTCAAACAGCCGTCAAATCCTTAGCCTGGCGGGTTTGTTGGCCATAGGACCTGGATTGGGGAGAAGAATGCGACGAAGAATTCTTGTGCTGGCCGGTTTGGTGTGGTTTTTGGCGGCAGCCGCCGGCAGGGCGGAAGACCCCGGCTGGAATTTTGATCCGGATACGAAATACAATATTTATGTCTCGGGCGCCTCGGAATGCCTGGCCGTGGTCAATAATGTTCAAATTCAATGGGTTAAGGAAATTTCAGGGACAGCCTTCCTGGGGGTGAGAATCGACACTTTTGACGTGGGCCGCACAGGCGGCCTGATTGCCTTGGAGTATGTCCGCGCGATTCTCCCTTCCTCCCAAATCGGATTGCTTTCGAGCCAGCAGAAGATCCGTTATTGACCCATGCCCGGGGTCTGCCGTCGGGACCTGCATTGCCGTAAACTTTGTGCTGGACAATATGAGTTAAAAGAATATAATAATTTAAATTTTTAAAAATGAATCGGCGCCGGGGCGACATCTCGGCTTTCCGTAGATTTTTCAACCGTATTTACCAAAAGGAGCAGGAAAATGGCTACAAAGATCGCGGATCTTCTCGGTAAAGACGCCCAGTCTTTGCTTGAGCACAAATGCACGACCATTCCCAAGGAGCAATTGACGCTCCCGGGCCCGGATTTCGTGGACACGATTTTCATCAATTCCGACCGGCCCAACAATGTCTTGAAAAATTTGCAGTGGATGCACAACAGCGGACGGTTGTCCGGCACGGGCTATCTGTCCATTCTGCCCGTGGATCAGGGCATCGAGCATTCCGCCGGGGCGTCGTTCGCGCCCAACCCGGTCTATTTTGACCCGGAGAACATCGTGAAACTCGCCATCGAAGGCGGATGCAACGCCGTTGCGTCCACCGTTGGTGTCCTGGGCCTGGTGTCCCGCAAGTATGCCCATAAGATCCCTTTTGTCGTGAAGATCAACCACAATGAATTCCTGACCTATCCCAACAAATTCGACCAGCTTTTGTTCACGACGGTTGAAAACTGTTTTGACATGGGCGCGGCCGGCGTGGGGGCGACGATTTATTTCGGTTCCGAGGAAAGTTCCCGGCAGATCGTTGAGATCGCCAAGGCCTTCAAACGGGCCCATGAGCTGGGGATGTTCACGATCCTCTGGTGCTATCTGCGCAATGCCGGTTTCAAGAAAGACGGGGTGGATTTTCACACCGCCGCTGACCTGACCGGCCAGGCCAACCATCTGGGCGTCACGATCCAGGCGGATATCATCAAGCAGAAGCTCCCGACCAATAACGGCGGTTACAACGCGCTCAAATTCGGGAAGACGCATAAATTGGTTTATGAAAAATTGTCCTCCGATCATCCGATCGATCTGACCCGCTACCAGGTCGCCAACTGTTACATGGGCAAGATCGGTTTGATCAACTCCGGCGGAGCTTCGGAAGGGGCTGGCGACCTTCAGGAAGCCGTCAAGACAGCGGTCATCAACAAGCGCGCCGGCGGCACGGGTTTGATTTCCGGCCGCAAGGCGTTCCAGCGCCCCATGCACGAGGGCGTGCAGTTGTTGAACGCGATCCAGGATGTTTATCTCTCCAAAGAGGTCACGGTCGCTTAACGGCAGCCGGCGACGATGTCTTTTTGTTTGACAACGGGACTTCTTCAAGGTTAGAATGACAACGGTGCCCGGTCGCACGGCCGGGCGCTCTCTAAATTCAGGAGGACATATGCCGGACATGGATACGGAAAAATTGCTCGGTGACCGACGGGTCGTGGAAGAAATCCAGCGCCATCTTTGGATCCAAAGCGAGAAGGTCGGGTTTGACGTCGGTTTTGAAAATGCGAAGCTGGACTGGTTGAAAAATTTTTCCAAGGCCTGGATGGAATATCACATGCCCGAAGAGCTCCTCAAGGCCAAAAAGGCCGCCGCCGTGAAGGCGCTTGCCCCTGAAAGCGAGCAGGAAAAGGCCAAGAAGGACAAGGCCGCTCCTGTGAAACGCCGCCGGGCCAAGTCGTACTTCGCCTGACCCCGAAGACGCCCTTCCTTTAACGCTGCACCTGCAACAGTCCGCATCAATGCCGGCAGGGGTACCTTGACCGTAAAAAATACAAGATTCCCGTTGGAACTGTTATGACCCATCAGCTTAAAAAATTACCAAACTTTAAAGTTCGCCCAGGCCCTGTCCTCCTCATCATCCTGGACGGGGTGGGGCTTGGCAAAAGGGACGACAGCGACGGAGTCTTTTTGGCCAAGACCCCGTGCTTTGATGGGCTTTTTAGGAGTAAACTTTACACCACGCTGCAGGCGCACGGCACGGCTGTCGGCATGCCCAGCGATGAAGACATGGGCAACAGTGAGGTGGGTCACAATGCCCTGGGGGCCGGGCGAGTGTTCGCCCAGGGGGCCAAGCTGGTCGGCCAGGCGATCGCCCAAGGGGCTATCTTCCAGACGCCGACCTGGGAAAAATTGGTGGCTGGAGCCAAGCAAGAGGGGAAAACATTCCATCTGGTCGGCCTCCTATCGGACGGCAATGTCCATTCCCATATCGAGCACCTTATCGCCATTCTCCGCCGGTGCGCCCAGGAAGGCGTTAAGCGCGTCCGGATCCATGCCCTGCTGGACGGCCGCGATGTTTACGAGAAATCCGCTCCGGATTATATTGACCGGACGGAAGACGTTTTAAAGGAAATCAACGGTTCGCCTGGAACAGATTACCGGATCGCGTCCGGCGGCGGGCGGATGGTCACGACCATGGACCGCTACAACGCCGACTGGACCATTGTCAAGCGCGGCTGGGACGCACATATTCTGGGTGTGGGCAGGCCGTTCGCGTCCGCCAAAGACGCTGTCCTGACGTATTATAAGGAAGATCCGAAGGCCACCGACCAGTATTTGGACCCGTTTGTGATCGCGGAGGGCGGCAAGCCGGTCGGTACCATTCAGGATGGTGATTCAGTGGTGTTTTTCAATTTTCGCGGGGACCGGGCGATCGAATTGTCCCGGGCCTTTGACGAAACGGAATTTGATAAATTTGACCGCGTGCGGCATCCGAAGGTCCTGTTTGCCGGGATGATGGAATACGACGGCGATCTGCATGTGCCGAAAAATTACCTGGTCAATCCCCCGGAAATCGAGGGGGCGGTCAGCGTTTATATGTGCGCGAACGGCGTTCGCACCTTTGCGATCTCCGAAACGCAGAAGTACGGCCATGTGACTTATTTTTGGAACGGCAACAAGTCCGGGTATGTCAACAAAGAGATGGAGACTTACATTGAGGTCCCATCGGACAAGATCCGTTTTGACCTCGCGCCCAAGATGAAGGCTTATGAGATCACGGACAAGACCGTCGAGCTTTTAAAAAGCGGCCGTTATCAGTTCGGCCGTCTGAATTTTCCCAACGGGGACATGGTCGGCCATACGGGCGTTCCGGAGGCGATCATCGCATCGGTGGAGGCGGTGGATGATTGCACGGCGAAGATCCTTCAGGTGATTCAGGCCCTCAAGGGGATCGCGGTCATCCTGGCGGACCACGGCAATGCCGACGAGATGTTCACCGTGAAGAAGGGCAAGAAACAGGTCAGCACTGCGCACTCCCTGAACCCGGTACCCTTTGTGATCGTGGACCCCTGCTATGCGGGGGAATACAAAATTGCCAGCCTTCCCAAGCGCGGTTTGTCCAACGTGGCCGCCACACTTCTGAATCTGCTCGGTTATGAACAGCCGGCCGAGTACGACCCCTCATTGATCGAATTTCTCCCGTAAGAGAATTTGTTTGCCGCCGGAAGGCAGACATGATATATTTATTATGGTTTTCGTTTTCCTCCATGATTTCTGCATCAAAATAGTAATCATTTCGTTATTGAGGCGGGTCGTGACATGGTTATGACGCTGTGCCGATTATGGAAAAGGCCGCGCAGCAATGTGGCCTTTCGGACTTTTGTCCTTTTTCTGTCTCTTTTTTTTTCATCCCTCCCGGGTTTTCTCCAGGCCCAATCTGCCGTCGAAGGACTGCCGGACGCCGGTTCTCCCATTGACCTCAGCGTCAAATACACGCCGACGCTTTTGCACGGCCTCACGATTGACCCGCAGAATCCGCTTGAATTCGATTTCGTCGTCTATGAGGGCGACGCTCAAGTGAGCGACACCGCCTTCAATGATGAAACCCAGAAAATCGTCCAGTACTTTCTCGCCGCCCTGACGATCCCGGATGATGATGTCTGGGTCAATCTGTCTCCGTATGAACATGACAAAATGATCCCCGAGCCACTGGGCCTGACTCAGTTGGGAAAGGACATGCTGTCCCAGGATTATCTGCTCAAACAGCTGACGGCCACGCTGACGCACCCCGAGCAGGAGCTGGGAAAGAAGTTTTGGGACAGGGTCTATGCCAAGGCCAGGGAGCTTTACGGGACGACCGATATTCCGATCAACACGTTCAATAAAGTTTGGGTCATCCCGGACAAGGCCGTGGTTTACGAGCAGGGGAATTCGGTCCTGGTTGTGGAATCGCACCTGAAAGTCATGCTGGATGACGATTACCTGGCGATCAAGCAGAATCTGGATAACGCGCAGTTGGGCATGGACCAGATGGATAAAAAACAGGCCGAGGACATCAGCAATGTGTCGTCCGCCATCGTGCGCGATGTGATCATCCCGGAGATTGAAAAAGAGGTCAACGAAGGAAAGAATTTCTCTCTTCTGCGCCAGATATACAATTCGATTATCCTTGCCACCTGGTACAAGCAGAGCTTGAAGGAGAGTTTGTTGAGCAAGATTTATGTGGACCAGAACAAGGTCGCCGGCGTGGATGTTGACGACAAGGAGATCAAGCAGAAGATTTTTGAGCAGTACATGGTGGCGTTCCGGAAAGGCGTTTACAACCTGATTAAAGAAGAAGTTGATGCCTCCACCCAGGCCGTTCTCGAACGGAATTATTTTTCCGGTGGTTTGAAGCTGAGCGTTAACCCCAGGCTTATGGAGCGGAAAACGAGCCCCCGGAACCTGAGCCCGGCCGGTCGGCGGTTTATGACCGCACAACTCCCCCAGGCGGTCCAGTTGGGGAAGGAAAAGAGGGTCCGGATCAAACTCATGGAGCGCGGGGAGGCCAGGCCGCAGGAGAGCGTCGATCAGTTTGACGCCCTGCGCGGGATGGCGGTCGCCGCTTCTTTGGGGACGCTGGAGAATGATTTGCGCGCGGTGGATTTGCCGGCCGATACCCGGATGAAAATCATGCAGGAAGGTGGGGCGATCAAGGCGGCGATGGCCCGTAATCCAGGACTTGCCAATAATCCGTTTGAAGTGGCGGCGTTGATGCCGGAAACGCGCAAGGCCTTGGCTGCCCAGCCGCAACTGTCCAGTCGTTTGTCGGCGCAGGTTCGGCCGACGGTCGAGAGCGTGAACCAGATGGATGCGATGCGTGGTTTTGGTTTGGCCGCGAGCGCGGGGACTCTTGATCGTGCGTTGGAAGGTTTAAATATTCCGGAGACACCGGAAATCCGCCAGGAAGCGGGTGCGCTGCAAGCGGCCATCCAGAACAATCCCAAAATTGCTGAACAACCGTTCGAGATCGCAAGGATCGCGCCGCAGACGGCGAGGGCGGTGGCGAGCCAGCCACAACTGACAGTTAGGTTAACCGAACAGATTCGTCCCTCGGAGGGACAATCGGGTCAGTTGGACGCGATGCGGGGATTTGCTTTGGCGGCGGTTTCGGGAAGCGTGGGTCGCACCCTGGAGGGGTTGAATGTTCCCGATGCGGATGCGATTCGCCAGGAGGCGTCCGCGGTTCAGACGGCGATCCGGCAGAACCCGAAGCTTGCCGAACAACCGTTTGAGATCGCGCGGATCGCACCCCAGGCGGCGAGGGTTTTGGCCAATCAGCCGCAATTGACAGCCCGGTTGACCGAGCAGATCCGTCCTACTGTAGAAAGCGTCGGCCAATTGGACGCGATGCGCGGCTTTGGATTAGCGGCGAGCACGGGAAGCGTGGAGCGCGCTTTGGAAGGATTGAATCTTCAGGAGACGGCTGTGATCCGGCGGGAGGCCGTGGCGGTTCAGACGGCGATTCGGGAAAATCCGAAACTCGCGGAACAGCCTTTTGAGATCGCGCGGATTGCTCCCCAGACGGCCAAGGCGGTTGCCAGCCAGCCGCAGTTGAGCGGTCGGTTAATTTCCCAGGTCCGGCCTGTGGCTGAAATTGTGAATCAGCTGGATGCGATGCGAGGTTTTGGGGAGGCGGCGCGCACGGGGAGCGTGGATCGCGCGCTGGAAGGGTTGAATTTGCCTGACTCAGCGGCCATCCGTCAGGAAGCCGCGGCCGTGCAGATAGCGATCCGGGAGAATCCGAAATTGGCGGAACAGCCGTTCGAGCTCGCCAGGATTGCTCCCCAGACAGCCAGGGCGGTTGCAAGCCGGCCGCAATTGAGCCAGAGGTTTTCCGAGCAATCACAGCCGGCAGTAACGGGTGAAGAGTCGGCCAGGTTTGAAGCTGTTCGCGGCTTTGCCCAGGTTTCCAGTGCCGGTGTGTTCAGCCGGATGATCAAGGATTTGGATTTGCCTGCCCAGCAGGTGGAAACCATGCGGCAGGAAAGTGTATCGCTTCAGGAGGCGGTCCGCGATAACCCTGCAATCGCCAGTCAGCCGTTTGAAATTGCGAGGATTGCTCCTCAAACCGTTCAGGCTATTTCCCAGAGCCCCGTGTTGGCCAACCAGCTGCGGCAGCAGGTCCAACTTTCTGTGGGGCGTGACATGCAAAACAACGCCCTGAAAGGTTTCGCGGTCCTTTCCATCAACTCCGGGAACATTCAGGAATTGAGCAGGGAATTGAATTTGCCAGCGGATGTTTCCGCAAATTTACGGAAGGAAAGTGTCACGTTGCAGCGGGCGATGCAGGGGAATCCGGATTTGGGGAATCAACCCCTTTTGATGGCCCAGATCGCTCCGGAGACGGTCCGGGTCATTGCCGTCCAGCCGCGCTTGGCTGAGCGCCTGGCTCAGCAGGTCCAGCCGAGGGAGGACCAATCCCGCCAGCTTCAGGCCGTCAGCGGGTTGGCGTTTGTGTCTTCCGTAGGGACGTATAATGATATGGTCGATGGCGCCGCCGGGGAATTGAATTTGTCCCGCGCGACGACGGATGCCTTAAAAAGGGAAAGCGCGGCTGTTCAGAGCGCTGTCCGGCAGAACCCCGAGGTCCTCAATCAACCTTTTCAGATTGCACAGTTAGCTCCTGAATCCATGCGGATGATTGCGTCTCAACCCCGCTTCGCCGCGCGTTTGGCCCAGCAGGTGAATCCGGTGGAGGCCCAGGCGACGCAAATGGAAGCTGTGCGAGGGGTGACTCTGGTGTCGTCCCTGGGAAATTTTGACGCGGTGGTCGGACAAAACGCGGGAGATTTAGGGATTTCCGATGAACTGAGGGGAACCATGCGGCAGGAAAGCGCCTCTCTGCAAGCCGCCATCCGGCAAAATCCGGCGATTGCCAATCAGCCGTTGCAAATCGCCCAGATCGCCCCGGAAACTGTTCGTGCGATTTCAGCCCAGCCGAGACTGGCGTCCCATTTAGCCGATCAGGTTCGGCCGTCCCAGCAAAGTACGCAGCAGTTTGACGCGATGCGGGGATTGGCGATGCTGTCTGTTTCCGGCAGCCGGGAGGTGGACAGCCTGGTCCGGGACATGAAATTGTCAGACCAGGACGCGCAGACACTACGGCGCGCGACAGTCGCTTTGCAAAGCGCGATCGCTCAGGATGGACGCATCGTCCGGGAGCCGCTGCGTGTGGCCGAGATCGCTCAAGGTGCCGCGCAGCTCTTGACCCGCCAGCCGTTGCTGTCGGAGCGGCTCGCGAAGAGAGTCAGCGCGGCGCCGCAATTTGCCGACAGATCAGACCGGTCTATCTTAAGAAACCGGGAGCCGGAACAGGTCGGCGGTATCGATTTCAACGTGAGTACGTTTGCCCTGCAGATCAAGCGCGATGGAAAAGGGGTCCCTTTGCCGGTCTCGTTCCAGGATTTGGACCAGATCAATATTGAAGGGCTTTATCCCGTCATCATCGATGTGGCGCCTGCCAGTCAAGATATCTTGCCCACCTTGTCCCGTATCTACGAGCAGGATTCCCCCAGGGGAATCCGTCAGTTGTCTTCGCAGGAGTGATCTCTCCAGGCCGGGCGAATTGGCCCCTGGTCGTCTCCTCCGCCAGATTCCATGAACACACGATTTTTAAAAGACGATAGCCGGATCGCCGAAATTTTGCTATAATTCTGAAATATTCAGCGTTTCTCCCTATGAAAAAATACGAAACCATTTTTGAACACTCTCCCGTCGCGATCCTGGTCCTGGACTATTCTCCTCTGGCCGCCCTCGGCCGTCAGCTGCAGGCCCAGACCGTCACGAATATTCGCCAATACCTGCTCGAGCACATTGATGTTGTCAAACGGACCTACCGTAATATCCGGGTCCTGGAGACGAACAGGGCCGCCCTTCAGCTTTTCGGCGCCGGCAACAAGCGCGAACTTTATACAGGCCTTGTCAAAACTTTCAGTACGATGGCGATCGATATCCTGGTTGAGCAGTTTGTCGCCCTTCTGGAGGGCGATAGGGAATTTGCGGGAGAATTCAAATGTAAATCCGCCAAGGGGAAGTTTCAGGATGTCTTTTTGAAGGTTTCCATCCCCGGGAAGACCGGCGGGTTTCAGAAAGTCATCGCGGCCCTGCAGGACATCACGATCTGGAAACGCCTTGAGCGTGAGCTTCGCAAGCGGGCCCAGTTGGACGGCCTCACGCGCCTGCTGAATCACAACACGATTATGCAGCGCCTGGAAGAGGAGTTGATCCGCTCCAAGCGTTACGGCTTGAGCCTGTCCTGCATGATGATCGATCTGGATCATTTTAAAGTGATTAATGACAAATTCGGCCATCCCAGGGGGGACCAGGTCCTCAAGCATGTGGCCGTCATGATCAAAAACTGCGTCCGCAAGGTGGACATCGTCGGGCGTTATGGCGGGGATGAATTTTTGATTGTCCTGCCGGAAACAAAATCGCGGAATGCCAGGTACGCGGCTATGCGCATCCAGAACATGTTTGCCAACAAGATGTTTCGTTATCAGCGTCTGATCTCTTTCCGGATCGCCCTGAGTATCGGCATCAGCGGCTATCCTTCGCGTAAGGTCAAGGCGTCCAAGGATCTTGTGGCCCTGGCCGACAAGGCGATGTATGACGCCAAGAAATCCGGCCGTAATCGCATTGCTGTCGTTTAGGAAAATTTTTTTGTCGCTTACCATGACATACCCGGACTGTCTACCCGAATAATTGACAAATCTATTGACAACCGGGACTGCCTGGCCTATACTAACCTCGTTATGAGCCGTAAGATTTACGAATTCAGCGTGTGATACTGCCGTCAGAAAAAACTGACGGCTTTTTTATGTCATTTTTAACTCGTGCGCGTTCTGGAAACAAATCAATCCAGAGGACAGGAGGGATCAGGTATGGTCAGAGGCAAAGTCAAGTGGTTCAATAATCAGAAGGGGTACGGTTTTATTGTGCCGGAAGGAGGGAAAGATATTTTTGTGCATTATTCCATGGTCCAGGGTGACGGATATAAAACCCTGACCGCCGGACAGGAAGTCGAGTTTGAGATCCACCAGAGCGAGAAGGGCGAGCAGGCCCGTGACGTTATGAAAGTTTAGATATCCGCATTTTTTCCTTCGATTCAAGGATTTGGAGCGTCCGCAACACGTTTCAATGCCCCCTCGGGAGTCCTTCTGTGCGACAGCTTTTTGTGTAGAAACTTGTCGGAGTGATTCTCTTCGTGCGGAAAACCGGAAAGAAGGTTGACGAATGGATTCGTTGGAGATACTCTATTACTGAATCACCGGAGTGGTTTCTTGTTTGTTTCTAAGGTTTAGATACCCAAATTCTTTTTATCAATCCTATGGCAAGCCGGCAGGTTTTTGAACTGAATGTTTTCCCGCGAACGAAGCACCCCATCAAGATTGAATTGCTAAGGGCGGCCCTGGCGCCCCGTGGTTTTGTCGAAACGACCGCCAGCGGCAGCACCCGGTTTTCTTTTTATTATCAAAGCCGCGGAGCGGCGCAGGCGGCGTTGCGGGAAATCCGGGCCTCCGGAATGAAATGTCTTTCGGGCCGCGTCAAGCACCTGGCCGCGAGCGATTGGCGCGACAAATGGAAGAAGGCTTTTGTCCCTTTTAAGCTGACCGACCGGTTAGACGTTGTTCCGGCCTGGCGTCAGGCTTCGTATCGCGGCCGGCGGATACCGGTTGTGATCGACACGGTCCTGGCGTTCGGGACCGGGCTGCACGAAACCACGCGCTTTATGGCGCGTCTCATGGAGAGCCGCAGAGGGACTTTTGACAGTTTTCTGGATATCGGGACAGGGACCGGGTTATTGGCAATTGTGGCCAGTCATTGCGGGGCGAGGACGGTCTGGGGCGTTGACATTGATCCGTCGAGTCTTCGCGTGGCACGGCAAAACCTTGCGGCCAACGGCCTGCGGTTTTCCAGGACGAAGGCCGGCGATTTCCGGAACATTGCCCTTGGGCGGACATTTGATTTTGTCGCCGCGAATCTCGTGACCCAGGACCTCATTGCAATGCGGCGGGAGATCCTTTCCGCCGTGGGGCAGGGGAAATATCTGGCCGTCTCCGGCGTGTCTCTGGGTAATCTGACGGTTTTGAGGAAGGCTTTTTCCGGCCTGCCTCTGCGCTGCCGGGCCGTGATCAAAGGGCGAAAATGGGCGGCCGTTCTGTATCAGCGGAGATAAACAATGATCGTGGACACGCTGGCAGTCTCCAGGGCTCAGGCCCAGGTTTTAAAAGCGCGGATGCAGGGCTTGTCGATCAGGGAAGAAGACTTGGAAGAATCTTTTGTCCGGTCTTCCGCCAAGGGCGGGCAGAACGTCAATAAAGTTGCCAGCTGTGTGTGCCTGGTTCATCGCCCGACGGGTATTCGGGTAAAATGCCAGGAAGAACGCAGCCAGGCCGCGAACCGTTACCGGGCCTTTCGTCTTTTGCTTGACCGGGTTGAGGAGCGTCGCGTCGCGTTGCATCGCCAGGCCGTGCACCAGAGGGAAAAACTGCGCCGTCAAAAGCGCCGTCCGTCCCCGGCGGCCAGGGCGAAGATCCTGGAAGACAAGCGCCGCCGCGCCGAACGTAAGCAGGGCCGAAGAAGATTTTCTATGAGGGACATCTAAAAGGATACGGGATGCAAAGAGCGCAGAAAAAAACCGGCGGCATGGTGGATGTCAGCCCAAAAGATATCACTCGGCGGGAAGCGGTGGCAACGGCAAGAGTTTCGATGACGCCATTGGCTTGGAAGGCCTTTGTCAGCGGAACATCTCCCAAGGGAGATGTTCTGGAAGCCGCCCGCATTGCCGGCATCCTCGCTGCCAAGGCCACCCCCGGATTGATCCCTATGTGTCATCCCCTGGAATTGACGAGCGTTCATGTGTCTTTTGAGATCCAGAAGAAAGGGCGTTGCGTGGACGTGTCGGCCAGGGTCGGCTGTCTCGGCCGGACGGGGGTGGAGATGGAAGCCATGACAGCGGCGGCCATTGCGGCCCTCACGATTTATGACATGATGAAATGGGCCGACAAGGGGATGGTGATATCGGACGTCAGGCTTCTGAAAAAGCACGGCGGGAAAAGCGGGGATTACCACAGGGCGTGACATGGTGGAGGGACCGAGAAAAAAATATCTGGCCGGGATCTGCTCTTTCAACGAGGGCGACAAGATCCGCCGAGTCCTCCGGAAATTCAATGATTATGAGATGTATGATGTCTTGATCGTTGACGACGGGTCTGATGACAACTCCGTCGACGCCCCGGCCCCGGGATTGCCGGTCACCGTGATCCGGAATCCCAAGACGATGGGGGCCGGATACGGCACGCGCCAGATCATGGCTTATGCCAAGGAGCGCGGTTATGAGGCGATCCTTTTCGTTTCCGGCAACGACAAAGATGACCCGGCGGACATGGCCAAGTTAAGAAAAGCCCTGGACGACGGGTATGATTTTATCCAGGGGTCGCGGTATTTGCCGGGGGGCCGTTATGGACAGATGCCGTTTTACCGGATCGTGGCGACCCGCTGGATCCACCCGTTGTTCTTTTCGTTGATCACCGGCAAAAGGATCACGGACAGCACCAACGGTTTTCGCGCCATCCGGGTCTCCTTGTACGATGACCCCAGGATTGACCTGAGCCAGAGCTGGCTGGACGCGTATGAGCTGGAGCCGTATCTGTTTTATAAAGCCATCCGCCTCGGGTACCGGGTCACGGAGGTGCCGGTGAGTAAGATTTATCCGCCGCGAAAGCAGGGGTATACCAAGATGAAGCCGTTTTCCGGGTGGTGGAGCATCCTTCGCCCGCTGGTTTATCTGGCGCTCGGGATTAAGAAATAAAGGGTTTTTTGCGGCCTGAAAGATCAGGTGATCGATGAATTTATTCCATGAGCAGGACCCGCAGCGGCGCGCGGCCGGGATCGGCGTTTTTCTTCTGATCTCTTTTGGCGTGATCCTGCGGTTTTGGAAAGTCTGGCAGGCGGATTTTCTTTTTTATGATGAGGGTTTCTACCTGAATCATAACCGCTTGGTCGGAGAGATCCTCAAACACCATTTTCCAGCCACCTTCGGCGACTTTTTTCATGCGCTTTACGCCTACCTGCGGGTCTGCCTGGCGACGGGAAAAGCGCTCTGGTTTTTGTTGGTGGATTCCCGTATTTTCTTCGGCGCCGTGGAATTCTGGGCTTTTTCCCGTGTCCTGTCCGCCGTGTTCGGCGCGTTGACGCTGGCCATGCTTTACCGTTTCTCCCGTCGTTATTTCGCATCATCTTCCATCGCGTGGCTCAGTGTGGCGATCCTGGCGGTCTTGCCGAGCCATGTTTTTTATTCCCGGATCGGGTTGCAGGAGGCCTGCAGCACATTTTTGGTTCTGGCCGGTTTTTATTTCTATCTCTTCCCGCGGGGATTCTCGGGAAGGACTTTTTTGTCGGCTGTGATCCTGGCCGGCGGTTTTTTTTCAAATTACCGCATGATCATCCTTCCGTTCCTTGTGGCCTTCACCGAAGGGTATTTCAGCCTGGTCGAGAAGCGCTGGCCGGACGTTCGCAAATATGTCTGGCACACGGTGGCATTTTTCGCCGTTGTGATCCTTACGGGCAGTTTTCACGGCGGGGAGAACACGCGGATCATTTCCGCCTGGCTTTTTCACCAGGCCCAGATGGCCGAAGGTAGCACGGATATCTTAAACATCTTGTCCTATCCGTATTATCTCTTCCGGCTTGAGCATGGGCTTTTCGGGCTGTTATTCTTTTCCAGCATTTTCTTTTTTGCTCGCAGGGACTGGGTGGCGGTTTTCCCGTTCGCGCTGGCGTGCGTGCAGATGCTGATTTTTTCGTTCGCAAGCGAGAAGGGGGCCCGGTATGTCTGCGTAATGATGCCGTTCATGGCCGCCGCTTCCGCCTATGCGTTGGAATCTTTTGTCCGGATGGCAGGGGGTCGGCTCCTGCTCAAGGCCGGACTGATCGGCGTTTCTCTGCTGATGTTCGGGTGCCTCGGTTACAAATCCCTGCTGATCGCCGCGAGCGGCTCAGATTATCGCAGTTCAATGCAATGGATCCTGTCCCGCAGTCCTCAGGCCAAAGTCGCGTCCACCCAGCATTGGGTGCAAAACCTTTACGTGCCCAATCCCAGCCACGTGAAAGAGCTCCCTCACCAATTTGAGGGATTATTGCGATTGCGCGAGCAGGGGTTTCAGTATATAGTAGTGTGTCCCCAGTCGTATATTTCCTGGACGGACAAGGACGAGAGATTCAACACGCAGTTGATCGGATACCTGGATTTTCTTTCCTCCCGGGTCAAGCCGGAGGTCGTCCTGAAACATTTTGACGACGTGATGCTGGAGCGTTTCGTTTTCGAGCACAATGCGAATTTGAGGCGGTCAATCGCCTTTCTCCGCGTCGCCCGCCGTTACGGCCTGGGAACCCTGCGTGTGTATTCCCTGCCTGCGGCCGTGGATGGGATGCTCCGGGCCGCGGCACACCACCATCAGGAAGGCCGATGACGTTGATTGTAAAGACATTGCCATTTGACCAGGCCGTCAACCGCCTGGAACTGCCGGATTTCAACAAGAATCTTTTCGCGTCATCCGACTGGCTGGCTGTCCTTCAGAAAACGTACGGGCTGCGGATTTTTTTAAAATATATCGAGCGCGACGGGAAGCCCGACGCCTATATCATTTATTCCGTGGTCAAGAATTTTCTGGAATGGAAGATTTGCGTCTGTTCCTATTGCGATTATTTTGATTGCCGCGTGAATTCCCGGGATGACTGGCGGCTGTTTTTTCAGTCCCTCCGGGACGAGTACCCCCAGTACCGTATCGCCGTCCGTAACCTCCGTGATGACGTCGTCCGGCAAAGCCCGGATTTTAAGTTTTTGAGCAAGGAATGGTTTCACATCGTTGATGTCCGGGATGACCTTGAGTCCGTATGGAAGCGGACCCACGATTCTTTTAAGTCCGCCGTGAAACAATCCCAGAAAATGGGCGTGCTGGTCAAGCCCTGCGGCAAAGGATACTTGAGGGAATTCTATCGCCTGCATCTCCAACTGCGCAAAAACAAATACCGCCTTTTTCCCCAGCCGTACCGTTTTTTTGATAATATCTGGGAACAGTACATGACGAAAGACAACGGTGTCCTCCTCGGCGCGTTTGACCCGCAGGGACAGTTTATCGGGGGCAACGTTTATCTGATCTGCGACAAGACGTTGTATTATAAGTTCAATACTTCGAGCCTGGGGGCGCTCCGCTTTCGTCCCAACAACCATATGTTCTGGGAAGGTCTCCGGCTGGCCAAGGAACGCGGGCTTGATTATGTGGACTTGGGTTCCAGCGGCCTTCACCAGGAGGGCCTGGTGCTTTTTAAAAATCATGCGGGCGCGAATAGCATGGAGATTCACCATCTTGGTTTTGCCCCGCCGGATTACAAGTACAGCCGCAAAATTATTTTGAGCCTGCTGACCAGGTCTTTCACCCAGGGATGGGTTCCCGACTGTTGCACGGAGTGGGGAAGCAGTCTGATTTATCCTTATTTGGCATAGCTGTGAGAATACGATGAGCCGATCAAAAATATCTTTAAAGGCCGATAAAACCTCCTCCTGGGGCGAGTGGTTTGACCGTTGCGCCCGGCATTACAAAGATCCCCGCATGAAGATGGCGTATTACCAGGACGGCAAAGCCCTGCCGATGCGGATCATGACGAACATTTATGAGGACGTCTGGCAAAAGATCCGGGCGCGGAAACGGGATGTCTTGCTTGATGTCGGCGGCGGCGCAGGATTGTGCTCAAGGCTTTTTCAGCGCCGGGTCAAGAAAATCGTGGCCACGGACATTGCGGTCGGGATGCTGAAGGACGCAGTGCGTTTGAACCCCCGGGGAACTTTTCTCGCCTGCGAGGCCTCGGCCCTGCCGTTCGACTCCGGCAGGTTCGACCGGGTCGTCTGTTACAGCGTTTTTCATTATCTGACCGATTTGACGCATGTGCGCAAGGTTTTAAGCGAATTCATGCGGGTGCTCAAAAAAGACGGCCTGGTTTTTGTCGGGGATGTCCTGTATCCTCCGGCCCGGCCCGCGTCCCCAAAAAGAGGATATGCCGCCCGCCAGCAGACGCCGCTTCCCAATAAAACCTGGTGGCCAGCGGCGCTGTCCCATGACCTTAAAAAATTGAAAATCGCTCCGGCGTTTTTCCTGGAGTATTGCCGCAGGCGCGGGTACCACTGCCGCATCCTGAGACAGGATATCCATGAGAAGGAGACCGCCTCTGAGCGGTACGACGTGCTGATAACCTACGGAGATGTCCGATGAGCCGAGCGTTGCCGGAACAGTCCTTCCGGCTGTTGCCGCACATGGTGCCGCATGTGAGGATTTCGCCTTTTCTGCCGGACCGTTGGGAGGATTACGCCTCCTTGGCCCTGAAGGCCGGGCAGGGAGGCCGGGCTCTGGCCCCGGACCGCTGGCTGAACGATGCTGGTTCCCTGGAATTTTTTGATAGCGGGCGTTCGGCGATTTGGGCATGCCTGGTCAATGAAGGCCTGAGGCCTGACGACGAGGTCCTGATTGTCAAAACCTTCCCGGGTCCGTATATCAGCAGCTGCGTCACCAATACCATCCGCCGGGTTTGCCGCTGGTCTCAGAAATTTTCGTCCAGGACCCGTCTGATCCTGGTCATTCACGAGTTCGGATTTCCCTGCCCGGAAAAATATTACGCGGGATATCAGAAGAAGGGGATCCCCATTGTTGAGGATTGCGCCTATGGTGTGGGGACGCGTTTTTCCAGCGGGGGTGTGGGCCGGCGCGGGGATTATGCGTTGTATAGCCTGACAAAATTTTTTCCTGTCCCTTTCGGCGGACTGCTGGCCAGCAGGAAAAGGCTTCCGTTGAGCCGGATCAGGCCGTGCGGGCATTTTGCCGGCAAGCGTTTCATGGCCGGGTTCATCGACGCCGCATCCCGGGATTTAAAATCGTGGAGCGAACGGCGGCGGGCCCATTGGATGTTTTTCGCCCGCAGATTAAAAACCGCGGGATTACGTCCCTACGCGGTTCTGCGGCCAGGGGTCGTTCCCGGCGTTTTTTTGGCGGCGGTGCCGAAAGGATTCCCGGGGGCGGCCTGCAAGGCCCGGCTTGTGGAGGCAGGCGTGGAAGCCACGGAATATTACGGCCAGGGGGGATTTTATTTTCCTGTTCATCAGTTCCTTTCAGGGTATGAGAAAGAATACATTCTCGCACAACTTTTTGAAGCATTGCATAAGAGGCGTTGATGCCCCAGAAGCAAAGAAAATCTGATCCCATGATCGCGATTCTATCGCTGATCTTTTTTCTCTCCGGACTCTCGGCGCTGATTTATCAGGTCGTCTGGCAAAGATTCCTGACGCTGTATTACGGCGTGGGGTCTGTTTCGATTGTTTTGATTGTGGGCATTTACATGTTCGGCCTGGGAGTGGGAGCGCTGATAGGAGGGAGAATCGCCGACCGGTTTCCCCGTCTCATCATCTTGTATTGCCTGATTGAGTTCCTGATCGGCCTGTTCGGGGCTGTGAGCCTGCCGTTGCTCGACGTGATCGGGCGAAAGACCGCTGGCTGCGATTACACGGTGGCCGTTTTTTACATTTTTCTGTTTTTGTCCCTGCCAACCCTGTTAATGGGGACCACCCTCCCGATCCTGACGAAAATTTTTAACCACAGGGTCAAAAATTTCCTGGAGACCGTCAGTTTCCTCTACTTCATCAATACCCTGGGAGCTGCGCTGGGAACAATTTTTGCCACCTATATTTTGATCTCACTTTGGGGACTGGACAAGGCCGTTTACTGCGCGGCCGCCGTCAATTTCGTGTTGGCTGCCCTGATTTTTTATGTCAATACTTTGAGGGCGCGTGAAGGGGAGCGGGATTCCGCAGGCCCCCAGGAGCCGTTGACGGGGTCCCCGTTGTCTCCCATGCTGGCTTACGTGCTGGTGTTTGTGACGGGGTTTTTGGCCATCGGGTATGAAGTGCTCTGGTTTCGCGTGATTGAAATCCTGGTCAAGGCCTCGCCGTATGCCTTTTCAAGCGTCTTGTCCGTTTATCTCCTGGGCATTGCGGCCGGCAGTCTCTGGATCCGCCGGTTCATGGCCCGCAAGAGACTGGAGGACCCCCGCAGCCTGTTTTTTTTCTTTCAACTCATGATCGGCGTGAGCGTGGCGGTGATTTTCATCGCCTACTACCATTTGACGAAAAAAACTTCTTTCGGGGCGTTGACATTTTTATCTTTTAATCATGAGCTGCACCCGAACCCTTTTTTGTTCCTGCTGCCCCCGGCCCCGTTTCCCGCTCAATTGCTTCGAATCTTTCTGGTATTTGACGTTTTTATCTGGCCGCTGTTTTTCGTCTTTGTCCCGACATTTTTTATGGGGGCGAGCTTCCCGCTGGTTTCCTACCTGACCCTGGCCAACCGGCGGGAGGAGGGAAAGACCATCGGAACGATCTATTTTTTTACGGTGCTCGGCAATATCATGGGCAGTCTTGTGACCGGCTTTCTCCTGCTCACGTATTGCGGCACGGAGATCACGGTGCTGGCCTTTTCCACGGTGGGAATTCTTTTGGGGATGTTCGTTGTCCGACTTGGGCGGTGGAAGGTCAACATGGCCGCGAAAGTGATTTTTCTTTCCGCTCTCCTGGCGTTGAACGTGATGTGGGCCCCCGGGAAGGGGGCGTTGTATCGTATGATTCATTGGCCGTCCAGCCCGATCCAGGTTGTCGACGTCTATTTTGAGGAAGGCCTGGAAGGGACGGATTTTATCTATACGTCTCCGGGCGGCGGCATGACGAATTTTATCAACGGCCTCGCGCACGGCGGCCGGCCCGGGCATCATTTTTTTCATAAGACCCTGGAGGCGGTCAGTTTCGCCCCCCGGGCCGAGCATGTCTGCGTCATCGGGCTGGGAACCGCCTCGACCGTGGAAGCCCTGATCAAGCTGGACGAGGTCAAGAGCGTCACGGTCCTTGAGATTAATAAGACCCTTGTGAAAAATCTTGAAAAGATCCCGGAGATCCGAGCCATCATGAGCGACCCGCGGGTCCGTCTCGTCGTTGACGACGGCCGGCGTTTCCTTTTGCGGGACAAGACGAAATATGATCTGATTCTGATGGACCCGTTGCGCGCCACGACCGCGTACAGCAACAACCTCTATTCGCGTCAGTTTTTCCGTCTCGCGCAAGACCGTCTGACGGAGGGCGGCATTCTGATGATCTGGATCGATGAGCACACGGTGACGCCGATGACCGCCATGTCGGTCTTCAGCCATTATCGGCTTTACAAGAGCTTTGTCTTGTTTTCAGACCAGGTGATGGTTCTCAATGACCGCCGTTTTCTTAAGTTTCTCGGTCAGTTTACCCCCGAGGAGAGGGAAGCGATCCGGGCCACGGTGTATCAGGGGCGGGCGCACAATGACGGCCGTTTCATCGGGGCAGGACAGGGGATTCTCCGGACAAAGGGCCCATTGATCAACCAGGATTGGCGCCCCATCGCGGAGTATTATCTTGGACATTATTGGAAACGGATCTGGACTTCCGGTCCGATCAAGCTCACTCCTCAAGAGTAGCCGCGTGCGTCCCGGCCCGGCAGGATTCTGCGGCCGGATTTTTTTATAATGTTTAACCTTTGTCTTATGGGCGGATTTTCCTGATGGTGAAGAATCTTTCAGCGATTGTTTTCCTTCTTGTTTTTTTCTGCGTGGGCTGCGGAGGTCCTGCCGGCGAAAAGACGCTGGCGAAGTACCGGGAGAAGAAGCTCCTGATGGGCACGTACATCCAGGTGGATGTTTGTTATGAGGTCAGTCAGGAACCCGCGTTGGCAAAGAGTTATGCGAGGGTTTGGGCCTTGATGGAACATGTCAATGCGGACATGAACGTTTACAATGACAAAAGCGATGTGGCCCGGGTCAACCGGTCTTTCCGGGATCCGGTGCCGGTCGGAGCCGACACCTATGGCGTCATCGAATCATCGTTGAAATTCAACCTTTTGACCGGCGGGGCGTTTGACATCACCGTCCGGCCGCTGATCGTTCTTTGGAAAAAGGCCGCCGACAACCAGCGCCTGCCGTCCGCGGATGAGATCGCCGGGGCCCGGCGGGCGATCGGCCCGGCTCAAATCCGTTTGGGACCGGATCATCGGGTGGAGCTGTTGCATCCGCAGTCCAGCATTGATCTCGGAGGAATCGCCGCAGGGTACGCGATCGACGAGGCCGCAAAGATCCTTCGCGAAGAGGGGTTTCAAAGTTTTTACATTGACATCGGCGGAGACATTTACGCAGGCGGCCGTAACTGTGAGGGCCGTCCCTGGCGGATCGGCATCCGAGACCCCCGGTTTCCCTCCCGGTTCGCCGGTATTGTGGAAATTGAGAATGCGGCGATCACGACATCAGGCAACTATGAAAAATATTATGAGGTTAACGGCCAGCGCTGGTCGCACATCATCAACCCCGTCACCGGGTTCCCTCAGAAGGGCGTGGTCAGCTCGACGGTGATCGCTCCCACGGCCCTGGAAAATGACGCCTTGTCCACGGCGCTCTGTGTTTTGCCGCCACGGGAAGGGCTGGATTTGATCAAATCGCTGGGAGACCGGTATGCCTGCCTCATTTTTGCCATGCCGGGTGACGCGCTCCAGACTTATCAGAGTGACAGCTTCCCTGTTTTTCGGGCGAGGGAGAAATGATCCGCGGGAATTTGGCGCGGGTCGGGAAAGGGAGTTTTTGGTATAATGTTTCGGTTTAACGCGTAAGTCATTTTATTGAGGACACCGTATGAAGCCATATCTTGATCTTGTGCGGCATATTTTGGACCACGGGGAACGAAAAGAGGACAGGACCGGGACAGGCACGATCTCGGTTTTCGGGTATCAGTCCAGATATGACTTGCAGCATGGGTTTCCGATCCTGACAACGAAAAAGATCCTTTTCCCGGCGGTTGTCCGGGAGCTGCTGTGGTTTTTGAGGGGTTCCACCAATATCAACGACGGCCTGGCGCAGCACACCCCCATCTGGAACGCCTGGGCCGATCCCAGGGGCGAATTGGGGCCGGTTTACGGTTATCAGTGGCGGCGATGGGAGAGGTTTGTCAAAGATGAGGGAGCGGATTTTTATCGCAAGACCCACATAGACCAGATCACAGACGTGATCAAGATGATCAAATCCAACCCCAATTCCCGGCGCCTTATTGTGAGCGCCTGGAACGTCGCTGACATTGAGCGCATGGCCCTGCCGCCGTGCCATCTCCTTTTTCAATTTTATGTTGTGAGCGGCCGGCTGGACTGCCAGCTTTACCAGCGCTCGGCGGATGTGGCCCTTGGCGTGCCGTTTAACATTTCCAGTTATGCCCTCCTGTTGAGCATGGTGGCCCAGGAATGTGGTTTGACGCCGGGGGTTTTTGTCCATACGCTCGGGGACGCGCACATTTACCTCAATCATGTCGATGGGTTGCGGGTTCAGCTGGAGAGAGCCGTCAAGCCCCTGCCGCAGCTGAAGATGGTTTCCCGGCCGGTGCTGGAGATGGCCTTTGAGGACATCGAGTTGCTGAATTATCAGCACCATGATTTCATTAAATTTCCGATTGCGGTTTAATTAATGAGCGCTTGGTTTGCGGAGCCGTAGGCGACATAAACCAACTGAGCGAACCCGTTCGACTTCGCTCAGGGTGGTTTGGCCAGAGGGCCAAACCACCGTAGGCCCCGAAGCCTTGATTTGCGAAGCAAATTATGAAGGGTTAGTTTACGGGAGATTTTATCCATGCCGCTCGTCCCCATCCGCCCATTTTCCATTATTGTTGCCGTCGACAGCAATTTTGGCATCGGAAAACAGGGGGGGCTCCCCTGGAAACTGCCCGGAGATATGCAGCATTTCAAGGCTGTAACGACCAACGTGCGGTCCCCCGGCAAAAAAAACGCTGTGGTGATGGGACGCAAGACTTGGGAGTCCATCCCGGTCTCCTTTCGTCCTTTGCCGGGCCGCTTGAACGTTGTTCTATCGCGGCATCCGGCTTTCTTGTCCTTGCCGGATGAGGTTTTGAAGGCCGAGAGCCTTGGGTCCGCCCTTGCGGCCTTGTCCCAGGGGCCTACCTCATCGGTCATTGAGCAGATTTTTGTCATCGGAGGCGCCGAAGTGTTTGATGAAGCCCTCCGCCATCCGGCGTGCCAAAAAATTTTTCTTACCAAAATTGCCCAATCCTTCCAGTGCGACCGTTTCTTCCCGGGAGATTTGACAGGTTTCCGGAAAACAGGGGAAACCCGCCCCGAGGCCAGCCAGCCCATCCGGTGCCATTTCGAGGAATACCAGAGGGAATAACCCGATCCTGCCTTGGGAAGCATTCCCTTGCCTTTTCCGCTAAGAATAGACTATAATATAAATAGATTACTCCTGCCGAAAGGAGGCGATTCGCGGTTCCTGCACTTTGAAAAGTATGATCGACCGAGTCACTAATAAGAAACACATTCTATTAGTTGATGACGAGAAGCCATTGACCCAGATGTTGGCCATGCTCCTTGAAACGCGGGGCTATGATGTCGATGTCGCCAACAGCGGTCGGGAAGCCCTCCAAAAAGTCTCGCCCCATCTTGACCTCATTATTTTAGATTTGATTCTTCAGGATTTTAACGGTTTTGAAATCTGCCGCCGTTTGAAGGAAGACGAATGGACCAACCACATTCCCATTATCATTTTAAGCGCCCATTCCTTGCACGCGGACAAGGTCGAGGGGCTGTATCTCGGCGCGGATGACTTCTTAGCCAAGCCGTGCGAGTATGAGGAGCTTTTCGCCCGGATGGAGGCGGTCATGCGCCGGGGCAACGGCAAGGCCCCGACCAATGAGCAACGTCAGCAGGACAGCATCATCCTGGAATTGCGAAAGATCCTGGATGAAGCCCTGGTCACGCCGTATTTTCAACCCATTTATGTTTTTGACCCTCTGCGTCTCCTGGGGGTCGAGTTGTTGACCCGGCCGCGAACCACCGGGTTGCTGGCGAGTCCGGAAACCTTTTTCAAGCAGGCTGTCAGATTTGGGATGTATCCTGAATTGGAGCTGTTGTCATGGTCGAAAGCCCTCCCGTTGGTCGGCCCCTTCCTCAAAACCGAAAAAATTTTCTTAAACTGCAATCCCTATTTTATTGAATCGATCGATTTTGAACGCGTGCTGAAGATTTTTGAGAGCAACCATATCCCGCCTAAGAATGTGGTCCTGGAGATCACCGAACGGTCCGCCATTGCCGATTTCGATCTGTTTTACCAGAAACTTCAGATCTACCGGAAGCACGGGTTCAGCTTTGCGGTCGATGATGTCGGCGGCGGATACGCCAGCTTGGAATCCATCGCCGAGACCCGCCCGGAAGTGATCAAAATTGACCGGAATATCACCCGGAACCTCAGCCATGATCCCTATAAGAGGAGCATCATCAAATTTGTCGTCTCTTTCTGTAAGGAAAACGGGATCATCCCTGTCGCCGAAGGCATCGAGAACAAGGATGACCTCCAGCTTGTCCGCGACCTGGGCGTGACTGGGGGACAGGGATATTATCTTTTCAGGCCGACTGTGGAAGTCGATTTCCAGGCATTCTGGACGAAAATCCCCCCGATGTAGTTCAAGAGAGGTCTCCCTCCCAATTTTTGATCATTCATGAGCGCATATTTTTGCCGGGAACATTGATCGTCCGCCGGGCAAATGGGAAACTCTATGAGCGCCATCCATTTAAGAAGATTTTTCTTGTATTTTTATGCGTGTATCGTTTATAATAGGGAAAATTTTTCAGAGACGTAACTTCTTGATTTTTAAAGTCGTTGCGTAAATCGATTTCCAGCCAAGGTTAACGGCATGCGTAAAAGTGTTCAAGATCGGCGACCACCCCAATCCTCCGAAATCATGCACCCTGTCTACCACGATGTAAGCCTTTTCTCGGACCACGATATCCACCTTTTCAAAGAGGGGACGCATTATCAGCTCTATAACAAACTCGGGGCTCACGAGATGAGCCGGGGGGAGCTTCGTGGGACTTACTTCGCGGTCTGGGCCCCGAATGCGAACAGAGTGTCTGTTATTGGCAATTTTAACGGGTGGAACAAGGAATCGCACCAATTGGCCGCTCGGTGGGACGGCTCCGGAATATGGGAAGGGTTTGTCCCGGGAATCCACAGGGGGGAAATTTACAAATATTACGTGTCCTCCCAGTTCAACGGCTATGCCGCTGACAAAATGGATCCGTATGGTTTTTATTGCGAGACGCCGCCCAAAACGGCATCGATCGTTTGGGACCTGGAATATCAGTGGAAAGACAACGATTGGATGCGCAACCGCCATTGGAGGAATTCCCTGAATGCTCCCATCGCGATTTATGAAGTCCATCTGGGGTCCTGGCGCCGCATGATCGAAGAGGACCGGCGGTCCTTGACCTACCGCGAGCACGCGAATTATCTTGTGGATTATGTCAAGAAGATGGGATACACCCATGTGGAACTGACCCCCATCATGGAGCACCCGTTTTACGGTTCCTGGGGGTACCAAACCCTCGGGTATTTTTCTCCGACCAACCGCTATGGTTCGCCGCAGGATTTGATGTACCTGGTGGACTCTTTCCACCAGAACGGGATCGGCGTCATCCTGGACTGGGTTCCGTCCCATTTTCCCTCTGATGAGCACGGTCTGGCGTATTTTGACGGCACCGCCCTCTATGAGCATTCCGATCCGCAAAAAGGGTTTCATCCGGATTGGAAAAGCTACATTTTTAATGCCGGCCGCAATGAAGTGAAAGAATTTTTAATTTCCAGCGCCTTGTTCTGGCTGGAGAAATACCATGTGGACGGCCTGCGGGTGGATGCGGTGGCTTCCATGCTTTATCTTGATTATTCCCGCAAGGACGGCGAATGGTGCCCGAACGTTTTCGGCGGCCGGGAACACCTTGAAAACATCTCCTTCCTGAAATGCATGAATGAAGTGGTTTACGCCAACTATCCGGACGTGCAGATGTACGCCGAGGAGTCAACCGCCTGGACCGGCGTGTCCCGTCCGACGTTCTCCGGGGGGCTTGGTTTCGGTATGAAGTGGAACATGGGCTGGATGCATGATACCCTGGAATATTTTTGCAAGGACCCCGTTTACCGCAAACACCACCACGGCGAACTGACCTTCAGCATGCTTTACGCCTACACGGAGAATTTCGTGCTGTCGCTGTCCCATGATGAAGTTGTCCACGGCAAGGGGTCGCTCCTGAGCAAAATGCCCTGTGATGACTGGCAGAAATTCGCCAATCACCGGCTTTTGTTAAGCTACATGTACGCCCATCCCGGAAAGAAGCTGCTTTTTATGGGCGGCGAATTCGGGCAGAGGGCGGAATGGAACCATGAGCACAGCCTTGAGTGGCATCTCCTGCAATACGCGCCCCATCAGGGTTTGCAGATGCTGGCCAAGGACCTTAATGCTTTTTACCGCCGGGAGCCGGCGCTGTATGAGCATGATTTTGACCCGCACGGCTTTGAATGGATCGATATCGCCGATTGGCAGAGATCGTTGCTGAGTTTTATCCGCAAGGGGAACAATCCCCAGGAGACCATCCTTGCGGTCTGCAATTTTACCCCCACGCCCAAGGAAAATTACCGGCTCGGTGTCCCCGAGGCGGGATACTGGCGAGAACTGTTCAACAGTGATGCCAAGGAATACGGCGGCAGCGGCATGGGCAACAAGGGCGGGGTTGGCTCGCAGCCGGTTCCCTATCAAAATCGTCCTCATTCCATCGCCATCACGATCCCTCCGCTGGCGGCCGTTTTTTTCAAAAGATCCTGACGGCTGTCGACCGCGGCCGCGCGTCTTGCGCCCCGGCATCTATTCCAACGACCTTTCATGAAAAAATTCATCTGCATCCACGGGCATTTTTATCAGCCTCCGCGGGAGAATCCCTGGCTCGAGGACATTGAAATTCAAGAGTCGGCGTCTCCCTACGCGAATTGGAACGAGCGCATCAACGAGGAATGTTACGCTCCCAACGCCGCGTCCCGCGTCCTCGGCCCCCACGGCCACATTGTCGACATCGTCAATAATTACGCCAAGATCAGTTTTAATTTCGGCCCCACGCTTTTGTCCTGGATGGAAAAAGCGGACCCCGAGACCTATGCCCTGATCCAGGACTCGGACCGTTTGAGCCGCGGCCGTTTCAGCGGCCACGGTTCGGCCATGGCTCAGTCTTATAACCACATGATCATGCCCTTGGCAAACGCGCGAGACCGCCGCACCCAGGTCCTCTGGGGCGTGAAAGACTTTGAGCACCGCTTCGGCCGTCTTCCCGAAGGGATGTGGATCCCGGAGACCGCGGTTAATATGGAGGTGCTGGATGTCATGGCCGAAGCCGGGATCGCGTTCACGGTTTTGGCCCCGCACCAGGCCCGGAGCGTGCGCAAGATCGGGGAAAAGACCTGGGCGGCGGTGGCCAACGGAAGCGTGGACACACAGTTTCCCTACATTTGCCGTTTGCCGTCGGGGCGACAGATCGCCGTGTTCTTTTACGATGGCCCTGTCTCGCATGACGTGGCATTCAGCGGTCTTTTGCGCAATGGCGAGGCGTTTGCCGGCCGGCTGGCGCAGTCGTTTCCGCCGGAATTCGCCGGGTCGCGTTTGACGCATATTGCGACGGATGGGGAATCCTACGGGCACCACCACCGTTTCGGGAATATGGCTTTGACCTATTGTCTGCATGTCCTGGAGAAGGATGAGCATGTTTCGCTGACGGTTTACGGTGAGTATCTCGCTAAGAACCCGCCGCAATACGAAGTGCAGATTGTGGAAAATTCATCCTGGAGCTGCGCGCACGGAGTTGAGCGCTGGCGGGCGGACTGCGGCTGCCGGATCGCGGCGGGTCCGTTGCATCAGAAATGGCGGGAGCCCTTGCGCAAGTCCCTGGACTGGCTGCGGGACAGTGTCGCGCTCGTGTATGAAGCCCAGTGGAAAACTTATTCCTCCGATCCCTGGCGCGCTCGAGACGAGTACATTGAGGTGATCCTTGACCGTTCCCCGGATCGTGTGTCCCGTTTCCTTTCGCGCCATGCCGGGAGGGACCTGCCGCCGCACGAGCAGACCCATGCCTTGAAGCTTTTGGAAATGCAGCGTAACGCCATGCTCATGTACACCAGCTGCGGATGGTTTTTCGACGAGATTTCGGGGATTGAGTCCACGCAAATTCTCCGGTACGCCGCCCGCGTGATTCATCTGACCCGCGAAGTTTCCGGGCAGGACTTTGAGCCGGGATTCCTCAAGATTCTGAAAACGGCTCCGAGCAACCTGCCGGAGTACGATAACGGCGCCGTTGTGTACGAGCGTTCTCTCCGGTCCTCGGTGGTGGACGCCCAGGATGTGGCCGTGCATTACGGGGTGGCGGCGGTCCGGGACGGTTGTCAGGAGACCCAGAGTTTCGCCTGCTTTGACGTGCGGCGAGAAAAATTTCAGAGTTTTGAAAAGGGGAAAGACCGGCTGCTGATCGGCCTGGCGCACGTTTCCACGAACATCACCAGGGAGCAGGCCCGCGTGGATTTCGTCGTTTTGCATTTGGGGAATTTTGATTTTCTGTTGGCGTCGCGTCCGCACCTGAATGAGGAGGCCTTCGATGAGGCGTGCAGGGCCTTGCGCGAAATGTTTTTGGCGGGGGATCTGGAGGGTCTGCGTGCCCGTATCCCATCGCTGTTCGAGCGTTGCCGTGGTTCGGTCTGGGATCTCTGGAAAAGCGAGCAGCAGAGCGTCCTGGCGTGGATCATCGACGACTCCCTGGAAATCCTGGAAAGCAGTTTGCAGGGGATCTATGACCGCATTCATCCACTCTTGGAGGCCAAGCACAATATCAGTTATCCGGTTCCCAAGGCCTTTGCCATGATCGCGGAATATACCTTGAACCGTGACTTGATCCGTGTTTTGGAAAAAGATCCTCTGGAGCCTCAGGCCCTGGAGAGGATCGTGAAATTGCTCAAGCAGTGGTCGTTCGGCCGCGACCGCGAGACGGTCAGCCTGGCCGCCAGCCACAGGATCGCCCATTTGGCCGAGATGTTTGTGCGTGCGCCGGAAAATGCGGGAATTTTGCTGACAATGCGCGAAATTTTGCGTATATTAAATTCTCTGCCTCTGGTGATGGATCTCTGGAAGGCGCAGAATGTTTATTTTGTGTTTTGCCGCAAGCAGAGGGATCTGATCAACCGGAAACTGCGGCGGGAAACAGACGAAGACCTCCCGTGGGCCGAGGCCTTTGAGGACGTGGGGTACGGCCTGAAGATATGGAACCCGGAAATATTTAAAGGGATGGACATATGAAAAGGGGATGCGGAGTTTTGCTGCATATCACGTCTCTTCCGTCGCGATTCGGCATCGGCGACCTGGGGGACAGCGCCTACCGCTTTGCAGATTTTCTTGAGGAAAACCGGCAGTCGTGCTGGCAGATCCTCCCGCTGGCCTCGACCCACATGGTCTACGGCCATTCACCGTATAGCAGCCCTTCGGCGTTCGCCTGCAATCCCTTGCTGATCTCTCCCGATCTTCTGGTCCGGGACGGCTGGCTGGAAGCCGGTGATGTCCTGGATTGCCCTGCTTTCCCGGCGGGGCGGGTGGATTTTCCTCCGGTCGTCGCGTACAAATCCGTTCTGCTGGAGCGCGCCTATCAGAGGTTCCGGAGCCGGGGAGGCGCCGATAAAGAATTCGAGATTTTTTGTCGAGAGCAGGCCTCTTGGCTTGCTGATTACGCTTTTTTTGAAGTTTTGAAAACGCATTTCAATGGGCGGAGCTGGTTTGAGTGGCCGGAGCCCTTTAAGCGCCGCGACCGCTGGGTCCTGGAAGAGTTCTCGTCCCACTGCCGGGAGGATCTGGACCGCGTTCGTTTCGCGCAGTTCCTGTTTTTCAAGCAATGGGAACAGTTGAAAAGTTATTGCCAGGCCAGAGGGATCAGTCTGATCGGCGACATCCCGATCTATGTCAGCGGCGACAGCGTGGACGTCTGGACCCATCCCGAGATTTTCAAACTGGACCGCAATCTCGAACCGCACGTGATTGCCGGAGTTCCGCCGGATTATTTCAGCGAGACCGGTCAGCGGTGGGGGAATCCGGTGTACAATTGGGATCGTCTCAAGGAGACCGGTTTCGCATGGTGGCTTGACCGGATCCGGCACACCTTGCGGTTTTTCGACGCCATCCGCATCGACCATTTCCGGGGATTGGTGGCGTACTGGGAAATCCCGAGTTCTGAACCGACGGCCGTCAACGGCGAATGGGTGGACGGCCCGGGCGACGATTTTTTTGACGTCCTCCAGTCCGGCTTTCCGGACATGCAGATCATCGCGGAAGATCTGGGCGTGATCACCGATGACGTCAAAGCTGCGATGGAAAAATACGGTTTCCCGGGGATGAAAGTCCTCATGTTCGCCTTCGGCGAGGACGACGAGGACCACCCGTATCTGCCCGAGAATTTCGACCCGAATTGTGTGGCCTATACCGGCACCCACGACAACAACACGATCAGGGGCTGGTGGAGCCAAGACGCCTCCCCCGATGAGAAAGAGAACCTCTTTAAGTATTTCGGTGATGACGTGAGGGAGGGGGATCTGCCGCGGCGGATGATTGACGCCTTGATGGAGTCGGTCGCGGACACGGTGATCATCCCTCTGCAGGATCTTCTGGGAATGGGACGAGAGAGCCGGATGAACATCCCGGGGACAACGCACGGCAATTGGGCCTGGCGCCTCGCGGATGAGAGCGTCCTGCGGTCCCTGACTCCCGACCTCGGCCATCGAACCGTGGCAGCCGGCCGCGCTCCATAATCCTTCCGTGGTGTTTTCCCGGGGTGAAATTCCCGGTGAAATCCTTGAGTCCCCCCTGGCGCTGTGTTAGAATCAGCATAATGCAAAAAATTATAATATTTATCAGTATCTGTATATTCCTGACGGGATGCTCACTGTTCCACAAGGATTCCCAGGGTGTCGTTCCGGCGAAAGCCCAAGTCCGTTTTGTTTCGGACGGCAAGGTCCTTGACGCGGGGCGCCTGCGCAAGGGCGGCCAGCTTTTGGTCGTGCCGTTTTCTCCCGGGCCCGACGTCACTGCGTCCGATGAGGTGGACAAGGTCGCGTTGCGGATCGTGAAAGGGGTTTCCGATGGGTTGCGGCAGGACGGATCCAACATCTTCGTGCTTGGGGATACCGGCGCCGAAACAGCGGATTTTCTCCTTGAAGGCCGTATCATCCGCCAGGAAGAACCAGGCCGGATGAAGAGATGGGTCCTCCGGCGGCGCTGGCGCGCCCTGGCGGTGGAAGCCAAGCTCATAGACCCCAAAACAGGACAAGTCATCGCCCAGGTATCGCACCAGAAATCCGGAAGGGGCGATCAGGCGTCATACGAAAATTTGGGTGAAAAAATCGGCCAGGATGTCGGCCGTTTCCTCGCGGCCCAGCAGGCTTTTTAAGGACAGGAGCAGGGACTGTGATCATTGTGACCGGAGGCGCCGGATTTATCGGCAGCTGCATTGTTTCGCGTTTGAATGCCATGGGGATAGACGACCTGGTCATTGTGGACCATCTCCTGTCCGGTGACATCAAGAAAAAAAATCTGGAACACAAACGTTACCGCCGTTTTCTGGACAAGACCGAGTTTCTCCGGAAAATCCGAAAAGGGATTTTTCAGGAAAAGGCGGATTGTGTGATCCATATGGGGGCCTGCAGTTCCACGACGGGCCAGGACGAAAATTATTACCGCAGCAATAATACCGAGTATTCCTGCCATCTGGCGAATTGGGCGAAGGTGAACGGGAGCCGGTTCATTTACGCGAGTTCCGCCGCCACCTACGGGGAAGGGGAGCAGGGATACAGTGATGCCGATGAATCCACGCGCAAGCTCAGGCCGCTGAATCTGTACGGAGAGTCCAAGCAGCGTTTTGACCTCTGGGTGCTGGAACAAGGATTTGAGAAGGAGATGGTGGGGCTGAAATTTTTTAATGTCTTTGGCCCTAACGAATACCACAAAAGCGATATGCGAAGCGTCGTGGCCAAGGCGTTCCCGAAGGTGGTTGCCGAGGGGCGGATGCAGCTTTTTAAGTCGTACCGGCCTGAATACGGGGACGGGGAGCAAAAGCGGGATTTTATTTACGTTAAGGACGCCGTGGATGTGGTGATGTTTTTTATGGAAAATCGCCAGGCCAACGGGATTTTCAACGTCGGCACCGGCAAGGCCCGAAGCTGGAATGATCTGGCAACGGCCATGTTCGCCGCGGCGGACAAGCCGCTTTGCGTCGATTATATCGACATGCCGGAACACTTGCGGGCGCGGTATCAGTATTTCACCCAGGCCGAGATGGACAAGCTTCGGAAGGCGGGATACGCAAAAGAATTCACCCCGCTGGAATCGGCTGTGGCAGATTACGCGGGCTATCTGCAAAAAGGGGCATACCTTTGACAATTTGGGAAAATAAACAATGATCGCCGTTTTCGTCATATTGGGAGTTGTCCTCTTGGTCTGCGGGATCGCTCTGTTGTTCAAGGGCTACACGCAGATCCCTTCCGCAGGAACGGTTGTCCCGCTTGTCGAGCACGAGCAATTGCAAAAGACGCTCGAATCTGCAAAGTCCCAGGAAGAACAGCTTAAAAAACAACTGGACACGATCACCGTCCAATTCCAGGAAACGCAAGCCCAGTGGCAGCAGGCTAAAAAAGACCAGGAGACCCTTAAGTCGGTCCAGGCCAGCGAAACTGAAGCTAAGGTCAAGGTCCAAGAGCTTGAACTGAAGCTGGACACGGTGGCGCTGAACGCGGACCGTCAGGTCCAGGAAGCGCTCTCCACCGTGGCGGGACTTCAGACGGAAAATCAGGCCTTGAAATCACAGGTGGAACAGTTCCTGGGCATTGATCCCGCCGCTGTCGAGCAGCTAACAAAGGACAACGAGGCGCTCAAGGCCCGGGTGGAGGAACAGTCGGCCAAGATCATCCAGCTCGACAAGGATTTGAGCGCGGCCCGGGAGTCCCAGTCCGGGTTGACAGAGGCCAGGACGTCTCTGGAGGATGTGACCAAGGAAAATCAAAAGCTCAAAGACGATTTGGCTCAGGCCTTGGCGCGGGTGTCCGAGCTTGAGCAGCAGGTGCAGTCGGTCAACAAAGAAAACGGGGAGCGCCTGACGCAGGCCACCCGGACCATCGAAGAATTGCAGGCGGAATTGAAAACGCTCCAAACGCGTTCGACCGCGGACCATGCCGCCCAAGGCGTGTCCGGGGAGCATGTTGTTCAGCTTAAAACCCAGATCGCGGAGCTTCAGCAACAGATCGAAAAAGACGGCGTGCGGATCCGGCAGTTGGAGGGGGAATTGGTTGTTGCCCGCCAAGGCGCCGCGTCGGAAGCGGCCCGTGCGCCGCAGGCAGGGGCATCGGCCCAACTGCGGGAGGACGTGGACCGTATCCGCCGGACCCAGGACCATGAGCTGGCCCAGTCCGCTCTGACGATCGAAAATCTCCGCTTTGAAAATCAGTCCCTGATGTCGAAGGTCAAGAACGCCGAATTTCAGATCCAGCAGATCACTATGGACCTGGCCCAGATGCGCGGGCGCGGCCAGAAAGAAGAGACATCGGCGGTCCTGGAGCAGGAGATGGAAGTGAAGCGGATTTGCGGGGAATTGAAGATGCAGATGGATTTCATGCAGAAAACGATCGATGAGCTAAAAGCCGAAAACAGGTCGCTGCAGGACCGCCAGGCCAAGGCCAGGGCGGAAGCGCCTCCGGCGCCGGCCGTAAAAATTTCAGGGGATCAGCGCCCGCTCGAGGAAGAAGTCCGCAAGCTGAAAGAATTCAACGCGCGTCTGCTGGAGAAGGAAAAGATGATCCAGTCGGAACTCACCAAAAGCCGGGCCCAGGCGATGGGCTTGCAGAAAATGTGCGAGCAGTTCAAGGTCCAGCTGGAAAAGACCGGGTGACGCCCGGGACGTCATGACGGATTCCTTGTCGATGGTCAAAAGCCTCAAGGTCAGCCATCAGATGCTGGCCGAATCTGTTTCTCAGATTCAGTCCGCCAGCCGTTCCTATTCCCAGGCCAAGCCGCTGTTGCGCGATTTTTACGAGAAGCTCCTGAACCATTTCAGCCGGCAGGGCGGGACGTTTTATGAGTCGCTTTTTCAGTTTTACCAAGATGACCGCCCCTCCGGCAAGATGTTGGAGTTCTTGCTCCACGATTTAAAGGATTTGAAGGTCCGTTATCTGGTCTTTTACGAGCTGCACGCGGCGGAGATGACCGGCGGACATCCGAAAACGTTTTCCCTGGACTTCGCCGAGTTCTCCGGCGCGATCCTGGCCCGGATCAGGATGGAGGAGGATTACCTCTTGCCCCTGCTGGAGAAAATTTCCGAGATTTAAACAGGGGTAAGAGCAAATTGCTTTCCCCCGGAGTTTTGCTATAATAGCTCATCTATGAACGCGCGTTTTCTTATTTTTGTTGTGTGTCTGGCCGCTGCTGCGGGAAGCGGCTGCGCTCACGTGACGGAAACCGGCAAAACCCTCTGGGGTTCTTCCACGCGACAGCTGGAAAGCGCCCGTGACGGTGCCGTCGCAAAAACCTACCGCTGCGCTTTTGCAGATTGTTTTGACACCGTGTTGAAACTGACCGCGGACCTCCCGGCGGGCGCGACCGAAGAGCAGATCAAAAATCACATGGTGCTGTTCATCAAAAATCCCGCCAAGAAGATGATCGTTGTCATGGGCGTGCCCGGCAGCGTGGACACCACGGAGGTGGGGATTTTCTTCACGCCATCGGGCAACGGCGCTCTCAAGGTCGATCTGTCCTCTCTGAGTTCTTCCGCCAAGGCCAACGCGGCTGAGCTCGTTTTCAAACAGCTCGGGCAGTTTCACGAAGAAGTGAAATAAGGACCCTTATGATTGAGCATGAAATGCTGTTCCTTGGGCTTTTGATGGACGGCCCGAAACACGGCTATGAGATTAAGCGGGTCATCGAGGAGGAACTTTTCCCGATCGTCGGCCTGAAAGTAAAATCCATTTATTATCCTCTCAGGAAAATGGAGCAGCTCAAGCTCGTGAACAAGGACGTGGGGAGAGAGGGAAAATGGCCGGAAAAATTCGTTTATAGCATCACCCCCCAAGGCCGCAAGGTTTTTAATCTTATGATCATGGAAAGTTTTTTGTCGATTGAGAGGCCGTATTTCAACATCGACCTGGCGTTTTATTTTCTGCAATACGCGGACAAGAAGATCGTCCGGCGCAAGCTCAAGGGCCGGATCATTTTCCTCCATCGCATCAAGCGCGGACTTGAGGAATTGAAGAAAAAAAGCGATCCTTCTCGCAAGTACCTTCACATCATCCTCCAGCATGACCTTGATCTGGTGGATGCCGAGATCAATTCCAACACCCAGCTCAGCGCCACGATCGAGGCCGAGGATTCCCTGTCCTCTAAGTTTGAAGCCCATTCCAGGGCAAAGTAGCTCTGGCGGGCCGCACGCCGGCCCAGACCCTCCGCCTAATAACTTATATATATTTCTTGACAAAGGGCGGGTTTATACTAAAATCAAACTAACAAAATTTTACTATTTACAGAAAAAACGCAAACTTTAGAATTTCTATAGGATACAGCTGTCATGGATTTCCGCAAAATTCTTCAGGAAGACGCTGCCCGTCACCGGGACAAAGCCGCGGTCGTTTTTAAAGAGAAGACGATTTCTTTTGCAGAACTGCAATCGGGTGTTTTTCGTCTGGCCGGCGCTCTGTCACGGCTTGGGGTCAAAAAATCAGACAAGGTTGCCGTATATCTCCCCAACAGCCCGGAGTATATCGAAAGCTACCTGGCCTGTTTCTGCCTCGGCGCGGTTGTCGTTCCCCTGGACTATATGCTTAAGAGCGATGAGCTGGGCTCCTGTCTTGGGCATTCGGAGGCCAAATTCCTGATCGCCTGTCCCAAGAATGACGTTTCCCTCGCTGAACTAAAAACCCAAATCCCATCTCTCCAGCAGATCATCATAACCGCCGGGGAGTCCGAGGGGGCGGTGGCGTATCGCGAGATTGTCCGCAAGGCCTATGACCGGCTGCCTGAGGTCAGCATCGCGGACAACGAACCGGCCCTGATCATGTATACTTCAGGCACGACCGGACGGCCTAAAGGGATCCTGCTCAATTACAAGCACCTTGAGGGGTCCCCGAAAGCCATGGAACATTTTGTGGACCTGAGCGACCGGGATGTCAAGCTTTGCGCCCTGCCGCTCAGCCATATCGCGGGTTTGATTTATATCCAGAATTGCGTCATTTTCGGCATCACCCTGGTGTTGATGGACCGGTTTAATTCCTATGAATTT
Organism: Candidatus Omnitrophota bacterium; assembly: GCA_030688425.1. NCBI lineage: Bacteria > Pseudomonadati > Candidatus Omnitrophota > Candidatus Omnitrophota bacterium. Next base: position 66,983 of record JAUYIB010000031.1, on the reverse strand, counting down.
TTGCGCAATGTTCAGCAGCACAAAATCACCTGTTTCCATATCGTTCCCGCCATGTACACGGCCTTCCTGTCGTTGAAACAAATCGATCAATTTGATCTTTCCTCTCTGCGGTGGGTGGTTGTTTTCGGCGCCCCGAACTCGCCGGACATCATGGAGAGGTTCCACAGATATTGTCCCAACGCCCAGCTTTTGAACGGCTGGGGCATGACCGAAACCTGTCCGCCCAACACGGTGACGCCGTTCGGCAGCGACAATATTGCCAGCATCGGCAAGCCGTCGCCGTTCTCTCTGATCAAGATCGTTGACGACAACGGCAAAGCGCTTCCCGCCGGCGAGATCGGCGAGATCCTCATCAGCGGGTGGGTGGTGATGGAAGGATACTACAAGGACCCGGACGCCACGTCCCAGATGAAGCGCGACGGCTGGCTGTACACCGGCGATCTGGGCCGGTACGACAAGGACGGCTTTCTGTATATCATGGGACGCAAAAAAGAGATGATCAAGGTCGCGGGCCAGATCGTCTATGCCCCTGAGGTGGAAGCGGCGCTGCACAAACATGAGGCGGTCGCCGAGGCGGCCGTGATCGGCGTCCCTGACGCTCTGCGCGGCGAGGCGGTCAAGGCCTTTGTCGTGCTTAAAACGCCGGGCGTTTCCTCCGAAGACCTCCGGTATTTCGCGCGAGAGCATCTCGCTCATTTTAAAGTTCCGCAAGCCATCGAGATCCGCGAGGCCCTTCCTAAAAACAGGACCGGGAAGGTCGATAAAGAGGCCCTGAAGCAGGCCGTGTTAACGTAAGCCATTGACCGAAAATAAAGGAGACAAGACATGCAGAATATGCGCAAAGACGTTCATTTGACGGGGAAAGATTTGATGGGGATGGTGCAGCTGCGCCCCCAGGATTTGGGGAAATACGCCCTTGTCCCCGGGCCGAAAGAGCGCCTGGACGCGATTGTCAAGAAACTCCAGAATCCGGTCAAGAATTTCAGTTTCATGGAATACACGATGTATACCGGCGAATATGAGGGGATCAAGATCACGACGATCAACGGCGGCCGGTTTGCCGCCGATACCGGCATCACGACGGAGATCCTGTGCAACGCCCAGGCCAAGGTGATGCTTCGGATCGGCAGCTGCGGCGCTTTGAGGGAGGACATCAAGGTCGGCGATCTCATTGTGGCGGACAGCGCTCTCTGCGGCGAAGGCGTGACGCCGTATTACGTTGACGGGAACTTCGAGCCGAAAGCCGATGCCGCGTTGACGGCGCAGCTCGCGGAAGCGGCCAGGGCCGGCGGCATGTCCACGGTGCATGTGGGCAAGGTCTGGTCAACAGACGCGATTTTGCGGGAGACCCGCGAGGTCATCGGAAAGGCCGTGGGCGGCGGCGCGATCGCCGTGGACATGGTCAGCTCCGCGTTTTTAACCATCTGCCACACGTACAAGATCCCGGCGGCGGTCATCCTGGCGGTCAGCGACAACGTCATCACCGGCGAGATGGGGTTCATGAATCCGGACTATTACATGGCCGAGTCCTCCATGATCGGCATCGCGTTGAATCTGGTCAAGAAGCTGGAAAAGTCCCAGGCGGCCGCGCGGACATGAGGCGATCCAACCCGACAATGCAGCAGCAGTTCTCCATCAAAGAGTCGCCGTTGTTCTGGCCGGCGAAACTCGATGGGGGAACTCTCTGGGTCTTGGACGAGACGTTGATCCCCAAACAGATGAAATACATCGAGGTCATTTCAACGGCCGAAGCGGTCGACGTGATTCGAAAGATGAAGACCCGGGCCTTCGGCCAGTTTCTCGTGGTCTTGAACACGTTTTTGGTGGAGATCCGCCGGAATCCTCGGCTGTCGCAACCGGTGCTTTTAAAAAAGATCATCAGGACCGCCGACGCACTGAATAAAAGCCGCCCGACGTTTCCGTTCTCGGAAGTGACGGCCGTGGTCGTGGCGTGGGCGAAAAGCGCTTTTGAAGAAGGGGCCAATATCCGTCAACAACTGGAGCAGAACATCGAAGGATATTTGCAGGGGATCCGCGGCCGGCGTTTGAACCGTGTGATCCAGATTGCCGAGGCGATCCGGTCCGGGGACAGCATCTTGACGCATTGCAACGTGAGCGGCGAGCTGGCCATGGCGGCCGCCATTTGCCGCCTGCAGGGCAAATCCATCCGGTTTTTCGCGACGGAAACCAGGCCCTATCTTCAGGGGGCCAAGCTGACGGTCTGGGAATTGAGGCGCGCCGGAGCGGACGTGACCCTGGTGGCCGACAACGCCACGGGGCTTTTGATGGCGAACGGCCAGATCAGCAAGGTGATCGTGGGTTCGGACCGCAATTGCGCGAACGGAGATTTTGCCAACAAGATCGGCACGTATCAGATCGCCGTCCTGGCTAAGGAATTCGGGATCCCATTCTACGTCCTGACCCAGCCGTCTAAGAAAATCAAGGAAGGGCGGGACATCCCGGTGGAGGTCAGGCCGGAAGACGAGTTGCTGCGATTCAACGGCAAACGCATTGTCCCGGCCGGGGTCAAGGGATTCTATCCGGGGTTCGACATCGTGCCCCACGAATATGTGACAAAACAGATCGCCATCAATGTTAATTGAAAAAATAAAAAAAAATGTTTTGGTCCACGGGGTCGTGGAGGAAACTTTGTTCGACGGCTTCCGCGGCCGCAAGGTGAAGGACGTTATCATCCTGGAAGGACGGCCCGGCCTGCAGGCGGCCCGGAGCAACAGCCGTGCGCTGTTGAAGCGGAAGATCTCACCGACGCTGATCGCGGACAACATGGCCGGCTTTTTGTTTTTTAAGAACTGGGTCAAGGAAATCTGGATCGCTTACCAGGCCTCGGGGCAGCAGGGGGCGTTGTGCCCGATCGGCGCCATGATCCTCGGTGTCCTGGGCAAGAGCCACGGCGTGCCGGTCTATCTGTATCCGGTGGCGGAAAAGTCCAGATTTTTCGGCCGGCCCAAGGACCTGTTCTGTTTTGAGGGCGTGCGTGTTGCGCCGAACAGGGCCAAGGGTTATGTGCCGCTGCTGGAATGGCTCCCGGTGAAGTACATCACCAAGATCTATCCCAAGGACAGCCATGAGTGAAACTGTTGTCAAGAATTTGAAAACCGGTATCATTGCCATCGGCCGCCTGCTCTGGGAAAAAGAGCTGGTCACTGGACTGAACGGCAATATCAGTTCACGGGTGGATGAAGAGACGGTCCTCATCACCGCGACCAAGACCTGCCTGGGGCTTTTGCAGGACAAAGATGTCCTGCGCATGAATCTGACGGGCGAAGTCCTGGAGGACGGGCAAGTCTCCAGCGAGAGGCTGTTACACACCGAGATTTACAGGAATTTTCCGGATGCCAAAGCCGTCATTCATACCCATACGACGTTCACAAACGCTTATTTTTTGGAGAATGATTCTCTGACGCCGAGGATTTTTGAATCCAAGTTCTATTTGGGAGAGGTTTCCGCCGTCCCCCAAACGACGCCTTCCGTGACCGATGCCGGTCCAGTGATCGAGGCGTTAAAGGCCAACAGCATCACGGTGCTGAAAAATCACGGTGTTGTCGCCATGGGCAAGGACCTCTTCGATTGTTTTCTCTTGATCCAGTGTCTTGAGGACGCGGTGAAGATGGACGCGATCAGCCGGCTGTATGCTCGAGAGTCAGAAGTCAGAGGTCAGAAGTCAGCCGCTTCGACGGGTCGCGGGTCACGAGCCGCTGGTCACAGTAAAAAGTACAAGCTTTTTTCCAAAGAACAAATTGATGAAATTGTCCGGCTGGTGAACGCTGACCGCCAACTCGCTGAACTGGGCGCGAAGACCAACATGACGATGGACCTGGGGGTCCTGCTCAACGAAACAGGGCAGGTGTACAGTTTTCATTTCGACAAGGGCCGGATCGTGCGGGTGGGGAATGAGGAGGGCGTTGAGTTCCTGATCTCAGCGCCGGAGAAAATCTGGCGGGCGGTGTTTAACCGGGAGATTGATCCCTTTGTGGCAACGACACAGAAAAAAATGGCCCTGAAGGGCGATTTTGCCAGGATCTCCAAGTGGTACGCCCCCTGCAGCCGGATTTTTGAGCTTTGGGCCCAGGCGCCGGTGGAGTGAAGCAATGGCAACAACAGGACTGAAAATTCCGCAGTTTGATCTTTGGCTGGGAGGGAGATTTGCCCCAGCGGCCGGCGGGAGATACTTTGAAAGCGTCAACCCGTCTACCGGGGATGTTTTTGCCAAGGTTGCCGATGCCTCGGTTGATGATATGAGACAGGCGAGCGTCTCGGCGAAGAAGGCGTTTGTTTCCGGAGGCTGGCCGGGGTTGTCGGTGAAAGACCGCGGACACGTTTTGCTGCGGATCGCGCAATTGGTCCGGGATCATGCCAAGGAACTGGCGGACCTGGAGTGCCTTGATACCGGCAAGACGATCAAACAAACCACGTTCATTGACGTCCCGACCTGCGCGGACACGTTTGAATATTTTGGGAAGGCCGGCGGTCTCCTGAAGAGGGTTGTCAACCCGGTCCCGGCGCCGGTCACGAGCTTGACGGACCGCGAACCGGTCGGTGTTGCCGCCTGCATCATCCCTTGGAATTATCCGCTGATCATGGCCGCGTGGAAGGTCGCGCCCGCCCTGATCGCCGGTAACGCAGTCATCCTCAAGCCGTCATCTCAGGCGAGCGTTTCCCTGATGCGTCTTGCCCAGATCATCGCGGATGCCGGTCTGCCGGAAGGGATTTTTCAGATGATCTCGTCTGCCCGCCACGAGGCCACCGCCGAGCTGGTGGCCAGTCCGGACGTGGCGATGGTTAGTTTTACCGGAGGGACGGACACGGGGCGCGAAATCATGCGGCTGGCGTCCGGCCTGCCGAAAAAAATCTGCCTCGAGTTGGGCGGGAAATCGGCGAGCCTGGTTTTGGAAGACTGCGACTTTGAGGCGGCGGTCGGCGGAACGTTATCCTCGATTTTCATGAACCAGGGGCAGATGTGCACCGCGATGTCCCGGCTTTTGTTGCAGGATACAATTTATGACCGGTTCCTGGATGCCCTGGTGAAAAAAGCACGCCAGTTGAAGGTCGGGCCCGCCACCGATTATCAGACTGATTTTGGCCCCCTGGTCAGCCGTTCGCACCGTGACAAAGTCCTCGCGTGCGTGGAAACGGGCAAGGCCGAAGGAGCGAAGCTCCTTTGCGGCGGGCGGATTCCCGAGATGCCGCCGGAAACAGCCAACGGCGCGTATTTGGAGCCGGCGATCTTTGCCGGCGTGAAAAATGCCATGGCGATCGCCCGGGAAGAGATTTTCGGGCCTGTCTTGTCGGTCATTAAATTTTCGGATGTGGAAGAGGCTGTGGCCGCGGCCAATGATTCCCGGTATGGCCTGGCCGGCTGTGTCTGGACAAAAGACCCGGCGAAGGCCGAACGGATCGCCAGCCATCTCCAGTGCGGGACCGTCTGGGTGAACACCTACGGCGGGTTTTATAATGAAGCGTCCTTCGGAGGTTACAAGGAAAGCGGTTTCGGCCGCGAATTGGGACTGGAAGGGCTTTGGGAGTACACGCAGAGCAAGCACATCTGTGTCGACAACACGCCGGGAGGCAAATCGCTGGTCACATCCTGGTTCTGACTGAACAGCCTGAGGTCTTTGGGGATTTTCGTTATTACGAAAATCATCGGTAAAGCGAAATCGATCAAATTGAGAGTGCGAAGCAAGGCACGATAACAAAGGGAGGCCCTGACTTCTCTCGCAGAGATGAGGACGTTGGGATTTCTCAGAATAAAACACAAGGGAGGACGATGATGAAGGTTTTATTTTTAACGCCGCCGTTGAAAGCCTGGGATTCGCACGGGGATCATAAGGCCGCCAATCAGATGCACGCCCAGCTCGCCGCGTATCTGCGCGAGAAAAAACTCGCCCAGGTCGAGGCCCTGGATTGCCGCGCCCTGGACATGGACTGGGACGCGATGCTCAAGCACACCGAGGCCAGCAAGCCCGATATGGTTTTTGTCGGCGAACTCCTGCACTCGACGTGCGGGGCCGCCGTTATCTGGTATTTCAATGAGGGGTTGCGATTGTTGAAGAAACAGAACCCCGCCATCAAAACGGTCGCCGGAGGTCTTTGGTACTCGGGGGATTACGAGCGCCAGATGAGACTCAACCCCTGGATCGACTACATCATGCTGGGCGAAGCTGAGCTGACGATGGATGAACTGATCTCCAACCTGAAAAGCGGCGCCAAAAAGGAGAGGGACATTGACGGCCTGGTTTCCCGCGCTGCCGATGGGACGATCCAGCTTGGGCCGCACCGTGACCTGATCCCGGATTTGAACGTTCTGCCCATGCCCGCGTATGACCTGTTCCCGATGGAGAAGTATGTCGGGCATACCTATTGGAAACCCTTCGCGGAGTTGATGACCTCCCGCGGATGCCCGGGCAAATGCCATTTTTGTTATGAATGGGCCCTTTACGACAGCCGGACCGCCACCAAGGACTTCACTTCCTGGAGAGGATTGAGCGGGAAGCGGATCGTGGATGAATTGGACCTGCTCGAAAAGACCTACGGTATCACGACGGTCGTTTTTCAGGATGACGCCTTCAATACCGATACGCAGGCCATGATCGAGTTCTGCGAAGAAAAATTGCGCCGCGGCAATAAGATCGACTGGGTCTGCCTCGGCCGCGCCGACCAGTGGATCAGCCAGCACGACATCCTGCCGTTGATGAAAAAGGCCGGGCTGTTTTTGGCCCTGACGGGTGTCGAGGTCGAGGACGACATGACGCTCAACAAGACCGGCAAGGGCGTGACCATCGGGCAGATCAAGAAGACGGTCCAGATCCTCCGGGAAAACGACATCGGCAGCGTCGGGACGGTCCTGGTCGGGCTCAAGGAGGACACCGAGGCCAAGATCAAGGAGCGCTTGCGTGTCGCCGACGAGATCGATCCGGACATCTTTGCCCTGGATTATCTCACCCCTGTCCCGAACTCCCCGGACTGGAGATACGGGATCAAGAAGGGCTGGTTTGATCCGGACAAGATCGACCTCAAGACCTGGGATTTTCAGCACCCGGTCATTCCGACGGACCATTTGACCGTGGAGGAAGTCGGCCGCCTCGGCGCCTGGTGTATGCGCGAATATTATTCCAAGCCGGAGCGCATCCACAGGATCTTTTCGAGCAATTACGACGACAAGGTCAAACTGTGCGTCAAGGACTTTATGAGCAACATTGCCAAGTGGGAGGCCAATTCCCGCGCGCCGGCCGTCTCGGGCGTTTAACAGTCAGAAGTCAGAAGAAAAGGAAGTTGGCTTTGTAATTTTTCATCTGACATCTGACATCAAAGAGGTGAAAGAATGTCAATGACACAGTCACAACTGCAGTGGGAAACAGGGTCTTCGGAACGATTCAACCGCATCATTGCCCGGATCCCGGTTTTCCACCGGGAGATCGCCAAGCAGGTCGTCCAGAAAAAAGCGGAGTTGAACGCCGCCGCCCGCGGGGCCGCGGTGGTCGCCGACGACGACATCATCGCCGCGTTCTTTTCGGAAGTGCCCAAGGCGTTTTACAGCCTGATGATCCGTCTTCTGGATGAGAGCGGATTCAACTACAGGGAACACCAGCAACGCGAAGGCAAAAAATGACAGCGGCCAAAAAGTCCCCCAAAAAGCAGGGCGAATCCATTCAGCAATTTGTTTTCATCGAAGTCCCGTTTCCCATGGTTTCAGCGGAACTGGAGCTTTGGGGGGAGGCGGCCTGGTGGCCGAAGATCTGCCCCCTGCAAATCCGGCGCACAGCCGGCGGGACGGCCCAGGTGGGGACGACATTTGAAAACAGGATTCTGAAATCAGCGGTCCGCCCCTGGGTTTCCGAAATCACCCGCATGGTCCCCGGGCGTCTCCTGGAGTTGACTTTCAAGCAGGGGCCCCTGAAAGGCCGGGAGGTCATCAGGATTGGTGAACGGGCCAACGGGGCGCGGGTGGACTATGAAAGCGAATACCAGGTCACGGGCGGCTTTTTCAACGGGATTGTGTGGGGGCTTGGCGGGAAAAAACCTTACGAGAACGGCATCAAGCTGATCCTGGCCGCGTTCAAAGATTACGTGGTACGTAAAAGTCAAATGCCGGAACCGGACCAGACACAAGGACAGCCATGACAATTGCGATCATCGGAGGGGGAGCGATTGGTTCCCTGGTGGCCGGGTTGCTGGCAAAGGCGTCTGTTGACGTTTTGCTCGTCGGAAAACCATCCCATGTGGAGGAAATCCGCCGTAAAGGATTGACCGTCAAAACGACCCAGGGAGAGGAGACCATCCCCCTGAAGGCGGCCACAGCCCTGGACCAGCCGTATGACCTGGCGATTTTCGCCACAAAAACCCAGGATATTGAGCAGGCCTACCAGGACAATCACCGGTTCCTTGAGGACAGCCTGATTTTGACGACTCAGAACGGCGTGCAGGCGGACAACCTTTTAAGCCATCATTTTGACCGTTCAAAAATCATCAGCAGCATTGTGATGTTCGGGGCAACGTACATGACGCCCGGAGAGGTCACGTTCAACTTTCCCGGAGATTGGATTCTCGGCAAACCCTTCATGCCCAATGATCCCCGCGTCCACGCTGTTGCGGACATTCTTCGTAAAGTCTTGCCGGTGGTTGTCACATCTGACATCATCGGGATGAAATGGCTCAAGCTCTTTATAAATTTTAACAATTGCATTCCGGCGCTGACCGGCAAGTCCATGCAGGAGACCTTCGCCGATATGGACCTGTGCCGTTTGAGCATCCTCCTGTTGCGGGAGGGGATGGAGGTAGTTCGAAACGCGGGCATTTCTTTCGTTTCTTTGCCGCAGTTCCCGGTTGAGCGCGTGACCGGTTTGTCAACGATGCCGCTGGACCAGGCCGCGGGGATTATGAATAAGACCCTGACGACTTTGAGCAAGGAGCCCCTTTACGGGTCCATTCTCCAGAGCATCATGCGCGGTAAGACCAGCGAAATCGACTTTATCAACGGCGAGGTGGTGGCGCTGGCGTCTGGCACGAAGCAGGACGCGCCCCTGAACCGGCGCGTGGTGGACTGGGTGCACCGCGTGGAGCAATCGGGTAAGTTTTTTGACGTTGAAGACATCAAGAAGGAATTCGGACTGCTGAACGACGGCGCCGGCCGGGATCCTGCCGGGCGCCGGATTTAAGGTTTGTTGAAAATGCCTTTGGAAAGCCAACAGGGAGGTCATATGAAGCTTGCATCATGGATTCCGGAATATTGGGGCGCCCGCGAGCGCGAGGTGTGGGATTGCCTGGAAACCCATTGGGACCATCTTATCAACAAGCGCGTTGATGAATTCATCAAATTCATCCATCCGGACATGATCGGCTACGGCCACGAAAGTCCTCTGCCGGTGGACCGCCCCTGGCTGGAGAAATGGGTGGGCTTCTGGACAAAAAACACCCAGATCGCCATCTGCGAGCTGAGGCCGATCCAGATCAAGCTCCACGGAGACATCGCCATTCTGCAGTATTTCATTTTCACCGTCGAGGTCAATAAAGAGGGGGGGAAGCGCGTGATCCGCCGTTACACCATGACCTGGAAAAAGACCCCCGAACGCTGGGTCGTGATCGGGAGCCACAATAACTTGATGAATGAAGCTATAAGGGATTAATTTATAAAACATGAGGATGGAAGATGGGGAATTGAAGATGGAGCAAGGCAGAGGTTAGAATTCTTCTTTTCCATCCTCGATCTTCCCTCTCCGATTTTCAAAACACAGGAATCCTATATGAAAAAACGCAGAGTCGTTGTTACCGGGGTCGGGATTGTTTCCCCCAACGGGATCGGCAAAGAGGCCTGCTGGACCAGCATGATCAACGGCGTTTCGGCCGTCCGTCGTGTCACGGAGTTCGATGTCTCGCAGTTCAACACCAAGATCGCGGCGCAGGTTCGGGACTTTGATCCCGTTGCGCTGGGCCTGACCTGGGACGAATCGATCCGTACGGACCGTTACGTCCAGTTCGCGCTTGTTGCGGCGCGGATGGCCATCGAGGATTCGAAGCTTGACCTCTCGAAGGTGAACCGGGAAATGATGGGCGTTTCGCTCGCCAACGCGATCTGCGGGACAAAGTACATGGAGGAGGAGTTCGCCCTGGTCACGGACAGCGGGAAAAACCCGATCGACCCGTCGATCGTGAGGCCAGACCTTTATGACGCCTCGATGTTCAACACCCCGTCCAGCGAGATCTCCGCCAAATACGGCCTGCAGGGGATTTGCAACACGATCTCGACCGGCTGCACGGCCGGGACCGATTCCGTCGGTTTCTCCCTGGAGGCGATCCAGGACGGGGAGGCGGACATCATGGTCACCGGCGCGTCCGAAGCGCCGATCACGCCGATCACTTTCGGCGCGTTTGACACCGTGAACGTTCTGTCCGTCACCAATGACCGGCCGGAAAAAGCCTCCCGCCCGTTCGACGCCAAGCGGAACGGCTTTGTCATTTCCGAGGGCGCGGGGATCCTGGTGGTGGAAGAGCTGGAGCACGCGCGGAAACGCGGCGCCCGGATCTATTGCGAAGTCCTGGGATTTGGAACAACGAATAACGCTTACCATATGACCGATCTGCCCCCGGAGGGGGAGGCCATGTCCGATTGCATCAAGCTCGCTCTGGAGGACGCCGCTGTCGAGCCCAAGGACCTGGATTATATCAACGCGCACGGTTCCTCGACCCGCCAGAACGACGTCTTTGAAACGAATGCCTACAAAGAGGCCCTGGGCAAGGACGCCTATCGTTTGCCGATCAGTTCTTTAAAATCCATGATCGGCCATCCGCTGGCTGGGGCCAATGGCCTGGAATTGGCCATCGGCGCCCTGATCTTCGAGCGGGACATTTTGCCGCCCACGATCAATCAGGAAAACCCCGATCCCCAGTGTGACCTGGACTACATCCCGAATCAGGCCAGGGCCAAGCGGATCAATTGTATGTTGAAAACAAGCAGCGGGTTTTCGGGCATCCATTCGGCCATGGTTCTTCGGCGGTTCGATGGATAGCAGGGCATGACAGACAGAGGGAGGGCATGGCGATGATGCACCGTTATCCCGTCACCAGGTCTTTTGATCTGGGTAAAATGCTCGACGATTTTATTATGAAATCCGGCCCCAACGTCAGGACTGCGGCGGCGGTTATTTATGCGCTGCTGGGGAGCGGGACCCTGGCGTTTTCATTTATTTGGACGAGCAAGACGCATCAACACATGAAGGAATGGATCATTTTCATTTACTGGTTTGTCGGGTTCCCGACGTTGATTTTGGGGATTTATTTTTTGTATAAGGCCGTAAAATATACCCTGTCACTTTCAAAAGAATAAAAGCGGAGCATTCATGGAAAAAATCGCCATCACAGGTTTGGGGATCGTTTCCCCTTCGGGGATCGACAAGAGGAAGTTTTGGGCGAACATCAAGGCCGGGCGTTCGGCGGTCAAGGTGATCGACCGGTTCGACGCGTCTCTTTACCGTTCGCATGTCGCGGGCCAGGTGCACGAGCTGGACGTGTACAGCAATGTCTCGTCCCGCCTTTTGAAAAAGATCGACCTGTTCTCGCACATGGCCCTGGTGGCTTCGGAGATGGCCATCCAGGACGCGAAGCTGGACATGTCGAAAGAGAATTTGAAACGCGCCGGGATTTTTATGGGCAACGCGATCGGAGGCTGGCTGTACGCGGAAACGGAACTGCGCGACCTGTATCTGGAGGGCCGCGAAGGGGTGAGCCCGTTCATGGCGTCGGCCTGGTTCCCGGCCGCGCCGCAGGGCCAGGTCTCGATCCACTATCAGATCAAGGGTTACAGCAAGACCGTTGTCTCCGACCGGGCGAGCTCGCTGATGGCCATCGGTTATGCGGCCAAGAACCTGATCCGTAAGAAGAACGATTTTATCCTCGCCGGCGGGATGGAAGCTCCTGTAACGCCGTACGCGCTGTTGTGCTGCAACACCTCCGGCATGCTGACGGCGAAGAACGGGGAAGCGGCCACCGCTTATAAACCTTTCGACAAAAACCGTGACGGGTTCGCCATCGCCGAGGGGGCGGGTATCCTGACCCTGGAGCCGCAAGGGAGGGTCCAGAGCAGGGGCGCGCGTGTTTACGCGAACATCATCGGGTTCGCGACCACCACGGACGGCGTTGACCGCATCGAACCGGCGGCGGACGGGGTTCAGCTGGCCCGGGCGATCCGGATGGCCCTGGATGATGCGGAGCTGGAGCCGTCCCAGATCGATTACATTTGCGCCGACGGAGCAGGAACGGTCATCGGTGATTTGAGCGAGACCCGGGCGATCAAGCAGGCCTTCAACGGCAGCGCCAAAAAGATCCCGGTTTCTGCGCCCAAGGCGGTGTTTGGCAACATGCTCGGCGCCTGCGGGGCCGTGGACGTGATCGCGACCATCCTCGCGATGGAGCACGGTACCGTTCCCCCGACGATCAACTACACGACGCCGGACCCGGAGTGCGACCTGGATTATTGCCCCAACAAGGCGCAGGAAAAAACAATCAAAAATGCCCTGATCATCAGCCGGGGCCGCGGCGGGATCAATTGCGTATTGATTTTACAAAAAACCTAATGGTCACATGCCACACGTCACATGTCACAGGAGTCGATGGATCGCTTGTGACGTGTGACCGGGTGACTTTGTGACGTCTCCGAAGGAGGAACAACCGTGAGCACCGAACAAAAAGTGAAAGATATCTTCAAGAAGGTCCTCGACATCAAGCCGGAGGATATCGTGCCGGGCGCCAAGCTCGACGAATCTCTCGGCATTGATTCGACGGAGTTGGTGGAAATCTCCGTGGCGATCAAGAAGGGGCTGAACGTCCCTTTGAAGGACAACGAGCTCAAGAAAAGTCACTCGTTCAGCGAGATCATCAAAATTATTGAGGCCAAAAAAGTAACGGCCTGAAAGTGAGCGCAGGTACGCACGGACACGCGTACGCAGAAAGGCAGCAATCTGTGTGCCGGTGTCGTGTGCTCTTGTGTCCCCTATGAAAATTATCGACCTTTCCCTGCCCATTGACGATACGCTCGTGGAAACCCATGATGCCAAGATCGACCGCATCTCGCACGCGGATGGTGTCGAGCATTTCAACTGGGTCGTGATGAACAAACAGCCCGACGGCCAGGCCCGTTTCGACAAAGGAGAGAGGGTTGCGACCAAGGAGGAGATTCCCGACGGGGAAATGCTCTCCCTGGAAGTGGTCCATTCCTCGGTCCATATGGGTTCCCATGTGGACGCGCCATTCCACTACGGCAGCACCTGTGAAGGCAAGCCCGCGAAACAGATCATGGATATCCCTTTGGAGTGGTGCTACGGCCCCGGGGTTGTCCTGGATTTCACCCATTTGAAATTTCCGGCCGCGATCACGAAAGAAGAAGTTGTTAAAGCCTTGTCCGCTATACGCTATACGCTGAAACCCCAAGACATCGTTCTGCTTTACACCGGCGGCGACAAGCTGCTGGGCACGGATGATTATGTCAATAAATATGTCGGCTGCACGCCGGATGCCGTCGAGTATCTGCTGGATTGCGGCGTCAAGATGATGGGCATCGACACCATCGGCCTGGACCGGCCGTGCTTTTTGATGTTCAAGGAATTCCTCACCACCAAGGACAAATCCAAGATATGGCCCTGTCATTTCCTCGGCCGCCGCAGGGAATACTGCCATATGGAACGCCTCGGCAACCTCGGCGCCATTCCCCGGCCCCACGGCTTCACCGTCTCCTGCCTGCCGGTCAAGGTCAGAAATGCTGGCGCTGGCTGGGCCCGTGTCGTGGCGATGATCGAATAGGGGCGGGAAGTGATGCGTTTCTTCCCCCCGTCAGGACCCATTAAGACCCATCTCCCAAAAGCATGAACCGGAAGAAGATCAAAAGAATTCTGGCGATCAATTTTTTGGTCTTCCTTGCGTTCTTTGCCGCGGTCTTTTCCATCTTGGAGATCGGGACACGGGTGCGGCAGCGTTTCTCTGAGAACGAGCGGTATGCCCACATTTGGCATCTGGAGAGCCCGGCTTATCGGGAGATACTGAATGCCTTTCCCGGCGCGCAAGCGCACCGTGACAGCCTTTTTACGGCCACGCGCGCGGGGCTGAAATACTACGATTATTTTCTTTTTTCCGTTGCTCCGGTGAAGACGCCGACGGTCGTCTTCACCGATTATTATTCCTCCCGCCGCGTCCCCGACAGCGCCCCCCTGGACAGCGCCGATGTGATCATCTGGCTGTTCGGCGGTTCAACCATGCAGAATCTTGACGCGCCGGATGAGCAAACCATCGCCAATTTCATGGCCCAGGAGTTCAAACGAAATGGCGTCAGGGCCGCTGTGGTCAACTTCGGCACGCTGATGTTCCATTCCAGTCTGGAATTCGTCAAATTCACAGACCTCCTGCGCCGGGTCCCCGAGGCAGAGCGCCCGGCGTTCGCGGTATTCTATGACGGGTACAACGATCCGTATTACGGGCTTTATTCCGGTCCCGGGAATATCCCACTGGAGGCATCCTCCGGTGCGGCGGCGGTCATTGAACGCAATCACCCCAAGGCCGAGTTTTACCGGTTGTTGTACGATTCCCTTTTACGGCATTCCGCTTTCTGGAAGAGGTATGTCCATCCGCGGATTGTCGGCCACGAGGTCCCGCCGAGCGGGTTGAGCATCAGCGGGGGCAATTTTTCGAGAATTTTGGAAGACACGACCTCAACATATTTAAAAAACAAGACCATGACAGACGCGGTCTGCGGGGCTTTTCAGATCCGGTGCCTGCACGTCCTTCAGCCCATGCTCTTTACGAAATCGCCGCTTCATGGGGCAGAGACAAGGGAGCTGGATTCGATCGATAAACAAAATCCGGGGCTGTTGATCGCTTACCGGCGCTTTTATAAGGGCATCGCGGCCAAGCTTGCCCGGCAGGACGCATTCCTTGACTTATCGGATGCCTTCAACGGCAGGGGGGACCAACAGGACTTTTACGACATCGGCCACACCAACCCTTTCGGCCCTCCCCGCATCATCGCCGCCCGGCTTGCCGCAACGCTCCTCAAATGGATGAAATAAGGCCTGGGGGTTCCCCAAGATAATTCTTTACAATATATAGTAGTAATATAATAATATTTATCGTATTATATGCCGTTATAAGGTCACACGTCACAAGGACACAAGCAAAGGCGGATACGGTATATGTGCTTGGATGGCTTTTTGTATTGCTGGGTTGTTCTATCTGTTGCATATGTAACATTAAGATTAGTGGGAGAGCAAATAGGGAATACAATATCAAAGTTGCATGAACAATATGTTGTCAGGGGTTCGAAGGTCTTCCGTCTCCCTAAACTTGCTGATAGATTAGGTGAATGTGAGTGTCTGGCCTATGCTACAAGTTATTACTTGGGGCATGCTGAATTCATAGGTCTATGGCTTGGTATAAAGGCTATAGGGCGTTGGACATCGAATGGGCCTGAATCAATTGTAGATTGCATGCCTGAATTAGGAGATACCAAGGACGTAAGGATTAGGGCTGAAATTTCTGGGAGAAAAAAGGCGGAATTAAATATTTATTTGCTCGGCTGTCTTTTTAACGTCTTGTTAGGTGGGCTGGTTGGGTTTTTCTTGAAAATGCTTTTGCCATTACCAAACAGGTAATTAGCGGAGTGTTATGTGACGTGTGTCGTGTGACATGTGACTTTAACTATCCGCTCTACGCTAATCGCCATACGCTCTAACAAGGAGAATAAAATGGGCCATACAAGAAATTCAATCGTGATCAACGCTCCTTACCCGCTCGTCTTCGACATCTCCAACAACATCGAGCGATGGACGGAGTTGTTCGGGGATGAATACGTGAAGGCGGATGTGCTGGAGAAGAAGGGGAATGAGATCACGTTTCGTCTGACGGACAACGAAGGCAAATCCTGGGTGTCGAAGCGCTGGCTTTACAAGGACGTCAAGCTGGCCTATGCCTCCCGCCATGAACCGATGTTTCCGTTCCGTTACATGAAGATCATGTGGCTTTACAATGAAACGCCGGACGGGGTGGAGATGATCTGGATCCAGGATTTCGCCATGGACGCCGGGTTCAAAAAATTCACCGAGGAACAGATCGAGGGTTTTATCAACGAGCACTCCCGGCACAACATGAAAATTTTTAAGCGTGTCATCGAGCAGGAAGCCGCCCAAACCGCGGGGAAGAAATAGGTCCCCCGTGTGTTCCTGTGCCCGTGTGTACGTGTGCTCCTGAGTAGGGCTTCTTCTTATGCTCAACAACATTTCCGAACGGAAATTGATATATTTTTTGCTCTGCGCCGGAATGGTCACGATCAACTTCAACCTCGCGGCCATCGCGGCGGTGATCCCCACCATCAGCGCGGAATTTGGGATCACGGACGTTGAGACGTCCCGGATCGTCACGTTTTATATGATCCCGTACGGCCTTGGGGCCTTGGGGTACGGGTGGTTGACCCGCTATTTGACATACCGCGCCGTGCTGGGCGGCTCATTGGCCCTTTATGCCGTCTGCGCTCTGTTTTGCGGGCTGACCAAGTCGTTCGGCATGTTGCTCGTCGGGAACGTGGGCATGGGTCTCACTGCCGCCGGAGCTATCCCTCTGGGATTGATGGTCATCGGCGATTTATTTGAAAAAGACGTGCGGGGACGGCTTGTCGGCGCGTTTTTCGGCTGCGGCTTCATGGCGTCGCTGACCGGGATCCTTTTGTCCGGCGTGGCGCCCTGGCGCACGTTGTTTTATCTGCCGGCGGTCGCGGGGGTCCTGACCGTGGCGTGCCTGATTTTATTGCCGATGAAAGATCTGTCCCGGGTCCACGACTCCCCGGTGAATTATTGGCGGGTTTTTCACGAGCCGCGGATCCGCAATGTCTTTATGTTTATTTTTGCCATGAGTTTTTTGTACCACGGCGTCCACAAGTGGTACGGAGTTTATTTGAGCCAGATTTATCAGTTGGACAAGGCCGCGATAAGTTTGTTTTTCACGGTGGCTGCTGTGAGCGGCGCTTCCGGACAGCTGGTTGGCGGATGGATCACCGACAAAAAGGGACGCAGAGCGGCCTGCCGGGCCGGAGCCTTATTCCTGGCCTTGGCCACGATGGCTCTGGCTGGAAAATATCCTTTGCTGCTGCTGGGGGCAATCATGGCGGTCCTGTCCCTGGGGTGGACGATCAATCACAACGGTGTTTCCACCGTGTTGACTGATTTCCCGGAGGAAGACAGGCCGATGATCGCGGGGTTGAATTCGGCGCTTCGCTTCGCCAGCGGCGGGCTCGGATTTTATTTGAGCGGGTTTTTTGTGGAAAAAAGTTTTTCTTTGACGTTCCTGACCATGGGGGTTTTGATGTTCGTCAGTTCGTTGTTTTTGAAGTACGTCATCGCGGAATAAAACAAGGAGAGGACATGGATAAGTTGAATTTGAAAGGCAAAAACGCCATCATCACCGGGGCCAGCAAGGGGATCGGCAAGGCCGTGGCGATGCGTTTGGCGGAGAACGGCGTTAATCTGTTTTTGGCCGCGCGCACACAGTCCACGCTGGATGAGACTGCGAAAGAAATCTCCAAGAAATACGGCGTCAAAGTTTATGGTCTTTCAACGGATGTGTCCAGATTGGATGATTTGCAGCGTCTGGTCGTGACCGCAATCCGGGAATTCAAGACGATCGACATCCTCGTGAACAACGCCGGCGTGTCCAGCCAATATCCGTTTGAGAAGCAGCCGATGGAAGATTTGGAAAAATTGGCCCATACGAATTATCTGGGTTACGTGCGGCTTATCCGTTTGGTGATCCCCTACATGCTTGAGCAGAAGAACGGGTCCATCATCAATATGGTCTCCGGTTCGACGTTATGCGACCCTCTGCCGCGCAACTTTTTGGTTTATAGCTCGCTGAAAGTGGGATTGCGCGCCTTCCTGAAGGGTTTGTTCTGGGAAATGCGCGACCGCGGCATCAAGGTGACCTCAATATTGCCGGGAGTCGTTGACAGCGATCTGACCGGTCATCTGCAGGACATCGCGAAGGAACAAAAGGACCGGTTGATGTCGCCCGAAGCGGTGGCCGATATGGTCATGTTTGCCCTGTCGGTGCCGCAGAACGCTTGTCCTCTTGAGCTGGCCGTCATTAACCAGCAGACGCCGTGGACCAAGCCGGTGATTGATTATGCTCAACAACAAGCGAAATAGACACACGTCACACGACACACGCCACGCGATAAGGCCTTTGCGTGTGGTTTGTGACCTGTGGCATGTGTCCTTCACGGGAGGTGATCAATAAATGGACAAAACCGTGGCGGTTTTTCAGAAAAACAAGTTCCAGGAAGTCCGCGTGGGTATCCGGGAATTCAAGGGGAACGACCTCGTGGACATCCGGACATGGACCATGACCCAGGGGTCAAACGAAATGGTCCCGACGGCCAAGGGGGTTTCCATCAACATCAGCCTGTTGATGGAACTCAAGAAAGCCCTTGATAACGTTGAGAAGGAGCTGCGGACCAACGGGATGTTGAAGTAATTCCGTTGCCGGTTGTTTGACCCAAGGACGGTACGCCTGCGGTTTCGGGCTCAATGCCGTTTTGTATTCATATCCCTGCCAGATGACGGATTCCTCATGATTGACGTGCACAGCCATTATATGCCTCCTGACGTGGCGCAGAACACCATGTTTTTCAAGGTGAACTGGTCCGATCTTGATCGCCAGCTGGAGACCATGGATCAGTGCGGCATTGAAAAATCCGTGCTGCTGTATCCTACCAGCGACGCCCATCTGAACATGGGCGGCTGGCCGAACCTTTGCCGCATCTATAACGAAGCGATCGCCTCCGCTGTCCGAAAGCATCCGGACCGGTTGATCGGCGGAGGGATCCTGCCGCCGGACGACCCCGCGTCTTTGAAAAATGAGCTGAATCGCCTTGCGGACCTCGGGTTCAGGGTTTTGTCACTGGCCTCCAGTTACAACGGTAAATATTTGGATGATGAATATTTTTTTCCGGTGTATGAGTTCGCGGCGAGTCGCTCGCTCCCTGTCCATGTCCATCCGCAGATATTGAATCCCATCGGGGAGGAGAGGCTCAAAGACCCGCTGTTGTCGCCGGTTCTGGAGTATGTTTTTGATGTTTCCGTGTGTATCGGAAAGCTGATGATGAGCGGGGTTTTTGCGCGTTTCCCCGACGTGAAATTCATCTTCGCCCATTACGGCGGCGTTCTGCCGATTGTCAAAGAGAGATTCGATAACACCTATCAGATGCTCCGGCGCAGAAATTTTGTCAGGGACCTCGGCCGTTTGCCGGGCGAGTATTTCAGGAATTTGTATTTTGACACCAGCGGTTCCAAGTCTGCCGCGTCTTTGCTGTGCGCCCTGGAGGTCACGGACCCGTCTCACATCCTCTACGGCAGCGATTTCCCGGCCAACCAGGACATGCCGGCTTCCATCGCCGTTATCCGGCAGTCTGCGGCCGGGGAAAGTTCCAAAGAACAGATACTTTCCGCCAATACTAAAAAACTTCTCGGGCTCCGGTGACGAGCCGCCTGCAACGCTATGAATCCATCTGAAGATCTCCTCCTGCTGCTCAAATCCCGCCATCCGGTGATTTATTACGAAAGCCCTGATGAGACCGGTGCCATCAATGAGGTGCAGGAAACGGCGCGCCGGCTCAACATGCTTGTTTATCAGTGGTCCGTGTCCAATGGCATGGGGATCGGGAAGGAGGGGGGGTTTTATAAAACAGCGGACCCGGCTTACATGCTGAAGACCCTGTTGACGCTCCTCCCGAACCTTGGCGATAGCGGCGCTGTGATCCTGCTCAAGGATTTTCAGAAATATTTGGATGACGCGTACGCTCTGCGTTTGTTCAAGGACGTGATCAACGCGGTTCGTTCCACGCCGTCAACGGTGATCGTCCTGGCCGCGGAATATAAATTCCCCCAGGAACTCGAGCCGGACATGGTCCGGTTTCTTGGAGGGTATCCGGATACGGCCCAGATCCGCAACCTTCTGGACGAGGTGATCCGGGAAATGAAGAGGGTGGACCCGGCGGTTAACGTAGGATTGGATGAGGCGGGGCAGGAGAGGGTCCTTCATCTGCTTAAGGGCCTGACGGCCCAGCAGATCCGCAGTCTGGTGACCCGGTGTGTGTTGAATGACTTTATGCTGGATTTTGGGGACATCAAAACAATTGAAGATTTTAAGAAGAGATTGTTTGACCAGGAGGGATTGCTGGAATATTGTTCGTCCGAGAGTTCCGGCGCGGTCGCGGGATTTGAAAACCTCAAGAGATGGATCGGCGAGCGCAAGCAGGCCTTTAGCGGCGCGCCGCCTGCGGATCTCCCCCCGCCGAAAGGGATCCTCCTCGTCGGGGTGCAGGGCTGCGGGAAAAGCCTGGTGGTCAAGGCGGCCGCCGGTGAGATGGGCCTGCCGTTGTACCGTCTGGACATCTCGGCGCTTTACAGCAAGTATATCGGCGAAACGGAAACGAATTTACGAAAAGCCCTGATGACCGTTGATAAATTAAGCCCGCTGTGTTTGTGGATTGACGAGATCGAGAAAGGGCTCGCGTCGTCCGGGGCCGATGTGGACGGAGGCGTTTCCCAGAGAATCCTGGGGACGTTTTTGACCTGGATGCAGGAGAGGAAATCCCGGTGTTTCGTTGCCGCGACCGCCAATAATGTTTTCAAGCTTCCGCCGGAGCTCCTGCGCAAGGGGCGGTTCGACGAAGTTTTTTTTGTGGACCTCCCCAACGCGAAAGAGCGGGAAGAGATTTTTAAAATCCATCTCGGCCGCCGTTCGCTTTCGCCGGATAAATTCGAGTGCCGACGGCTGGCAGAGCGCAGCGTTGATTTCAGCGGAGCGGAAATTGAACAGGCGGTGATCGCGGCGCTTTACAGCGCGAAAGCCAAAGGCCTTGGCGTGACGCAGGAGGATGTGCTGTCGCAGATCGCAGGCACAAAACCCCTGGCTGTTTTGCGGCGCGAAGATGTTGAGGCCGTGAGGGATTGGTGCCGGGACCGCACGGTGCGGGTTTAGGGACGGAGGGGGCTTTTTCTCCGTCGGGAGGCGAAAATGTTTCCGGGCAAGGGGACACCGAAAATAGTTTAAAATAATTCTTGACAATAAAATGCCCATCTGTTATTCTTCTTAAACCTTAGAAGTACATCACAGTTACAGTTCTTCTTCAAAATACTTTCGCAATCAACTCCCGGCACTAATCCGCCAAGAATAGTGCCAGGAGGTTTTTTGTCTCAATTGACAAAAACGTTCTTTGAAATCTTGTTATCTTTGAGCAATCAAACAATTTAGCCAAGTTGTTTTGGAGAGTTTGATCCTGGCTCAGAGTGAACGCTGGCGGCGTGGATTAGGCATGCAAGTCGAGCGACCTCTTTTCGGCTTTTGTTGAAGCCGCAAGGTGGATGCAGAAATTGAAAAGAGGAGCGGCAAACGGGTGAGGAACACGTGAGTAATCTTCCCATAAATCAGGTATAGCTTCGCGAAAGTGGAGGTAATCCCTGATAACACCACACTGGCGCATGTCAGAGTGTTTAAAGGCGGGGACCGTAAGGCCTGCCGTTTATGGATGAGCTCGCGTCCTATCAGCTAGTTGGTGGGGTAACGGCCCACCAAGGCTTATGACGGGTAGCTGGTCTGAGAGGATGGTCAGCCACACTGGGACTGAGACACGGCCCAGACTCCTACGGGAGGCTGCAGTCGAGGATATTTAGCAATGGGCGAAAGCCTGACTATGCGACGCCGCGTGAGGGATGAAGGTCTTCGGATCGTAAACCTCTTTTGTCAGGAAAGAAAATTTCATGGTTAATAGCCATGAAACTGCCGGTACCTGACGAATAAGCCACGGCTAACTCCGTGCCAGCAGCCGCGGTAATACGGAGGTGGCTAGCGTTACTCGGAATCATTGGGTGTAAAGGGCAAGTAGGCGGCCTGTTAAGTGAGGGGTGAAATCCTGCGACTCAATCGCAGAACTGCCTTTCAAACTGGCAGGCTTGAGGTAGGAAGGGGGAAATGGAATTCGCGGTGTAAGGGTGAAATCTGTAGATATCGCGAAGAACACCAGTGGCGAAGGCGATTTCCTGGTCCTGTCCTGACGCTAAATTGCGAAAGCTAGGGGAGCAAACAGAATTAGATACTCTGGTAGTCCTAGCCGTAAACGATGAGCACTAGGTGTTGGCCCGCAAGGGTCAGTGCCGCCGCTAACGCATTAAGTGCTCCACCTGGGAACTACGGTCGCAAGGCTAAAACTCAAAGGAATTGACGGGGGCCCGCACAAGCGGTGGAACATGTGGTTTAATTCGATGCTACGCGAAAAACCTCACCAGGGCTTGACATACAGGAAGTAGTGAACCGAAAGGGGAACGAGGCGTCAAGTCCGTCAGCCTGTACAGGTGCTGCATGGCTGTCGTCAGCTCGTGTCGTGAGATGTTGGGTTAAGTCCCGCAACGAGCGTAACCATTGCCCTATGTTGCGATCTTGTCTCATCGAAAGGTGAGGCGAGAGCACTCTTAGGGGACTGCCTGGGATAACCAGGAGGAAGGTGGAGATGACGTCAAGTCAGTACGGCCCTTATGCCCTGGGCTACACACGTGTTACAATGGCGGATACAAAGGGTTGCCAACCCGCGAGGGGGAGCTAATCTCTAAAAATCCGCCCCAGTTCAGATTGAAGTCTGCAATTCGACTTCATGAAGCCGGAATCGCTAGTAATGGCAGATCAGCACGCTGCCGTGAATACGTTCCCGGGCCTTGTACACACCGCCCGTCAAGCGATGGGAGCCAGAGGTACCCGAAGTCCTATGTAGGTAGGCCGAAGGTAAATCTGGTGACTGGCGCTAAGTCGTAACAAGGTAGCCGTACGGGAACGTGCGGCTGGATCACCTCCTTTCTATTTCTTTCGCTTCGGCGGATGAAATGGAAAACCAATCTGTCCACTGTGTACAGGACAAACTCGTCGAACAGATGAGTCGTTGAGTTGTAAATACAAGAGCGTTTCGGATTCTTTGAAACGACTTGGCTATCTTTTTTTCTCCTTGCATTGCTTAGAGTCGAGTAATCAATTGGGCCCATAGCTCAGTTGGTTAGAGCGCGTCCCTGATAAGGACGAGGTCAGTGGTTCGACTCCCCTTGGGCCCACCATATTAGTGGAAGAGGGGTGCGTAAAATGAGGGCTGCCCCGGCGACTCTAAATCATTTTTGGTAGTCGGGATTGCCCCATTTTCCTCATGAGCGTTGCTTTCAAAAGGCAAGATGGGGCTGCCCTTGATTTCATCTCGTGGCAAGTTTGCCTCTGGGAAGTCAAGGGCGAGCCCCGTTTTCCTCTCAAATAGATCTTATTGATTGAGGTAAAACGGGGCTGTAGCTCAGCTGGGAGAGCACCTGCTTTGCAAGCAGGGGGTCAGGAGTTCGATCCTCCTCAGCTCCACTTGTTCACGATTTGCTCACAGAGATAACAAGATTTTGTGCGATTTTCGGGTCGTGCCCCGGCGCGATCGGATCGTTCTTTGACAGTTAGGTCTTTTCGAGAAATACTTTGACCGAGTATATCTCAACGCTATAGTGATCAAGCTACAAAGAGTCTATGATGGATGGCTAGGCAGACTAAGGCGATGAAGGACGCGATAAGCGGCGATACGCTCCGGGGAGTCGCAAATAGACCGTGATCCGGAGATTTCCGAATGGGAGAACCCATCCAGGGTTGTACCTGGATATCTTGCACTGAATACATAGGTGCTTGACGCCACACGGGGCAAACTGAAACATCTAAGTAGCCCCAGGAAAAGAAACCGTAAGGGATTCCCCCAGTAGCGGCGAGCGAAAAGGGAACAGGCTAAACCCTGGTGCATGCACCAGGGGGTTGCGGGACCTCAACGTAGGATTGTCTGGTGATAAATGAAGTGGCTGGAAACCCACACCATAGAAGGTGATAGTCCTGTAATTGACATCATCAGGCACCTTAGAGGCATCCCAAGTACTGCCGAGCACGGGAAATTCGGCAGGAATCCGGCCCGACCATGGGCTAAGCCTAAATACTAGAGTCTGACCGAAAGCGGACTAGTACCGTGAGGGAAAACTGAAAAGAACCCCGGCGAGGGGAGTGAAATAGAACCTGAAATTATAGACTTACAAGCGGTCGGAGGCCTATGCATACCTTCGGGTATGAATGGCTGACGGCGTACCTTTTGCATAATGGTCCGACTAGTTATTGTGCGGTGCGAGCTTAACTCCGTCTCGGAGGTAGGCGTAGCGAAAGCGAGTCTGAATAGGGCGTTTAGTACCGTATAATAGACCCGAAACCAGGTGATCTATCCATGGCCAGGGCGAAGCTGTGTGAAAACACAGTGGAGGCCCGAACCCATATCTGTTGAAAAAGGTAGGGATGAGCTGTGGATCGGAGTGAAAGGCTAATCAAACTTGGCAATATCTGGTTCTCCTCGATATAGTTCTAGGACTAGCCTCGGATGATCGGATGCGCAGGGGTAGAGTTACTGAATAGGCTAGGGGCCTCACCGGGCTGCCAAACCTAACCAAACTCCGAATACTGCGTATCTTATTCCGGGAGTCAGTCCCTGAGGGCTAAACTTCAGGGTCGTGAGGGCATCAGCCCAGACCAACAGCTAAGGTCCCTAATATCGTCTAAGTGGTAAAGGAAGTGAGATCACGTAAACAGCCAGGATGTTGGCCCAGAGGCAGCCATCATTTAAAGAGTGCGTAACAGCTCACTGGTCGAGTGATCTTGCGCCGAAAATAATCGGGGCTCAAGGCGATAACCGAAGCTTTGGATTGTATCCGTCTTCGGACGGGTGCAGTGGTAGAGGAGCGTACTGTCTCACTGTGAAGGCGTACCGTAAGGAGCGCTGGAGAGGACAGTAGTGACAATGTCGGAATGAGTAACGAATACTATGGCGAGAAACCATAGCGCCGAAAATCTAAGGTTTCCTGGGGAAGGTTAATCCACCCAGGGTTAGTCGATCCTAAGTCGAGGCCGAAAGGCGTAGGCGATGGACATCCGGTTAATATTCCGGAACCGGCTATGGGCGTTACCAGTTTAAGATGACGTAGAAGGCTAGGTGCGCGGAGTGTTGGACGTCTCCGTTCAAAGCTGTGGCACTCGTGGAGACACGGGTGTGAGAGCTTACGGGGAGCCTGCGGTACGCCAAAGGCGAAGGCACTCATGCCATACTACCGAGAAAAACTCTTAAACGAGCTCCATAGCTGATCGTACCGTAACCCGACACAGGTAGATAACCAGAACATGGTAAGGCGCTCGAGATAACTCTCCTTAAGGAACTAGGCACAAATGGCCCCGTAACTTCGGGATATGGGGTGTCCGAGGGATGAAGCCGCACAGGCGGAGTCCTGAGGATCACAGTAAAGAGGCCCGGGCGACTGTTTAGTAAAAACACATCACTCTGCTAAGTCGAAAGACAATGTATAGGGTGTGACACCTGCCCAGTGCTGGAAGGTTAAGGGGAGGGGTTAGCCGTAAGGCAAAGCTCCGAACTGAAGCCCCAGTAAACGGCGGCCGTAACTATAACGGTCCTAAGGTAGCGAAATTCCTTGTGGGGTAAGTTCCCACGCGCACGAATGGTGTAACGACTTGGGCGCTGTCTCAAGGAGGGACTCGGTGAAATTGTAGTAGCGGTGAAGATGCCGCTTACCCGCACCTAGACGAAAAGACCCCAGAACCTTTACTGCAGGTTGGTATTGAATTTTGGTCCTTTATGTGTAGGATAGGTGGGAGGCTGTGACGGCACGGCGCTAGCCGTGCAAGAGCCAACGGTGAAATACCACCCTTAAAGTATTAGAATTCTAATCATGTCCCTTATATCAGGGCATGTAACAGTGCCAGTCGGGCAGTTTGACTGGGGCGGTTCCCTTCTAAAATGTAACGAAGGGGTCCAAAGGTCTCCTCAAGCCGGTCGGCAATCGGCTTTAGAGTGCAATCGCATAAGGAGGCTTAACTGCGAGACGGACACGTCGAGCAGATACGAAAGTAGGGGATAGTGATCCGGTGGTTGATTATGGGATTGCCATCGCTCAACGAACAATAGGTACTCTGGGGATAACAGGCTGATCGCGCTCGAGAGTTCATATCGACAGCGCGGATTGGCACCTCGATGTCGGCTCATCCTATCCTGGGGCTGGACAAGGTCCCAAGGGTCCGGCTGTTCGCCGGTTAAAAGGGTACGTGAGCTGGGTTTAGAACGTCGTGAGACAGTTCGGTCTCTATCTGGTGTGGGCGCACGATATCTGAAGAGGAGCTCTTCTTAGTACGAGAGGACCGGAAGAGACGAACCTCTGGTGTACCGGTTGTCCTGCCAAGGGCAAAGGCCGGGTAGTCACGTTCGGAAGGGATAAGCGCTGAATGCATATAAGTGCGAAGCCCCCCTCAAGATAAGATATCGATCTCCCGCAAGGGAGGAAAGGCACCTCGAAGAGTAACGAGGTTGATAGGCTGCAGGTGTAAGCCCTGTAAGGGGTTTAGCTAAGCAGTACTAATCTGCCGAATGCTTGATCTTTATTTTTTCTTCCGGTCTCGGCCGGTTGAAAGAATGAGATTTACTCGTTTATCGTATCTTTCGAAAAGACCTAACTGTAAAATTTAAGAATTTCCGGTAACATTACCTAAGGGGAAACACCCGTTCCCATACCGAATACGGTAGTTAAGCCCTTAGAGGTCGATGGTACTATAGTCGTAAGGCTATGGGAGAGTAGAACGTTACCGGGTTTATTTGATGCCCCGTGATCATAAGATCATGGGGCATTTTTTTTGCGGCGTTTCGTCCCGATAGGGGCTTTGCGCTCCGTCCCGCTGTAGGATAAGGGGAAATGGTTTTTTTCATGCTCTTCCGGGGTTTTGCGGAGCGCAGCCACCGCAGATCCAGCACACGGCATACATTGGCGGACGAATGAACCCCGCGGATTACTTACAAGGCAGTCACCGGGGTTTTTAATGGCCCGGTGTGGCGCGCGGGGTATTCCCCAAAAGCCCCCTTGCCATATTTAATTAGCTATGCTAATATTTAGCCAGGCTAACAACATGGGAGGCGGAATATGAGCTCAGCGCAAATTGCCAAAGAAATTGCTGTCATTATGCCCAAGGTCGCCCGCGGCATTGTCTTCAGGTTCTTCCAGATGGTCGATATCCCCCAGACGCAGTTGTTCGTCATTATGATCCTGCATGAGCAGAAAACCTGCCGGGTTTCCGAACTGAGTTCCCTGATGAAGGTTTCCGTTCCGACCGTCACCGGCCTGATTGACCGGATGGCGCGGGCCGGATACGCCAAGCGCATCCCTGATCGTGAAGATAGGAGGGTCATTCACATTGTTTTGACCCCGAAGGGGGTCTCCGTTGCGAAAAAGTTGCGTAAGACCATCCAGGACCGCTGGCAGGGGGTCGTGGAAAAACTGCCTGCCGAGGACGCGGAAAATTATCTCAGGATTTTGAAGCGCATCCAGGGGCTTTTGACATGAGAACGCCCGCGGCAATAATGGCTGCCTTCCTCATATTAATGATCCCTTATCACGGCAAAGCCGAATCTTCGGCCGTCGAGCAGGCGGTGGATGATCTTGTGCCTTCTTCGGAAATGCGGACGTATGCTATGACCATGGATGAGGCCAGCCGTTTGGCGCTTCAAAATAATTTTGACATCCAATTGGCAAAGTTTGACGTATATATATCGAGGACACGGCAGGACGAAGCGGAATCCATTTATGACACGATCCTGAGCGCTATGGTGGGGTACGAGGATGACCAAAGTGAGCCGACGTCCTCAATTATGGGGACAAAATCGTTGGATAACGATTACAACATCGGGATATCCCGAAAACTGCCGACAGGGACGACGGTCAGCGTGGATATGGCCAACAACCGTCATTGGACGAATTCCTCTTTTGTCACGCTCAATCCCGCGCACGACTCTTCGTTAGGGCTGACGGTCGAGCAGGACCTGGGAAAGAATTTTTTCGGCATCCAGGATCGGGGAAATATCCGGATCACTCAGGGTGAGATTGAAAATTCCGAATACACGTCACTCGATAAAATTGAGCAGTATCTGGCGGACGTCCAGAAAGCTTATTGGGAGATGGCATTGCATGTTGAAAGGGCACAGATTGCCCGGGACATGCTCGAGCAGGCCCGGCGGCTGTGGGAACACGATCAGGCCAAGTTTCGGGACGGCCTGGTGGAAAAACCGGAATTGATCGCAACGGAAGCCAATTACCGGACCCGCCAAAGTGATGTGATGATGGCCGAGAGCGAGCTGAAAACGCGGGAGAACGTTTTACGTTTTCTTCTCAATATCCCGGACGACACGGCGCAGATCGCCCCGCAAGACACTCTGGGTGCCGCGGAGGAAGAAACTCTTGTCCATCCCGCCCTTAAAGCCGCGCTGGAAAACCGTAGAGATTTTAAAAAAGCGCACAATGAGCTCAAGAATCGCGATATCAAGCTGGCCATGGAAAGAAATAACCTTTGGCCGGAAATCAACCTGACGGCGTCCTTGGCGCAGAACGGCGTTTCGGCCGACAGTTTTCGCAGCGCTGTTGAACAGATCGGCTCTGAATACAACGCCGATGTTGCCGCCACACTATCCGTTTCTTTCCCCCTGGAAAACCGCAAGGCAAAGGCCAATTTGAAGAAAGCGGATCTGGAGAAGGCCCGGGCTTTGGTCAACATCAAACTGCTGGAGCGAAAAATCGCCATTGATATCATGGACCAAGTCCGCAGCTGCGACGTGTTCCTCGAAGTGGCCGCGAACAGCGATATTGTGGCCGAATTGCAGGCAAACAAGCTGATGGAAGAAGAAAAGCGTTTCAGGACCGGCCGGTCGGACACGGACACCCTCATCCGCTTTCAGGAAGACGTGATCGAGGCCCGCTGGAAAGCGGCCCAGGACAAGTATCGGTATGCAACGGCTTTGGTTGAATTGAAACGCAGGGAGGGGGTCCTTCTGAATGCCTTTTGGCAGGAAGGGCTTTGACCATTGATTGGCTTTGATAGGGAAAAGGTGGAATCATGAAACTGGCTGAATTCGCAGTCAAGAATTCTCTTTTCGTTAACCTGATATCCATTTTCATCTTTTTTGGCGGGATGATGGCGATGTTCAGCGTCCGCCGCGAGGCCTTCCCTGAGGTCTCCTTCGATGAGGTTACCATCCAGACCGTTTATCCCAGCGCGTCTCCCGAAGACGTGGAAAAGCTGGTGACCATTGCCTTGGAGGAGGAGTTGAAGTCTGTGAGCGGCGTCAAGGAGATGAACTCTTCGTCCGAAGAAGGTATCTCTTTGATCGGGCTCAAGATTGAGCCGAGTGAACGGGATAAAAAGAAAGTCGTGGATGATATTCAGCGGGCGGTGGACAGGGTGGGGGACCTGCCGGCAGAGGTCGAAGACCCCCTCGTCGTGGAGATGACGTCCAAGGAGATCCCGGTCATCGAGATTTCCCTGAGCGGAAATTTTCCTGAACCGCAGCTTCGCCAGCACGCGGAGATCCTGGAAGACCTCCTCCTGGACATCAACGATGTCTCCTCGGTCCGGCGGATCGGATGGAGAGACCGGGAGTTTTGGGTGGAAGTGGATCCGGGGAAAATGAAGGAATATTACGTCTCTTTTGATGAAGTGATGGCGGCCCTGCGGTCGCGCAACATTACTGTCCCCGGCGGGCAGATCACCTTGCCGGAGGTGGAGTTTAATGTCCGCATCACCGGGGAATTCCTGACGCCGGAGGAAGTGGGAGAAGTCGTGGTCCGGGCCAATGATGACGGCAACTGGGTCAAGGTCAAGGATATCGCCCAGGTTGTGGACACGTTTGAGGATGAAACGCGCATTGCCAAAATCAACGGCCACAGAGCCCTGGCCATGGTCGTCGTCAAAAGGGAGAACGCGGACGCCATCAAGATCACCGATAAGGTCAAAGAGGTTGTCCGGGAGTATCAATCCAAGCTGCCGCCGGGGCTGAGCGTCACCTTGACGAATGACTATTCGTATTACGTCAAACGCCGTTTAGGGGTCTTGCAAGTCAACGGCGCCCAGGGTTTCCTTCTTGTGATCCTGATCCTTTTTTTGTTCCTTGATCCTGTCCCCGCGATTTCAACGGCCCTGGGCATCCCTTTCGCGCTTCTTGCCACGTTCGGGTTCATGTATGCCCTCGGAATCAGCATCAACCTTATCACCATGTTGGGGCTGATCATTGTCCTGGGGATGCTCGTGGACAACGGGATCGTCGCATCGGAGAACATCTACCGGTATATCGAAAAAGGGGTTCCTGTCCGTCAGGCCGTGGTCATGGGCGCCAATGAGGTCGTTTCCCCCGTTCTGGGCAGTATCCTGACCACTTGGGCGGCGTTTTTTCCCCTGTTGTTCATGCCCGACATTATCGGGAAATTCATCCGTTTCATCCCCCTGATCGTGATCTTCGCCCTGACCGCGTCGCTGTTTGAGGCGTTTGTCATCCTCCCCGCCCACTTGGCTGACTGGGCCAATCACCCCGTTTTAAAGAAATTTGTGTCCCGTCACCGGAAAGCCAACGGCAGCCAACAGCGCTGGTTCAAAGAGATGACACGGCTTTATACCAGGGCCTTGCAGTTTTGTATCAGGCACCGCTACCGCTTCGCTCTCAGTTTGGCGGGGGCATTCGTTGTCTCGATCCTCCTGGCCGCGTTCTACTTGAAAGTGGTCCTTTTCACGGGGGAAGGGATCGAGCGTTTCTTTATACGGGCCGAAGCCAAGATGGGGACCCCGCTGAAGAAAATGGATGACCTGATCGTGCCGATTGAAAAACTTGTGTCAAACATTTCTCCCCGGGAGCTCGATTCGTTTCGAACGTATCTGGGCAGTATAGAAACCGAGGCCAACTTTGATCCGAACGCGAAACGGGGGACTCATCTGGGGCAGGTCACGGTCTTTTTGACCCCTATGCAGGATCGCAAACGGACCCCTCAGGAAATCATCGATTCCCTGCGGCCTCAGCTTGAAAAAATCCAGGGGTTTGAAAAACTGTATTTTTATATGCCGAAGGAAGGCCCGCCGGTCGGGAACGCCGTGGCCGTCGGTGTGCGGGGAGAGGATTTCAACGTCTTGCTGGAAGTCGCCGGCAAGGTCCGCAGTATTCTGGAAAAGACACCCGGCGTATCCGACATCAGTCTCGGATATGATTTCGGGAAAAAGCAGCTGCGTGTCCGGATTGACGAACAGAAGGCCAGGAAATACCATCTGACCGTTGAGCAGATCGCCACCACCATCCGCAATGTCGTGGAGGGCGGGTTGGCCACTTCCATCAAGCCGTCCAAAGCCGAGGAAGAGATCAACGTTCTTGTGCGTTTCCCCGGAGAAGTCCGAAACAGGGCCGACGTCTTTCAAAATATCCAAATCGCGAATCGGCAGGGCAAGCTCGTTCCCCTTTTGTCCGTGGCAACGGTGGAGGAGACGGAAAGCATTTACCAGATCAACCACCTGGATGGGAAGCGGGTTGTCATGGTGGCCGCGGAGGTGGACAACAAAAAGGCGACCTCAATGAGCGTGAACCAGATGCTTAAAAGAAAATTGAAAGATGTCGCCCATCAATACTTGGGGACCACGATCCAATATAAGGGGGAATTTGAGGAACAGCAGGAAACGTTGAGGAACCTTCTCGCTTCGTTCCTGCTGGTTTTGTTTTTTATCTTCATCATCCTGGCGAGGGAGTTCAATTCCCTGCTCCTGCCATTTTTGATCATGGTAACGATCCCATTCGGATTCATCGGCGTGGTGGTGACGTTCCTTCTCCACGGGCGTCCCTTGAGCTTTTTTGCCTTCATGGGGATGGTGGGGCTGGCGGGTGTGGTCGTGAACTCCGCCATCATTCTGGTGGATTTTATCAACAGCCGTCGACGGAACGGGCTCGCCCTCTTGGAGGCCTTGGTGGAGGCCAGCCAGGCCCGGCTGAGGCCGATCCTGATGACAACCGGCACGACGATCGCGGGTTTGGTGACGGTCGCATACGGGATCGGAGGAGGGGACCCGTTCTTGAAGCCGATGGCGCTCGCGATGATGTGGGGCCTGTTTTTTGCCGCGTCCCTGACGCTTTTTGCCATCCCGTGCTTTTACCACATTCTGGAAGACTTCACCCAGCGTTTTTTCAAACGGCCTCTTGTGGCTTTGGAGAAGGAGTAACGGCTTTTTCGTATAACCCCAAATGGTCCCGAAAGGCATAGAGGCCAAGGACGATGTATGACGGGCTGACTGCCATCACATAGGAAATGATCATGTTCGCGGCCGTGACAGGGGAGTCGACCCACGCGGCTTTGATGATATTATATTCATACGAGTGACCGAAGATTTCAGCGGCCAGCCGCGCCAATAAAAACATCCTCCAGAATTTAGGGCGCAACACATCGATTTGGTACACGAACAGGTAAACCGGCAGACAGGTCAGGAGGTTGAGGATCAGGGAGAGGACTTGCAGGGAGTAGGGGAAGAGGAAGTAGATGTTGAAGGCGAGCAGGATCTGGTAGTACAGCGTCGCGGGAGACGAGGGGGCAAAACAAACGACGCACATACCCAGGGAGATGGTAAAATAAATAAACAGGTAAAGTTTCCAAATCCAGCCCGGTTTGATCGGTATGGAATCATTGGTTTCCATAGGTCGGTGAATATCCTCTCGCGCGTTTTGCGGGATTTTATTTTTCAGGAAGGTCTTTATTATGTCAAAATTCATCCGGGAATTCATTCTTTTTTTTGAGAAGCTGTCCGCGTCAGGCCGGCATGGCCGGGTGTCCGGGCCCGAGGAAAGATTTTTTAGAATTTCTTTTGCCCGCGCCACGGCCTTTTGCTAAAATGAAATCATGAAACAGGAACTCGACAATGTATTATTGGAGATATGCGAATCCGATCCCCGGTATCGGCAGGGAGCCTACGAATTCGTTCTGTCTTCGCTGACGTTCACCCAGAAAAAATTCCGGCGCAGCAAGCACGTCACCGGCGTGGAGCTCCTCGAGGGGATCAAAGATCTTCTCATGGAGCAGTTCGGTCCGATGGCCCTGTCGGTCCTGCAGCATTGGGGCGTCCGCAGTACCGAGGATTTCGGCAATATCGTTTTTAACCTTGTGGAGCGAAAAATCCTCAGCAAAACGGAAGAGGACAGCATCGACGGATTTAAGGATAAATACGATTTTGCAGAAGTTTTCGACAAGGGATACCGGTCGTTGCTGGCCAAGAAGATCAGCCGGATGAGATGACCCGCGCGGATTTCAGCGCGGAGGGTTTTTAAAGACAGGGTTGCTATCGACCTTGTCTTTTGTTTTTTAATGAGGCTGCGACTTATGGAGTGTCAGCGAATATAAGTCGTTTGGCCACCTGCCTGCCGCAGGAATTAACCCTGTGAATCGTGAGCGAGCTTTACGCACGAACGTTTGCGGAACAGGGGCGTCCATCCAACAGAAAGGACAGGGCATGAGTTGGTTCCTCTGGTCGGTATTGACGGCGCTGGTCTGGGGCTGCGTCCCTCCGCTGGAAAAGGTTGGATTATCAAAGATCGACCCGCTGACCGGTTTGTTTTTCCGTTGCGTCGGCGTGCTCATCGGCATCGTCATGTTGTACGTCTGGAAAAGCCGGGACATCCGGGCCTCCCTGGCAAACCCCCCACCCGGGATTGCCTTTCTCGTGCTGGGAGGCTTCCTGGCCAGCGTGGTGGGACAGGTTTTCTTTTATCATGCCCTCAAGTCGGGAGAGGCGTCTAAGGTCGTGCCGCTGGCCGCGGCGTATCCGCTGATCAGTTTTATTCTCGGCGTGCTTTTTCTGGGTGAAGAAATTACCCTTCTTAAAACGGGCGGATTATTTTGCATCCTGGCGGGTGTGGTCCTGTTAAAATAACTAAAATGGAAGATGGATGGTAGGGGATGGAAAACAGGATGAAGGCGGGATGGTTTTCCCGTCTTCCGTTTTCCATTTTCCATCTTCAGCCCTCGGCTTTATGAAATCCTTGCGTGAAATATCCATCCAGTACATCAAAGGCGTCGGTCCGGCGCGTGCCAGGCTTTTTAAGAATCTGGGCATAGAGACCGTCGAGGACCTTCTTTATCTTTTCCCCCGGAGGTATGAGGACCGCACCCAAATGACGCCGATCGCCATGCTCAAATTGGGCGAGACCCAGACGGTCAGCGGTAAAGTCGTGGGCAAGGCGTCCCGCCGCAGCTGGTACACGCGCAAACATGTGTCTGAAGCGGTGATTGATGATGGAAGCGGCCGCCTGTTTGCCGTTTGGTTTAATCAGCCCTATCTGGAGAGGTACTTCAAGCCGGGGCTCCGGGTCGTGCTTTACGGCAAAACGGAAGTTTACAAGAAACGTTTGCAGATGATCTCGCCGGAATACGAAATCATCACTGAACAGGACGCCGGCTTGAACACCGGGCGGATCGTCCCGATCTATCCTTTGACGAGGGGCATCACCCAGCGTTATCTGCGGAAGGTCGTGCGCGCCTCTCTGGATAAATGCAGGGATGATTTGCAGGACATCCTGCCTGTCCCGGTTCGTAACAAGTGCCGCCTGCCGAATATCCGCCGGAGTATCGAAAATATCCATTTCCCCGAAAGCCCCGCGCTTCAGGAAGAGGCCATCAAAAGGATCTCTTTTGAGGAGTTCTTTTTATTTCAGCTTTCGGTGATCAAGCGGAGGATGGCGATCGTGTCCAAACCGGGGATTGAGCATGAAATCGACCTGGCCCTTGTTCAGGAATACGGGAAGGCGTTTCCGTTTTCCCTGACTCCGGCCCAGAAGCGGGTGATCGCGGAGATCGCGGCAGATATGCAGAAGCCCGCGCCCATGCTCCGTCTGCTCCAGGGGGACGTCGGCTCCGGGAAGACTTTGGTGGCCTTTTTCGGATGCGTGGCGGCCTGCCGCAGCGGACATCAGGCGGCTGTCATGGCCCCGACGGCGATCCTGGCCCGCCAACATTACCAGGCGGCGCAGGAGATGTTCGGCCGCGGCCCGTTTAGGGGTTTGCGTATGGCCTGCCTTGTCAGCGCCCTCAAACCCAGGGAGCGGGAGGACATTTTGGCCCGTTTGTTAAAGGGCGACATCAATCTGTTGATCGGCACCCACGCCCTTCTGGAGGAGGAGGTCAAATTCAAAAAATTGAGTTTTGTGGTCATTGATGAACAGCACAAGTTCGGCGTC
The DNA here is from genome assembly GCA_030688425.1 of Candidatus Omnitrophota bacterium. NCBI lineage: Bacteria > Pseudomonadati > Candidatus Omnitrophota > Candidatus Omnitrophota bacterium. Next base: position 31,828 of record JAUYIB010000031.1, on the reverse strand, counting down.
CGGCAGAGGGCCTTGCTGTCCACCAAGGGAACAAACCCGGACGTCCTGGTCATGACCGCCACGCCCATCCCCAGGACGCTCAGCCTGACGTTGTTCGGGGACCTGGATGTTTCCGTGATCGACGAAATGCCGCCCGGCCGGGGGAAGGTGGAGACCCGCCTGTTTACCTCGGAACAGGCCGGGGAGGTTTACCGGACGGTGCGCGAGATGGCGGAAAAGGGACGCCAGGCCTATGTGGTCTATCCGATCATCGAAGAAAGCGAGAAGCTGGATCTTAAGGCCGCGCAGGCGATGTACCGGCATTTTTTGGAAAACGAGTTCAAAGGGCTGAATGTCGGGCTTCTTCACGGCCAGCTTTCGCGCGAGCAGACAGAGGAGGTCATGGGAAAATTCAGAAAGGGCGAGATCCAGATTTTGGTTGCCACAACGGTCCTGGAGGTCGGGGTGGATGTCCCACGGGCCAGCATCATGGTGGTGGAACACGCGGAACGTTTCGGGCTGTCCCAGCTCCACCAACTGAGGGGCCGCATCGGCCGCGGCCGGGACGACGGGCAGTGCCTGCTGATCGCCGACCCGGTGACAGAAGACGCCCAGGCCCGGCTGAAGGCGGTCCTGGCAACCACAGACGGTTTTAAAATTGCCCAGGAAGACCTGCTGATCCGCGGCCCTGGCCATTATTTCGGCCGTCACCAACATGGGCTTAACGAGCTTAAATTCGCGAATCCCGTGGCACAGATCGATATCCTGGAACTGGCCCGCAAGGAAGCGCTGGAGCTCACACACGCAGACCCGGAATTGGCATCGCCTGCAAACGGTGTTTTAAAAGATGTTATCGTTAAGCGGTATCCCAATTATCTTGATATGATAGGAGCGGGATGAAATCAAAGCGTACAGCGATTAGCGGATAGCGGATAGAACAGAGGGAGGACTGATTTGAAAATCATCGGTGGCAAATTCAAAGGGAAGAATTTTTTCATGCCGGCCGGCATCCGGCCGACGCAGAACATCATCCGCAAAGCGGTTTTTGATCTGTTGGGCAACGACATGGAGGGGGTGGAGTTCCTGGAGTTGTTTGCCGGAAGCGGGGCCGTGGGGTTTGAGGCCTTCTCCCGCGGCGCTAAAAAAGTGGCGATTGTGGAGCGGGATTTCAAGTGTATCAAGGTCATCCAGCAGAATATGGCCATGTTTGATCCCCCCGCCCGGCCGGGTGGGCAGGGGGCGGTGTGCGAACTGATCCAGTGCGACGCCTTTGTGGCGATCAAGCAGATGGCCTCGCAGAAGCGGAAGTTTGACGTGATCTTCCTGGACCCCCCCTACGGCGAGGAACTGGTAAAAAAAGCCTTGAATCTCCTGGCGGGCTATGATATATTACACCCCGATTGTTACATTATCATCGAGTTCCGCAAGGATGAAATTCTACCTGGTCTTAAAGGTAGATTTTCTGTTATTAGGGAGCGCTGTTACGGGTCCACATGCCTCGCTGTTTTGCAAAGGGAGAGCCCCCAAGCATAAACTCCTGCGAACAAAGACTTTATATTAATTTTTTCAAAAAACCACCTGACTGCCGACTATGGGAAATTCAGCCATATATCCGGGAAGCTTTGACCCTGTGACCAATGGGCACATTGACCTGATCCACCGCGCGACCCAGATTTTTACAACGGTCATCGTGGCGGTCACGGACAACCCGCGCAAGACCCCGATGTTCACCATCGAGGAGCGCGTGGACATGCTCAAAAAGGCCACGAAAAAGATGCGCGGCGTCCGGGTGGAATCGTTTGGCGGCCTGGTCATCAATTACGCGAAGAAAAAAAAGGTGAATGTCCTGATCCGGGGACTGCGGATGCTTTCGGATTTTGAATACGAATTCCAGATGGCCTTGACCAACCGCCGGCTGGCCGGAGACATCGAAACGGTCTTTTTGATGCCGTCGGAGAGCTATTCGTTCACTTCGTCGAATCTTCTGAAGGAGGCTGCGTTTTTGGGGGCCGACATTTCCTCGTTCGTGCCGAAATTTGTCGAAAAAAGTCTCAAGGAACGGTTGAAGACGTGAAAGTGAAGGTCCGCGACATCCCCCTCGACGGGCTTGACCTGACCGAGACGTTGAAGGCCTCCGAGATCGGGCTTGAGGACAAGGATATCAAGTGCCTGGGACCGCTGGAAATCAGCGCCCACGTGGAGAAGGCCCAGGATGCTGTGATCGCCAGCGTCGGGGTGAAGGGGCATTACGAATTCACGTGTCTGAGGTGCCTGGACCCGGTCGAGTGCCGATTGAGCGACAATTTTGATTTGTATTTTGACGTCGATTCCACGGTTGAATACGTCGACCTGGGGGAGGACCTCCGCCAGGAGATGATCGTGGCGTACTGCGCCGAAGTCCTGTGCAAGGACGATTGCAAAGGGATGTGCCTGACATGCGGGGCAAATTTGAACCACGAAGAGTGTAAGTGTCATAAGAAATAAGGAGCGCGCGAACACACGAGCACAGGTCCGCAAAAACAGGGTCCCCGGTGCTTATCAAGTTCCGGGCTCGTAACTCACGGAGAATAAAAACATGGCAAATCCAAAACGTCAACATTCCAAGCAGAGATCCCGCAAGCGCCGCACGCACTGGAAAATCCGGCTTTCCGGCGTTGGCCCCTGCTCCAACTGCAAGAGTCTCATCGTCCCCCACCGGGTCTGCCCGTTCTGCGGCTTCTACAAGGGCAAGCAGATCGTCGCGGTCAAGGCCAAAGAAGAAAAAGCGCAGGCGTAAATTTTCCTTGAGCACTTAACCTTCCACCGAGGGAGTGAAAAGTGAAAATCGTCGTTGATGCCATGGGGGGTGATCATGCCCCGGCCGCGGTTATTGCTGGGGTTGTCGACGCCCTGAAGACCTATGACATCAACATCGCGCTGATCGGCATCAAGGACCGTGTCGAGCAGGAACTCAAAGCTTGGAAGTACCCAAAAGACAGAATTGAAGTCATTCACGCGCCGGAAGTGGTTGAAATGCACGACCCGGCGACCGCCAGCATCCGCAAGAAGCGGAATTCTTCCATCACCCTCGGCCTTGAGCTGATCAAAGACCCTGCCTACAACGCCTTCATCAGCGCCGGCAACACCGGCGCCGTCGTGGCCGCGGCCACGGTCAATCTCGGCATGATCCCCGGCGTCGAACGGCCGGCTATCGGGTTGACCATCCCCACCTTAAAAGATCTCGCCTTTCTCATTGACGTCGGCGCCAACACCGATCCCAAACCCGAGCACCTGATGCAGTGGGCGCTCATGGCGGGGGTGTATGTCCGCGAAGTCATGGGAGTGGCCAATCCCGGCATCGGGCTTTTGAATATCGGGGAGGAAGCCGTCAAGGGAACGGATTTTGTCAAAGACACGCACAAACTTCTCTCCGAGCACCTGCCGAATTTCATCGGCAACATCGAAGCCAATGAGGTCTATACCGGCAAATGCGAATGCATCATCTGCGACGGTTTTGTCGGCAATGTTGTCCTGAAGGTCTCCGAAGGGCTGGCGGAATCGGCCACCAAGCTCATCAAGCGCGAGGTCCAAAAGAACCCCCTGGCGATCCTCGGCGCTCTCCTGATGAAACCGGCATTGCGAAACGTTAAACGTATATCCGACTATTCCGAATACGGCGGCGCGCCCCTCCTGGGGGTCAAAGGCATTGTCATGATCAGCCACGGCCGCTCCAGTCCCAAGGCCATCAAGAACGCCATCCGAAAGACCATGCAGGAAATCGAGCACAACATCATTGAGTGTATGACCCGAGAGATAGGTGCCAAGGCATGAGCAAGAACGTCGGCATCCTGGGTGTCGGATCGTATGTCCCCGAACGTATCCTGACGAATTACGATCTCGAAAAGTTGGTGGAAACGACCAACGAGTGGATCGTGACCCGCACGGGGATCAATGAGCGGCGTATTGCCCACAAAGGCGAACGGACGAGCCACCTCGCGGTCAAGGCCGCTCTCGCCGCTTTGAAAAGCGCGGGCCTGGACGCTTCGAAGGTCGAGCTCATCGTCGTCGGGACCATTAGCCCCGATAGCAATTTTCCCTCGGTCGCCTGCCTTGTCCAAAAAGCCATCGGAGCCAGGCATGCCACGGCTTTTGACGTGAGCGCCGCCTGCTCAGGATTCCTTTACGCCATGACCGTCGCGAAACAGTTTGTCGCGGCCGGATCGCACAAAAACGCACTGGTGATCGCCGCGGAAAAAATCACGTCCCTGATCGACTGGAGCGACCGCGGCACCTGCGTTCTGTTCGGGGACGGCGCCGGGGCCTGCGTCCTGGGGCCTGTCAGCGGCGAGCGGGGGATCATCTCCGAATACCTGCACTCCCAGGGACAATTCGGCGAGTTGATGGCGGTCATCACCGAAGACCGCGAACCGCTCAACCAAAAAGAAAGAACCATGCCGATCCCGAAGGTCGTCATGCAGGGGCAGGAATTGTTTAAGATCGCTGTCAAGTCCATGGCGGAAGCGGTTGAAATCGCGGTCAAAAAGGCGGGGCTGAAGCTCGCGGAAATCGACTGCGTTGTGCCTCACCAGGCCAACGATCGCATCATTTCGGCAGTTGCCAAAAAATTGCGCATTCCGAAAGACAAGATTTTTATCAATATCCACAAGTATGGCAACATGTCCGCCGCCTCCATCGCCGTGGCCCTTTGCGAGGCCGTCGAGCAAAAGAAGATCAAAAAAGGCAGCCGTGTCGTCCTGGTGACGTTCGGGGCGGGACTGGTCAGCGCCGCGAATGTGGTGGTTTGGTGAGGGAGACGTAGGTCACAAAGTCACAAGTCACACGACACAAGCAAATGCTCGTGACCCCAGAGCGAAAGGGGGAACGAGTGGAAAAGGGATACAAGAAGTTAATCGTTTGGCAAGTTGCGGATGAGTTGGCATATCAAATATATGTTGCAAGCCGGGCGTTCCCGAAGGAGGAGATATACGGGATAACTTTCCAAATACGAAGAGCCGCGGTCTCAATACCAACGAATATCAGTGAATCTTCAGGATGTCAAAATAAAGGGGAGTCGAAGCGATTTTTGAATATTGCGTTGGGCTCATTGTCGGAAACGGAGTATCTGTTGGAGTTTTGCAGAAGGCTGAACTATTTGGATGAAACCAAGTTCAATGAATTGGAGTCATTGCGTCAGAAAGTCGGAGCACTCTTATGGAAGTTTTACAGGAGTTATTGTTAGCCTTTACGTGTGCCCCCTGTGACGTGTGCCCCCTGTGACGTGTGCCCCTGTGACCCTGTGCCGTGTGACCTGTGCCGTGTGACCCTGTGGCCAATATCTATACGCTAAACGCTCTACGCTCTCCGCTATGATAAGTGTCGCTCTCATTTTTCCAGGGCAAGGCGCCCAGTATGTCGGGATGGGGAAGGAGTTTTATGACTCCTCATCGCCGGCGCGGGAGGTCTTTGACCGGGCCGATCAGGTCCTGAAAAACGGTTTAAGGGACGTCATTTTCAACGGGCCGGCCGAGAAATTAACCGCGACCGCCTATTGTCAGCCGGGAATATTCACCTTCAGCATGGCGGCGTTGAAGGCGCTCGAAGCCCATCCGAAATATAAGAATTATACCGTGAAATTTACCGCCGGGTTGAGCCTGGGCGAGTATTCCGCCTTGGCCGCGGCAGGCAACCTGTCCTTCGAAGACACGCTCCGGCTGGTGGAGCGCCGTTCCGCCCTGATGGAGGAAGCCACCAAGATGAACAAAGGGTCGATGGCCGCCATTATCGGTTTTGACAAAGACAAGCTCGTCGAGATTTGCCAAAAGACCGGGGCGGAAGTCGCCAACTTCAATTCTCCGAAACAAATTGTCATTACCGGCCACGCCGCCAAGGTGGAGGAGGCCTGCAAGCTGATCAAGGAGGCTGGCGCTAAAACCGTGATCCCCCTGGATGTCAGCGGCGCTTTCCATTCCTCGCTCATGAAGCCGGCCGCGGAGAAATTTGTGGACGTTCTTGAAACCGTTGCCATCCGGCCTTCAACCGTTTCCGCAGTTAGCAATGTGGACGGGAGATCCTCCCAGGATCCCGAAGTCATCCGCAGGAAGCTGGCCGAACAGATCACGTCCTCTGTCCAGTGGGTTGAAACCATCCAGCACATCGCCAGCCAGGGCGTTACTGATTTCATCGAGATCGGCCCCGGCAAAGTCCTTGCCGGTCTTATCAAGCGGACCGATCCCACCCTCCGGGTTTTCAACATCGAAAAACCGGCCGACATCGAACTGTTTCCGTAATTCATCTTTCCGCATCCTTTTCGCCGATACAAAGGGGTATTTTTATTGAATTCTCCTTGAGGTCGGCCCGCCTTCGCCCTATAATAAGTTATATTAATATAACTTAATAACCCCGAATAAGTTATATCCATGCCCACCATTGAGTATGAAGAATTGAAAAAAATCCTTCCTCACGCCTATCCCTTTGTCCTTATTGACAGAGTGCTGGATTACAAAGAAGGGGAGAGCCTGGTGGCTGTGAAAAACATCACCAGCAACGAATGGCCGAATGCCCACCAGCAGGAACATTATCCCGAGACCCTCTTGATCGAAGCCGCCGCCCAGGCGGCTTTAGTTTTATATCATGTGACGAAGGTGAAGGATTCCCCCCATAAGCCGCGCTATGCCATTGGTAAGGTCCTGGTGGAGTTTTTCCGTCCCGTCAATATCGGCTCCTCCGTTCAGTTTTCCGCCAAGATGCAAAAAGTTGTCAGCTTTGGCGGGTTAGCGAATTGTGTGATCAGCGGGCAAGGATCTGCGGTCGGCGAGCTTAATTTATTTTATAGCGTCAGGACATAATTTATGAATAAGTCCGATAAAGGAAAACCAGTCAATCGACGAGTTGTTGTCACCGGCCTTGGGGTCGTGTCGTCGATCGGGATTGGGTGGGAAGAGTTTTGGAAGAATTTAATCGCTGGGAAATCGGGAATTTCTCGAATTGTAAGTTTTGATACTAGTGTTTTTGGGAAATATTTCGGTGGAGAAATTAAAAATTTTAATCCGGCAATGTACCTCTCTCCAGCACGGATGAATAAAATAGGCCGCACCTCACAGTTTGCTATAGCGGCTGCAAAAATGGCGTTATCCGATGCCGCCATGACTTCTTTAAACAGAATTGCTTGTCGCGCAGGTGTTTGCGTCGGGACAACCATGGGAGAGCCGCAGACATTAGAGAAAATTAATAGTGTCCGATTTTTAAGGGGATTGAAGTTTGTGAATCCGTATTTAATGAATATTTACCCTGCAAATGTAATTTCCTTAAATTTGTCACAAGAATTAGGTTTTAAGAATGTAAGTGTTGTATTTGCAAATGCATGTTCTGCAGGGAACTATTCTATCGGGTATGCGTTTGATTGCATCAAAGCAGGGAATATAGATATTGCGTTAGCTGGAGGAGTTGATTCGATTACAAGATTAAACTTTACCGGCTTTAATAGACTGATGTCAACTGCTGAGGAAAAATGCAGGCCGTTTGATAAGAATAGACAGGGCATTTTGGTAGGGGAAGGTGCAGGTATGCTAATTTTGGAGAGCATAGAATCAGCAAGGAAGAGGGGGGCAAGAATTTATGCGGAGATATTGGGTTATGGGCTGTCTTGTGATTCTCTACACATGACAGACCCCTCCGAACAGGGAATAGTTTCCTGTGTTAATAATGCGCTGGAGAATGCGGGAGTTAAACCGGAACAGATTGATTACATTAGCGCGCACGGCACTGGCACTAGGCTAAACGACATGATGGAGGCGAGAGCTGTTAATCGTGTTTTTACACATTGCCCCAATCGCCCTCCCATTAGTTCAATTAAATCGATGCTGGGGCATGCTATGGGTGCTGCGTCTGCCATAGAGGCTATCGCTTGCTGTTTGGCGATGGAGAAGGGCGTTATTCCACCGACTATTAATTATTCTACTCCAGACCCTGATTGCCCCGTGGATTGTGTCCCTAATAAATCGCGTCCTACAAAATTACGTTGTGTTTTGAATAATTCTTTTGCCTTCGGTGGTAACAACGCATGCGTAGTATTTAAAAAAATATAATAAGATTTATGGCAAATTTATTAATAACAGGTGGAACAGGCGTATTGGGATCTAACATCCTGTGCTATTTATTGCGGTATTCCAAGGATAAGTTGTTTTTATTGGCGAGAGGCGATCGGAATGATATCCAAGAGAAGATTTCAAATTTAACAAATGCTCAATCTTTACGCAGAGTCGAAATCATCAATGGCGATATCATTTATAAGAATTTGGGTATTGAGAAAAATGTTATTCATTCTTTATTTAAGAAGATCGATCAGGTTTATCATTGCGCTGCAATTACAGGGTTCCGTCTGCCCCTTAAGAATGCTCGATTAGTTAATGTTAGTGGAACGCGTAACGTGATGGATTTTGCAAAGAATTGCCGGAAATTAAATAAAGTTCATTATATTAGCACAACGTTTTTGCTGGGGAACAGAAAACATGTCTTGAGGGAGAGAGATCTTGACATCGGGCAGGGTTTCAATAATAGTTATGAAGAGAGCAAGTTTGAAGCTGAAGTTTTGGTAAATCGTTATCGAAAGTATGGGCTTAATGTCTATATTTATCGCCCCAGTATAATTGTCGGTCACTCCAAGACGGGTAGAATTGCAAATTTTAAATTGTTTTTTGAGACGTTGAAGTTATTTTCAGTTGGCATATACAAAAAAATCCCTGTTGATTTGAAAGTGGAACACAACTTGATCCCCGTTGATATTGCGGCGCGAGCCATATGTATTATTTCACAGCGAGAATCTAAAGGGGAAACTTACCATATCATAAACAAAGAGAATATTTTGTGTTTTGATTTTATGGAAGCAGCCGCTAGGTATTTTGGCTATGAGAATCCTCGATGGGTTTCCCCTGAAAAGTTCTCTTTTTCTGAATTTACTCCTGTGCAACATCATTTGATTGCCCCTTTTTTACCATATTTTCAGTACAGGGGTGGTTTTGCTGCAGAAAGGACATGCGAAATTTTAGAAAAGTATAATTTTGTTCAACCCGCGCCACGAGTGGATTTTTTTAATAAAATGTTCGAATACTGCGAGAAGGTCGGATTTATAAAACGAAAAATTTATGCTTAATATTCCTGCAATATTAAACTTTGCTGCGTCTTCTTATTTGTTCTTGTTTAATATCATTGTTTATTTCAAGAACAGCAAATCGAAAGTAAATGCCGCCTTTGCATTTTTCGGGCTAACAATTTGTTTGTGGTTGGCTTCTTTTGGGATGGCGTATTCATGTAGTGACCAATCTTTGAAGATTGCCTTGTTCAGGGTCGGGTACATCGGGATCATATTAATTCCGATAAATTTTCATTTATTTCTGAACTACTTGCTTGGCAAACCCCGGCCAATATTATTGAGGGTCGGATATGGACTGGCTGCATTCTTCCTTTTTCTAAATTTCTCGCCCTTCCCATTAGTTGATGGGGTATATGTCTATTCTTGGGGGATATATCCCAAGGTTTCGCATCTTTATCACCCCATCTTTCTTATTTACTTCAATTCTCTCTTTTCTTACGCTTTCTTTTTGCTTATCAAGGCCTCCTTTTTTGATAAGCATAGCAGCGAAATCCAGCGAACAAAAATTCGCTACATTTTAGTCGGTTCTTGTTTCGGCGTGTTTGGCTCCATTGATAATTTGGCAAGTTACGGGCTGGATTTTTATCCGATGGGTTTTCTATTTATGATTGTTTACCCATCGATTTTATCATATGCGATTTTGCGATACCGTCTTTTGGACATATCAATCGCAATTACCCGAACTGGTATTTTTGTCGGAACATACAGTTTTGTTCTGGGGATTCCTTTCGCCATAGCATTTGGATTGAAGGAATACTTGCTTGGCGTATTTAAAGAAAACTGGTGGATGTTCCCACTGGTTTGTTCTACGGTCTTGGCGACAGCGGGCCCATTTTTGTATCTTTATATACAAAAGAAAGCGGAGGATAGGTTGTTTGAAGAACAACATAGATATCAAACAACATTGCGCCAAGCGTCCGGGGGTATGGGACGTGTTAAAGATTTAAATCGACTTGTGGCATTAATCGCCCATATTGTTACGCGTACAGTTCGCCTTGATTATGCTGCTGTTTATTTGTTTGATAAGGCGACAAGTAAATTTAAACTTGGGGCTGTTAAATCATACTCTGCGAGAGATGCATTTGTTAACGGTGAGATATCTGAAGATTCTGCATTAATTCAATATTTGTTAGGGGCACGAGCGCCAGTTGTAAGAGATGAAATAAAGCAACGGACCGAAGATTTTGGTGATTTAAGTTTAGCAAGGGTGGAATTAGCCATGTTAGAGTTGAGCGCTGCGGTCGCTGTCCCCAGCCTTATTGATGATAAGATGTTAGCAATTATTATTTTGGGGAGAAAGTTATCAGGAAGGCAATATACAGAAGACGATCTCAATGTCTTTTCTATCCTTGCCAATCAAGCCGCTCTTGCCATTGAAAATGCACAATTTTATGAAGATATGAAGCATAAAAATGAACAGTTGTTTAAGGCCGAGAAAATGGCCACAATCGGGACGATGGCGGATGGATTGTCGCATCAGATCAACAATCGGCTTCATGCCTTGGGGTTCATCGCGAGCGATGTCCTGGATACGCTTAAATTGAAAAAAGATGCCCCGATGACTCCCGAGATTAAGGAGGTCATGGTCGATATTGAACACGCCTTGAGCCGCATCCAGGAAAATGTGACTCAGGGTGGGGAGATTGTCCGGGGGCTCTTAAAATATAGCCGTAAGGGAGAGGAGGGCATGGGGCCGGTTGATCTTGATCAACTGATCAGCGCGGCGGTTGAAATGACCCAGTTCAAGATCAAGCCAGGGGAGTTGAAGATCCTTCGCGAGTACGGCCAGGATATTCCCAAGCTTAAGGGAAATTTTACCCAGCTTCAGGAAGTCTTTTTTAACATGATTGACAACGCGTATGATGCTATGATGCAACGGAAGAGTGAATTTAAGGAGCCGGGGTACGAGGCGACCATCCGTGTGTCCGCTGTTGCAAATGGGAATGGCCATTTAGACATTTTTATTGAAGACAACGGGATCGGGGTAAAAGACGAGGACAAGAAGAAGCTTTTCACCCCATTTTTTACGACAAAGTTGTCGAGTAAAAAAGGGACCGGCTTAGGGCTCTATGTGATCCAGAAAATCATAGAAGAGAATCATGGTGGGAAAGTTTCTTACGAATCGTTTTATAAAAAGGGGACCAAGGCTCACCTCTGTTTGCCTGTTGTTTAAATTTTGTTATGGAGAGGAGCGGTGCGATGTCTAAGTTGTTGATTGTCGATGATGAAATCGACATTAGGGAGTTTGCAAAGAATTTCTTCAGGAAGCGCCACATTGATGTATTTACGGCATCAGGGGGGAACGAGGCGCTGGAAATCATTAAAACGGAAAGCCCGGACCTTGTCCTTCTGGATGTCCGGATGGAGGATTTTACCGGCGTGGAGCTTTTAAGGAAATTGCGCCAGGAACAGAATCAGTCGAAAGTCATCATGGTCTCCGGTGTTGAAGATGAGGAGACGGTATCCGAGGCAAAAAGTCTGGGAGTTCTCGGATTTATTCATAAGCCGTTGATCCTGGACGAGCTTGAAAAGATCGTCCTGAAGGAATTGCAACCGCCAACAGCATGAAAATTACCCACATTGACTATAAAAAGGAACTTGAAGCCGCCAGCAAGGGCATGATCATGATTCACGAGCCGGAATTGCTGATCCGGCTCATTGTCCGCATGATTGTGCGCAAGGTGGAAATCAAGCACGCCGGGATGATCCTGTTTGATACCAGGCGGAATTCCTATGTTTTGACGATTTCTAAAGGGGAGACGGGTGTAAAAGTCCCTGCCGGCTATGCCCGTTTAACAAGGGAATCCCCTTTGATCAAATTATTCACACACAAAGCCTACCGGCCGCTGACCCTTAATAAAAGTGCGATCATTTCCCAGGACATCAACAAGATGATCTGGCAGGAAAGCGTCATCAGCAATGGCAACGGCATTAAAGAGCTTTTGCACCACGTTGGGGATCAGATGCAGATGTTTAATGCCGTGGCCTGTGTCCCGGCGTATTACCGGGACAAGCTCCTGGCGATTCTGTTGCTGGGGGAGAAAAATGACGGCACTAAATTTGAGCAAGAGGAGCTGGATTTTTTCTCGGCGCTGGCCCACGACGTGGCCATGGCTATCCGGAACGCCCAACTGTTCAATAATCTAAAGAAGGAAGCCCAGAAAAACAAGGATCTCTTTTTGCGCACAACGATCGTCCTGGGTTCTACGATTGAAGCCAAAGATAAATACACGTCCGGCCACACCGAGCGGGTTACCCAGTATTCCTTGACGATTGCCCGTCAGATGCTGGCCAACGGCTCGGCGAATTTTCCGGAGTCTTTCTTCGATAACCTTTACATCTCCGGGATGTTGCATGACATCGGCAAAATCGGCATCCCCGAAACCATTTTGAATAAAAATGGTCCCCTGACCCAAGAAGAAATGGAGATCATGAAGCGGCACACGATCCATGGTGTTGAAATCCTTGCCCCCTTATCGGAGTTGAAGGAGAGCTTGTCCGGCGTCCGGTCCCACCATGAGCGTTATGACGGCAACGGCTACCCGGATCATTTAAAGGGGGAGGATATCCCCATGATTGCCGCGATTATCGCGGTTGCCGATTCCTACGATGCGATGACGACCGACCGGCCGTACAGGAAGGGGCTAAGCAGTGCGCAGGCCATTGAGGAGATTAAAAAGCAAATTGGAAAACAATTTAACCCGAAGCCGGCCCGGGCGATGGTCGAATTGTTTGAAATGGCTAAGATTTGATTTCATTTGTAGTGCCCTGGACTGGGAGTTCAATAATAAATTTTGTGCCTTTCCCCAAAGCGCTTTCCACGCGAATGCTCCCACCGTGTTCCTTGATGATTCCGTAAGTGATAGCAAGCCCTAACCCTGTCCCCCGGTCCTTTTTTGTAAAAAAGGGATCAAAGATGTGGGGGAGGTCATTTTTATCGATACCTATTCCTGTGTCACTGATTGCGCAACGGAACAACCCCGCGGTGGGGTTGCTGGTTTCGATGGCAAGAGTCCCGCCGTTTTTCATGGCGTCCAACGCATTTAAGAAAATGTTGAGCAGGGCCTGCTTCAACTGATTTGCATCCGCCAACGGCATGGATGCCGCGTTGAGATTTAGTGAAATGTTGATTTGATGTTTAAGAAATTCGTTGTTCAGCAAGGTCAGGGTATCGCTAATGATAAGATGGACATCAGTTATTTTTAAAAGTGGTGGGGTGGGCTTGGCAAATTCGAGGAGCTGGTGGACAAGGTTGTCTATTCTGTCAACTTCGTGGCCCACAATGCGGGAGAACTTTTTCAGGAATTCAGGGTCGTTCTTTTTTGGGTCGAGATATTCCGTAAATGTTTTTATTGATGTGAGAGGGTTTTTAATTTCATGGGCAAGGCCGCTAGCCAGGGTGGCGATGGCGTGAAGCTTTTCACTATTTGCTACCTCTCTCCAAAGGTGTTCATTCTCTTCCGCAATTTCTATGGGGGTTCCCTTGAGGAAATGCCGATCTAAGAATTCCTGGATTTGGTTCCGCAGTGGTATAAACATTAGTGCGACCAAAGTGGCAATAAATATTGAATAGGGCAGGTTGTTGTATTGAAAAAAACCTTGAAATATGCGCTCAAATGATAGGACCATAATTACATAAGTTAATGAAATTAATGTCAACAGGCAGGAGTATATAATTCCCTTTTTTATGATTATATTTACATCTAACAGATGATGCCTAATTGTGGCATAGCCCACGACAATTAAAAAAAGCACGGCAAATAAGTACCCAGCAGGGTAGATTTCTTTGCCATAATTTGGCAAATAGTCCAGGCATGCTGTAGAAAAGAATAACAATGCCAGCAATATATACTTGGCGTGGCGGGTTTTTTCTAAATTTCCTTGGTTGAAGATCGTGATTTGCACTAACGGAAGGTACGTTATAAAAACAACACTAAGAAAATAAATCAGAAAGAAAGGATGGGCTATACCAGCTTTCGGATACATCCCCCAAAAATATGGGATCGGGTCTCCGATGATAATGTTAGTGGTAAGGATTAAATATATAAAACATGCCCCAATGCAGTAAATAATTTTTGTCCATTTTTTATATGAGTGTATATTAAAAAGAGCTGTAATGAGTTGAAAAAGGGCCCCGGGTATTATTGCGACACTGCTAAATCCAATTCTTTGTAAAAGGGATATCAGGCCTTTCTCTGATAGAGAGAAACTGATTGCGTAAGTTAAGAGCCAAATTGTTGTAAAAAGGCACAAGAGAAAAAATGCGTGATTCTTGGGCGAAGAGAAATTTTTGTGGAGAGTAAAAAGTCCAAATCCAAGAATAAAAATTGCGCTAGCCGCGGGAGGGATTGAATATGGGTTAATTTGCATGTGATAAGTTCTTCCTCGCCGCCCCCAGTATCTCCTCCGCCTTAAACGGCTTCACAATATACCCTGATGCTCCAAGGCGGACGGCTTCTGTGGCGGTTTCCACGGATTTGTAGCCGGTGATGATGATGACTTTTTTATCCGGATGCTTCGCTTTGACCTCTTTAAGGATTTCCAGCCCGTTGACCTGCGGCATTTTGATGTCCAGCAGGACCAATTTGACGTCTTTGGAATTCCTAAGGCACTCCAGGCATTGTTCCCCCGACGTCGTTAAAATCAATTCATAATAATCCCCCAGGATCAGTTTCAGGGATTCTCTCACGCCTTCTTCATCGTCACAGATCAGGATTTTGTTCATTTTGCCTCCAAATGAAGAATTGAGGATTAATGGATTGAGGGATTAAGGGGCTCATGCGTAGGCGGGGATTCTTTTTAAAGATTTTAGTAAGCCATGAATGATTCTTTGTGTCTCACCATGCAATTGGACGATTTGTCGGAAATCATCCTGTAGAATGTATTTTAAATCATTGGCAAGCAAAAGCTGCGTTTCCAGTTCCGCTAACGACGCATAGGCGATATAAAGGAAGCGGAGGTATTCCTTTGTTTGGTGCCGGGTGTATCCTTCTGCAATATTTGACGGGACCGAGAGGGAGCTGCGTTTGATTTGGCTCGCGAGACATAGTTGTTCCTTGGCCGGGAACGCATTGGCAACCCTAAAAACTTTAACGCACAATTCATATGCTTTTTGCCAAGCGATCAGGTCCTTATAAGTCCGTAATTTTTTATTTTCCGCCATGTCCAACTCCAAGCCCTTTAATCCCTAAATCCTCCATCCTGAAATCCTGCCTTATAGCACCACAGGGGTCATGATTGAAATCAGTTTTGCGGTTTTCGTCCCGGGGTTGCGAAAGAAATGCTTTAATGACGCGTCGAAGTAAAGCGCTTTGTGCGCGGGGAGGGGGTAGGTTTTCTCCCCGACTTGCGCCGTGATCTCTCCCTCCAGGACAAATACAAATCGCTCTGCGCCAAAGGCCCCTTGTTCGGGGTTCGTGGCTCCGTGAGGCTCAATCTTGAGGACTACGGGCATCATCTTTTTGGAGAGCAAATTCGTGGTCAGGATTTCATAGGAGGCCTTGTCATTGTAGGAAAAGGTCTCGCGGTCAGGGGAGGGGGAGATGTTGGCTTCCTTCTCTATAATAGAGACGTCCTGGTAAAGTTGGGTGATGTCGATGCCAAGCGTCTTGGCGATTTTGATGTGGGACTCCAGCGTCCCGGTCATTTTCATGTTTTCAATGCGGCTTAGTGTGGCAATCTGGATGCCGCTTTGTTTGGAAAGTTCCGAGAGCGTAAGCCCACGTTTTTCCCGCAATTCTTTGACTTTCTTTCCGATGAGCATGTGGTAACTCCTAAGTTGTGGTTATGAGAAAAGTATAACGCTGTTTGATTTATTGTCAAATATTTTTTCATAAAAAACAACTTTCATTCGCTGAATATTGTAAGCACATACATCTCAATATATTACAAATATACAATATTTGCTTTAAAATCAAACATTGTATTGACAAAAAATCAAACGCATGTTAGACTTTCTTTGTTTTGAGGTCAGATATGGATAATAATCAATTCAACAATTCATCTTCCAAAAATCCCGCGAAGTTAATCCCATGCTTCAGCCCCGACCACACCGCCGCAATCTATACCGTTCTGTGCATTTTGCTCAAAATGAAGCGTGAACTTGGATTAGAAGCCATGCTGGAGTATCAGAATAAATTCCTGGAAATCATTGAGCAAAGCAACCCGAAATTTAAAGCCGCTGTTGAGCAGGCCTTGTCGTTGATGTCGGTAAAGAAAATGTACCGTGATGCGATGGGAGAGCGCCGTGATTAGATGGTTTGGAATTGTCGCGATCGGTTTGACCGCCGTTATCCCGGCTGAGACGGCCCTTTGGCAGCCGCTAAAGACCGGGATCCTTGACAGGGAAATGCGTTGTTTTTTGATTCAAGGAGGATCCCCAAGGGTATTGGGAACGGAAAGGGGATTGTATTCTCAGGGGGAAGCCGGGGTGCCCAGATTGCTCTTCCAGCCGTCCGGCAGAGAAACAGGGATCAATGCGGTTATTCAATATCCCGAAGGGACAGGTGTTTATTATGCCGCTACGGATAACGGTATCTACCGAAGCCAGGATGGGGAAACCGATTGGAAAAATATTCCCGGTTTGGACCGTTCGTCTTTGGGTCGATCGTTGAGTGTGCAAGTGGCGGGAGGCCGGCTTTTTGCGGGGACGGAGCAGGGAGTGTATCTCTGGGATCCAGACGTGTCGGTTTGGGAAAAACTGTCCGGCCCACTCGGGCATGCAAGGATACCTAAAATGGGAGCCGCCGGGGCTTACCTCTACGCGATAGCCGGTAATGAGGTTTACCGCGTGGACAGCAATGATTTGTCGACCCAAAAGATTTATAACGAAACGGTCATGGAGGAAGACGCTGACCTGTTGATCAATGGGGAAGAGACCGATACGGTTTTTAACTCGTCGGCACTCAAGGATATGGTGGTTCTGGATGGCGGCCGGCAATATATTTTCTTGGCGGCGGATTCGGGTGTGCTTTTTAAGAACGTGGATGAGGAACGCTGGCATGATTTGCCCCGGCTGGGTCTTGTCCCTGAGACCGTCACGTCTTTGGCCGTTGCGGTCATTTCCAGCCACGGTCCCGAAAATGCCCCGTTTGTGGCGGAGGAGCCGTCCTTTCCATGGCGGGGCTTTCGGATATTTGCGGGAACGAACAACGGGGTATATGAGCTGGCAGGGAATCAATGGACGGCTACGGCCTCCGGGATGTCCGGCGGGCATGTTTTGTCGCTGGCTATGGCCGGCGACAAACTTTTCGCCGGCACCGACAGGGGCGTTTTTGCATTGTCCCCCGAGGAGAGCGCCATCCTGGGGAGCATTTCAGACGCCCAGGTGGCGACGGTGAAGGAGCGTTTTGCTAAGGAGCCGACGGTCAGCGAGGTCCAGCTTCTTGCTCTTGAGTACGCGGATGTGAGCCCGCAGAAGATTAAAAGATGGCAGAAGGCGGCCCAGTCCAGTGCCTGGATGCCGACGTTGTCCACCGGATTAAGCCGGGCCGACACAGAGCTTTTTCACTGGGATTCCGGAGGAAATCCGGATTCTCTCCTCAAGGGGCGTGATTATTTGGATTGGAGTCTTTCCTTATCCTGGGATTTCTCGGAAGTCATCTGGAACCCTGCCCAGACGTCAATCGACTCAAGGGCCAAACTGATGTCGGAATTGAGGGAAGATATCCTGGACCAGGTCACACGCATTTATTTTGAGCGGCGCCGGATGCAAATGGAGTTGTTGCTGGATGCGGCGGCAGACGCGCGGAGTCATCTGGAAAGAGAAATGCGCATTGCGGAATTGACCGCCTTGCTTGACGCGCACACGGGCGGCGGCTTCAGCCGTTTATGCGCGATGAATTGACGGCATACCATATCCCCACTAACGAACCTACCCCGCACAACAGGAGGATGCAATGAAGAAGGTTATGTTGATGGCGGCTGTTTTGATTTTTCAGGCGGTCGCGGGGCCGGTGTTTGCGGCGGACGTTTATGTCACAAAGCAAGGCAAGAAATACCATTCTGCCGCGTGTCCGTTTCTGAAAAACAAGGAAACATCGGCCATCCCCGAAGAAAAGGCCGTTGAGCGAAAAATGAAGCCGTGCAGCAAGTGTCTGTCCCCGGACACCCCCAAGAAGCTGCCAAAGAAGTAAGGCGTTGCGTTAGCCGTATGCTTTTCGGGTGCCCTGTGCGATCTGTAGGCGTCTCCCGGTATTGTCGTTAGGGGTAGCGACAGGGAGATGATGCAGGAGAAAAACAGGGGAAAAAGGGGATAGCCAGGGCACCCGAATTTACCCCTTACCCTGTTTCATCCGTCTTCGCCGGAGACCATAGGCTTTGCCTGGGGAGGAAGGCGAAAAATGAGGTCTCCGGTTACGCCGGATTCCGCCGGAAGCCCTGCGAAGACGGATGAACCCGGCGAAGCCAAAGACGAAAGTACTTTGGCAGAGACGGGTCATGCAAAGGTACCACGGGCTATGCCCGTGGGGCTCCATTTAAAACGAAATTTCCCCTGATCCCCGAGTTGTCTTTGGATTGGCAATCCCCTGCTGAGTTCTACCCCCGTCGTCTGTTGTTTTCCTGAATTACCCCGGAATCATTTCCCCTAAGGTCCCCAATAAAAAATCGAACATAGCTATTTTGATTTAGGAGGGGAATATGGAGCGTGCCACTGCGCAATCTTTGCGGGCGTCGGGGGAATTTATCCTTTTTTCAGTTTTATCCTGTTTTATCGCCTTTTCCGGAGTCTTTCCCTGGGTTGCCGACGCGGCAAAACCGCCGTCTTCCAACCAATTCATGGGATTATCTCAAGGTGTGGATGTGGACCCCAACACGGGCGCGGCATCCATCCAAATACCCATCAAAGTCCCGGCCGGCAGGGCCGGTATCCAGCCCAATCTGACGCTGTTTTACAACTCAAGCGCCAGCAACGGGCTTTTGGGTATGGGGTGGGGGTTCGAGCTTGGGGCTGTCCAGCGATCGACTAAAAAAGGAGCGCCCCAATACAACACGACCGATACTTTTGTCCTGGTTCAGAGCGGCAGCAGCCAGGAGCTCGTTGATATCAGCGGTAACGGGACGGAGTTTCGTCCGGAAATTGAAGGGGCTTTCGCTAAGATCCGTTATACCGGGTCGTCCTGGGAAGTGACCGATCGCCGAGGGGTAAAATACATCTTTGGTTCAACCGCAGATACCCGCGTTTACGACCCCGCGAATCAGTCCCGTGTTTTCAAGTGGTGCCTGGAAAGGGTTGAGGACACCAACGGCAATTATATGACCATTGCCTATGTTCGTGATGATAACCAGCTGTATCCCAACTCGATCCGGTACACCGGCAATGCCCTGGCCGGCTTGCCGACTTATGCCCTGGTCCAGTTACTTTATGAATCTCGGACAACTGCGGCCGATGATACTCTCACATATATCGCCGGTTTTCCTATCCAGCAACTGCGCCGTCTTAGCGGCGTTGAAGTTTCGGTCGGTGGGAATCCCGTCCGTTCCTATGAAATGGCGTATGAAGCGCTGGCTTCAGGGAAGTCCATCATGCAATATGTGCAGGAAATCGGCGATGATGGGACTACGACGCTCTTACCGACGGTTTTGTCCTATAGCGATGGCTTGCCTCAATGGTCTTCTCCGGTTAATTTTACGCAAATCCCTCCGAATGTGACGCTGGGCGATTCCAATGTGGTGCGGATGATGGACATGAACGGCGACGGCCTCATGGACATCGTGCGGAGCAGCAGCAACCGGTATGATATTTATTTCAATACGAGCAACGGGACGGGCGTCAGCTTTCAGTCGTCCATCGTGGCGGTTAATTCTCCCAATGTCACTGTGGACAATGTCAACGTGCGGCTTGTGGATATCAACGGCGATGGTCTTCTTGACGTTCTTTACGGGCCCGGAAATCCGTATAAATACTGGATCAATAACGGCGTAAACGGATTTAATCCGCCGGTCTTGGCGGGGAATTGTCCCACCAGCTCCCTGTCCCAGAATCAGGTGCATATCGTGGACATGAACGGTGATGGCTTCGGGGACATCCTTGCGACGTCTGCCGGTTCTTACAAGATTTATTTTAATAACGGAAATAACAACTTCAATGCGCCCATCACGGCCCAGAATTCCCCTCCCGCATCGGCCGGTTCCACTGAAATCCAATTCGGGGAATTTAACGGAGACGGGATTTTGGACATCATTTACGGGCAGTCCAACAATTACCGCCTTTGGATCAACAACGGTCAGAATGGGTTTAAAGCGCCGGTCGCGGCTACGAATTATCCTCCGTCGCTGTCCATCTCCAACCCCTTAGTCCAGTTGGCCGACATGAACGGGGATGGGTTGACGGACATCCTGCGGACGTTTTCCGGACAGAACAAGCAATATTACATCTATTACAACAATGGAAAGACGAATTTTAATAATTTTATTGTTGCCAATAACCCGCCGAATTTGGGCACGGACAATCAGCACGTCAAAGTCCTGGATGTGAACGCCGACCGGTTCCCGGACGTGATGGTGGGCGACCGCTCACAGGGGGCACCGTATAAAGTCTGGTTGAATGACGGGAGCCGGGGGTTCCTGGCGCCGATCACGCTGGCGGCGTATCCCACCCAAAGCCTGAATGACGCCAACACGATGTTAGGGGATATCGATGGTGACGGGTTGACGGATATCATTCAGGGGAATCAGAATAATTTCAAGACTTGGCGTCAACAGGGCCTTGAGCAGGGAGGCCGCGTTGGGTCTTTGTTGGACGTTGACAATACCTTTGGGGGGCACTTGGAGATCGAATACCAGGATGTCCCGGTCAAGGGATTGGGCGGCAGTTCTTACAAAGTGGTCAACAGCCCGACCGTGTTCAGCGTTGTGAAGGAAATCCGCAGGACAACGGGGTTTGGCCAGACCTATGTTTCCCGGTATGACCTGAAAGACGCCCTCTGGGACCATGGAGATCGCGAGTACCGGGGGTTCAAGAACGTCAAAATGATCGACCCGGACGGCAATTATACGTTCACCGAATTCGCCCAGGGCGACGTCTATAAGGGGCGGGCCCTTAAACAGGAAACGTATGATTCCTTGAATCGCCTCTTTGCCAAGACGGTGAATTCCTGGCAGTCCCAGCAGGTTTATTCCAATGTGAATTTTATTTTCCTCCGTCAGGCGGACCAGTATGTTTATGACGGCAACGCCACGGGCCGGAGGACGCAGGCACAGTATTTTTACGATGAAACGCCCCAATACGGAAACCTGACAAAAACCATCCAGCTCGGTGAGGTCGATCTGGCCGCGGGGACGGACACCGGCAGCGACAAGCGGACGGTTGAAATCGCTTACCTTAATAATACACAAAGCGGCAAATGGTTGTTGGGACTGCCTAAACAAAAGGAGATCAAAGACAACAGCGGCGCCGTTGTCCGGCGTTCCTGGTTTTACTATGACGGGAGCACGGACTTGAACGCCCTGCCGTCCCAGGGATTCCTGACCAAACAGTCGGATTGGGCTGGCGATGCCCCGGGGACAGTTCACCCGGCAACAAGTTACACGTATGACAACATCGGGAATTTGGTTTCAACGCAGGACCCGGAAGGGAATACAACAACTATCACGTTTGACACGACCTATCGGTTGTTCCCGCTGACAACGGCTAACGCCGCCACGCACACCGTCACGAACGAGTATTACGGCGTCAACGGCGTTGCCTTGCAGGATGCCGAAGGTTTCCATGGGCTCTGGGGCCATCTCAAGTCTACCACAGACCCCAACGGGCAAAAGGGACGGAAGATTTACGACCCCAACGGCCGTTTAAGCGCGGTTGTTTCGCCGTTGGACAGCGTCGATTATCCCACCGTGTCGATGCAATATATCGACGCCAGCTATTGGTTCAAGGTCATCACGAAACAGCGGATCAATCATGGTGCGGCCGGGAGCCTGGATACGGCCGAATTCTACGACGGCCTCGGGCGGCTGCTTCAGACAAAAACACCTTCGGAAACCGCCGGACAGAATATCGTCAGCGGGCAAACAGAATACGACCTGCGCGGGCTTCCGGTGAAACAATACTTGCCCGCTTTTACCAGCCAGCCGCTTACGGAAATCGATCCGATCAACCCGTCAGCTCCATTCACGATGATCCAATACGACGCCATGGGCCGCGCGGTGCGGACCATCCGGCCTGACGGACCGTTTGCGGACGCCGCGTATGAGGACTGGACGGCAACATCCGTTGACGAGAATGGCCACATGCAGAAATCTTATTTCGACGCCTACGGCCGGCTGATCAAGAAGGAGGAATATCTCGGGGCGGACGGCCGCGACTCCCATTATCCGCAGTCGCCCTACACGCTTTATGCCACGACGTTGTATACCTACGACTCGGAAGGCAATCTGACCCAAACCCAGGACGCGCACGGGAACATCACGACCATTGCGTATGACAAGCTGGGCCGCAAGACCGGCATGAATGATCCGGACATGGGCGATTGGCAATACGAGTATGACATCAACGGGAATCTGTTGGCCCAGACCGACGCGAAACAGCAGCAGTTGGATTTTGTCTATGACAATCTGAACCGGCTGACCGACAAAACCGGCCCGTTTGCTCTGAATGTCAGTTATCTCTATGACACCATCGAATCCGGGTTCGGCAAAGGGCGGCTTGGCCAGGTGCAGTACGGCGCGGGGACCGACCAGACCGGTTTTGAGTATGATGCTTTGGGGCGCGAAGTTGCGTCCGTGAAAACGATTGGTTCCCAGAGCTATCAGGTCAATCGAAGTTATGACGCGCTGAACCGGCTTGTATCGCTGGAATACCCGGATACGACACAGCTGGTTTACATCTATAACGGCGCGGGGCAGATCGAGCAGGTGAAGATCGGGGAGATCCCGGAACCTCCGCCCGGGGGCGGTGGCGGCGATCCGGTGCTCCTGGAGTCTCCGTTCACCCAGTTGCGGTTGAACGAGAATTCCTCTTCAACGGTCATCGCCGACGCAGGGACCGGCCACAACGACGGTCAGGCCTCGGTGGCGACCTCCTCATTGAGCAGCGCAGGGAAAATAAATGCCGCTTACCGGTTCAACGGCACCAGCCAGTACGGCAATGTTGACGCGATCATGAACGACTTGCGGACCGATACGGTCGGCACGTTCACCATGTGGGTCAAACCGGAGTTGGGAGGGACATTCCTTAATTTCAACGGGTCCGCCGGCTATTTCACCATGGAGTGGTTCAAGAATAATCAGTCCGCGAGCTTCGCCATCTCCGGCGCAGGAACGCCGATTTCCTGCACGACCGCCGGAGGGAGCGTTCCGGGCAATGTGTTCTCGCATATCGCGTTTGTCCAGGATGGGACGGGGGTGAGGATCTACGTCAACGGGGTCCAGCAGACCCTGACGTACTGGTTCAACAGCAATCCGGCCGCCTGGTTCAGTTTCCTTTCCGCCAACGGTCTGCAGACCGGCCGCATGGGCGCGGCCAGGAACCATGCCGATCCGTCTGCGTATATGGATTACTTGCAGGGCACCATTGATGATGTGCGGTATTACAAACGTGCGCTGACCCTGCAGGAGATCCTCGCGATCTACAATAACGACACCGGGACAGAAGAAGAGAATCCGCCCATCCCGGAAGGGGCCTTCTTACGGCAGGATGAGAGGGACGGCCCCGGGGCGACCGAGTTGGCCAGCGGGGAGGTCCCGCACCAGGGTTGGAAAGCGTTCAAAAGCCGGTTGCAGGAAACTGTGGCCGGCTTTTTGGATATTGTGCTGGGTGTTGATCCCGCCCATGCCCAGGTCACGGAACAGATTTTCATCAATGATGTAGATTACAACGCCGCAGGACAGATCACCCGGGTTGAATACGGTAACGGGGTCGTCACGGATTACACCTACGACCCCGAGAATTTGCGACTTACGCGCCTTAAGACCACCGACCCGCAAAGTGCAATCATCCAGGACCTCCAATATACCTACGATGGCGTCGGAAATATTATGGAAATCACTGACGCCGTCCACACTGCCAGTCAGACATTTGCGTATGATGCCCTGAACCGCCTGACGGCGGCTACCGGGGACGGCTATGGGAGCAAGAATTATCAATATGACGAAATCGGCAACATCATCCAGAAAGATGGGTTGACCTACACGTATGGCCAGAACGGCGCCGGCCCGCACGCCGTCACCTCGTTAAGCGACGGGTCGGTTTTTCAGTATGACGCGAACGGCAATATGACAGTCCGCCAGCAAGGCGGAGTGATGACGGAATATCTTTACGATGCGGAGAACCGGTTGGCGGAAGTACGGCGGGACAGCGAACTGGTGGCGAAATTTGAATACGACGGCGATGGGGGCAGGACCAAAAAGATTTTATACGATAACGGCGCGTTGACGAAAGAATTTGTGTTTGTGGGCGGGTTGTATGAAGAGACGGACGGCGCGGGGACGAACTACATTTATCTGGGCGATCAGAGAGTGGCGGCGGTAAAGGGCGGCGAGGAATCTTTCTATCACGGAGACCACTTGGGCGGCACGAATGTGGTGACAGACTGGGGCGGGGTGATCAAAGAGGTCGTGGAGTATTCTCCGTATGGCGAATTTTCAAGGCACGACGACTATTCCGCCGGCCAAAGTGTCGAACACTACTTTACCGGCCAACGGCTTGATGATGAGGTCGGATTGTATTATTATGGTGCCAGGTATTACGATGCGGGGTTGGGGAGGTTTATCACAGCTGATTCAATTGTCCCCGGATACGACAATCCGCAAGCTTTTAATCGTTATTCTTATGCATTAAACAATCCAATAAACCGGGTTGACCCTTCCGGGCATTGGTCGTTTAAAAAGTTCTGGAAGGCAGCAGTTGGGGCGTTTATTGGTGCTGTCGCAGGAATTATTGCAGGGCCAGCTGGTTTAGCTCTGGTTGGTGCAACCATGGCTGGCGTAATTGGCGGTGCAGTAGGAGGGGCTGTAACAGGTGGACTTGAGGCGGGGTGGAGAGGTGCGCTATTTGGTGCATTGGGGGGAGGTGCCCTGGGGGGTATAGGAGCGTGGGGAATAAGCGAGTTTGGTTGGCAGTTTGGTGCCGGGATGTTAATTGCCGGTGCGGGAGCTGCAGGAGCGACAGACAGATGGGACAGTTTTATAGGTGGGCTCACAGGGGGAATTGCAGGGGGGTTGGTTGCCAATGCTTGGATTCAATCCTCACAGGCAACTGGTACGAATGGAGGCGAGGCTGGGGCAACCGCTGAGAAATTGTCCGCTGGCATTAGCTCTGGTGAGATCGGTGAAGCCGAGCTCATGGCCATGTATAACGATGTTCGTACGAATGTTTTCCAAAAAGTCGCCATTGCTGAAGTCGTCGTTGAAGCCGCTAATTCAGCAGTAGACTTTGTGCCATACGAACCAGGGCTTGTTGATGTAACATTCAGTGATATTTTTACAGTTGTTTCGTTGGGAAGAGCAGGCCCCCTATCGAAGGGATTGTCGGCTACAAAAGGTTTTACTGGTGGCCTGGCTGCGAAATTGACCAGTCAATTAGGTTTTGCAAGAATTAGCAAAGGCATAACGACAAACCAAATTAATCAGTTAATTCAAACAGGAAAAGCCCCGTCTTCAATTTTGAGGGTAGATTTAGGAAAGATATTGGGAGAGCAGGCACATGTTCATTTTAAAAAAGGAGCGGCTTTAAATATTGATGGTTCTTGGAAACATGGGTTTAAGGTTTTAAACAATGCGGAAAAAGACTTTCTTAAGAAGGTGGGTTGGAAAATCCATGGAGAGTAAGATGATCAGAATAAAGAAAGCGAAACTGCGGAAATGGATTCTCGACACCAAGGTATCTAATGATTATAGTCACTTTCACGATATCCATATTGACCAGCTGGTGATTGGAAAATGTTATCGGTCGCAATGGATCTGGATATCATCAGAGTTGTTGGATGAAGTCAAAAAAATGATAGCCAGAGGTGACGTGGGAGTTGAAAAAGACGTTGTCTTGGCTATGCCATTGCAAGAAACGCAGAAATTGAAACGGTTTACGGTGGTGCGATCGGAGGATTTTCCCGGGGAGTTGAATGAGTATACGCCGCCTTCTTTATATTTATTTTCTAAAAAAAAGATTTGGAAATCGACTGAAAAAATAAAATTCACCGGAGATTTGTTTAGTGGGCTGGAATGTTTTTATACGCAATATCAAGATCAGAGATTTCTCGGTGTAGTATCTAGGACGATTTGGTTTAAGTTCCCCACTCCCATGCCCTAAGGACCGGGGTAGATTCAAGTTTCTAGTGCAACAGATTGTGAAAGACCTCATTAGGCGGAGATAGGTACCAGGTACATAAAAGGGAGCAAGGAGGAGCAAGGTGCCAGGTACATAAAAAGGGGACAGGAAAATAAACTTCACAGAAATGGGTAGAATAGCCAGGGGAAAATTGCTGTATGAGGGGTGCTTTGCTCATGTGTTCAGTCGTTCGATTGAAAGGCGATGGATTTTTAAAGATTCCGATGATTTCGAATTTTTCAGGTCATTAATAATTGACACCAAGAAAACAGGTGTCTTCTTAGTCCATCATTATTGTTTCATGAGCAGCCATTTTCATTTGGCGGTTAGGATTCGTAGCTTACCCGAATTCTCTGGCTGTTTTCAAGAAATTAAGCGAGAATATACGTTTTGGTTTAATAGGAAATATAAAAGGCGTGGTCCGCTATGGCGAGAAAGATTTAAAAGCTTGCTCATTGAAAATGAAGGTTATCTTCATGCCTGCGGGAAGTATATTGAGTTTAATCCGGTAAAAGCCGGCATGATAAAAAGTCCTGAGCAATGGGCGTATAGCTCTGCAGGATTTTATTTCAAGAAGATATCTGATCCCTTGGTTGATGGGTATGAATTTCCTGAAATGCCAAAAGGAATTGATCCCCAGGAAGAGGTGTTTTTTACCAGAGGAGTAGGCATTGGCTCTGGATTGTTCAAGCTGTATTTGAGGGATGCGCTGCAGGCAGTGTAACCAGCCTGTCCCCTAAAAATGTACCTGGCACCTTACTTTTGGCACCTTACTTTTCCTTACTTTCAAATTTAACGGTCTTTGTTTTGAGCATACCCCCAACCGAAAGGAACAGAAATGGAAATGAGTAATTTGAAGTTTGCTGGAAAATGGAAGGCCTTGGCTTTGGCGACGGCGGTGTTGTCCATCTGCGTTCTGCCTGCCGGCGCGGCCATCAATCTGAATGAAACGCAAGGAGGAACTGTTACGGAATGGGAAATCGGCCCGGAAATCTCGTATATCAAATATGAAGAACCTGACGTCATGGAGGAAAAGGGCGTGATGGGCGGTGTTTTTGGGACTTATACCGTCCGATTGCCGCAAAAGGTGGTGCTGGGCGTGGACGGCCGGTTCAGCTACGGCCAGGTGGATTATGACTCGGTGTCCACCGGCTCCATTGATAACATCAGTGATTTCATTTTAGAAGGACGGGGGTATGTCGGATACGATATCGCCGCCTCTGCGAACACGCGCCTCACGCCGTATATCGGCCTGGGCTATCGCTTCCTGCGGGACCAGTTGGGCGGTGAGGTCTCCACCACCGGCGCTCTGGGATATGATCGGGAATCAAATTATTTTTATTTACCTGTGGGCGTGAAGACCCTGACGGCGCTGGATAATGGCTGGTTTCTGGGCTTTACCGTGGAATACGACGCTTTTCTGGATGGCAAGCAGAAAAGCGAGCTCGGAGACGCGATCGCTGGCATCGACACCGTTGAGAACAATCAGGATGAAGGATACGGGATGCGCGGCTCGGTGCAGATCGTCAAGACCATGGAGCAATATGATATTTTTGTGGAGCCGTTTGTCCGTTATTGGAATATCAAACAATCTGATCTGCAGGCCGTGACTTTCAACGGAACGCCGATCGGAGTTGTCGGGTATGAACCCAAGAACAACTCAACCGAATATGGCGTTAAATTAGGAATGCATTTTTAAACCGCTTTAATCCGGCCCGGCTGCCCTGCCCCACGGCAGCCGGGCCCTTCGTAACCCTTCCCCTTAGCCGTTCCCCGCTATCGATACCCCAGAAAGGTTGGCAATCATGCGCAAGGGGTTTCTCTGTCTGGGGGTGTTGGGTTTTTTTGTTGTTTCCGCAGTGCAGGCCAAGCCGCAGGTTCCCCGGCCGAATATTTCAATCGGATCTCCGCACTTTATCGTCCATGACCCCGATCGCCGCTTGTCTGTAAGTGAGGGGTGTGTCCGGTTCAGCGGCCTGGATGTCCGCAAAAGTGATACTTACGCTTATGTCCCGTACTTTGCTCCGGCCGCCTTCACGCATACGTTTGACGCGGTGATCTCGCAATCCGGCAAAGACGCCGGCGAATTGCTGGTGTGGGGCCTTTCGGACACTCCGGACAAGAATGTTGCGCTCTGGAATAATGGAATTTATCTGGGATTTTACAACAATAACGGTGATCTGCAGGTTGAGCTCGACCAGTATCGGAACGGTCAATGGTCGAAATTGGCCCAGTCCACTGTGGTGGAAATCGGCAAAAGGTATTATTTCACGGTTGCTCGTAAAGGGGCAATCGTCACGGTGCATGTCCATTTGGATTCCCAGCGAAAAAGGCTGTTGAAGACGTTTGAGGGAAGGACGGAAATAAACGAACCGACGCGATACTTATACGGTATTAGCTCCTGGGTCAACGGGCAGAGCCACAAGATCATGAGCGGAGAGGTTTGCGGATGGGGGACGGGAGAGGGTGTGGCCGAAGTGGGCGCTGTCCCGGCCGAGCGTGGCAGGGGAACTGGATGGCAGGCTATCCCTGCGGTTTTAGGGGGGGCGGTCATTCACGCCATGGATTTTCTGCTGGGCGCCGAACCCGCGCATGCCCAGGTTGTCGAAGAAATTTTCATCAGTGATGTGGATTACAACGCCGCAGGACAGATCGCCCGGGTTGCATACGGCAACGGGGTGGTCACGGATTACTCGTACGACCCTGAAAACCTGCGGCTCACACGCCTCAAAAGCACCGACCCGCAAAGCACGATCATCCAGGATTTTCAATACACCTACGATGGCGTTGGAAATATCGTAGAAATCCAAGACGCCGTTCACACCGCCGGCCAGACATTTGCGTATGATGCCCTGAACCGCCTGACGACAGCCACGGGGGATGGTTATGGGAGCAAGAATTATCAATATGACGAGATCGGCAACATTATTCAGAAAGACGGGCTGACATATACATACGGACAGAACGGCGCCGGGCCGCATGCTGTCACATCGTTGAGTGATGGCGCGGTTTTTCAGTATGACGCTAACGGTAACATGACGGTAAGGCAGCAAGGCGGAGTGATGACGGAATACCTTTACGATGCGGAGAACCGGCTGGTCGAAGTGCGGCGGGACAGCGAATTAGCGGCGAAATTCGAATACGACGGCGACGGAGGCAGGACCAAAAAGATTTTATACGATAACGGTGCGATGACGAAAGAATTTGTGTTTGTGGGCGCGTTGTATGAAGAGACAGACGGTGCGGGGACGAATTTTATCTATTTGGGCGATCAGCGTGTGGCGGCGGCAGGGAACAGCGAGGCGTCTTTCTATCATGGGGACCATTTGGGCGGCACGAATGTGGTGACAGACTGGGGCGGGGTGATCAAGGAGGTGGTGGAATACGAGCCGTACGGCCAATTTACAAGGCACGATGACTATTCCGCCGGCCAAAGTGTCGAACACTACTTTACCGGCCAACGTCTTGATGACGAGGTCGGATTGTATTATTATGGTGCCAGGTATTACGATGCGGGATTGGGGAGGTTTATCACGGCGGATACAGTTGTCCCCAACCCAAATAACCCTCA
The DNA here is from genome assembly GCA_030688425.1 of Candidatus Omnitrophota bacterium. NCBI lineage: Bacteria > Pseudomonadati > Candidatus Omnitrophota > Candidatus Omnitrophota bacterium. Next base: position 1,891 of record JAUYIB010000031.1, on the reverse strand, counting down.
AGAGTTTAACAGGTATAGTTATGTTTTAAACAATCCTGTTAACCGGGTTGACCCATCTGGGCATTTTTCGCTAAAGAAATTCTTTAAACAGCTGGCAGGGGCCGTTATCGGTACTGTTGTTGGGATTGCAACTGGCCAGCCATGGTTGGGATTCTCCGCTTACAATGCTTTCACCGCTGGCCTTGAAGGCGGAAATATCGGCGCGGCCATTGGCGGTGCCGTGGTTGGATATTTCGGCGGGGGTGTTTTAGGGGAAACGTTTGGCAATTTTTGGGGTGTCCTTGGAGGAGGAGCGTTGGGAGGTGCCGCCGGAGCTGGTATGGGCGGGGGCAACGTCGGGTTGGCAGCTCTGTCGGGGTTGGGAAGCAGTTGGTCAGGGTACACGGTGGGTGCCATGACCGGGTTGGCCGGCTTAGGAACGATCATCGGGGGCGGCGTTGGTTCCGAAATCTCCGGTGGCGATTTTGGCGAAGGTGCGTTGGGAGGATTGACATACAATATTGGGTTTACATTAGGGAGTACAGTAGCGTCTTGGCAATATTCACCGAAAGACACTGCGCTAATACCCGAAGATTCGCAAGTATTTTTCGCCGGTCCGCGGATAGGGAAGGAGAGCAGTGGGTGGCTCGGTAAATTATATAGTATTGGGATGGCGATTTTTGATCCAGGCCCGTTCAATCATACAGGGATTGGGGCGGGAAATGGAGAAGTGGTTGATAGTCACCCGGATGTTGGGGATTTGAGTGGGCCGGGAGTTCGAAGTGTCCGAACTTTTGGAGGTTATTCTGACCGGGATCGCATTTTTACAATTCAACGTAAAGCAGGTTTGGCAAATGCAGCTCGAAGTCTGGCCGCTGACCTGCATAGCAATGGTGTGCGTTTTGGGGGTATGCCGTTGACGGGTAGTGATGGCATATATTGTTCAAAATTTGCCGCTCAAGCGAGAACAAAAGCCGGGGAAGTCGGTGTTTACGGTACGGGGCCGAATAGCCAGTATTGGTTTTCAAAGTAGAACTATGAGAGTACTTCAAATAGGCGCTTTTGTCTTGCTGCTCAATTTCTTCTTGCCCTACGTTTATGGGGAGGATGTCATGATGAAAGATAAAAATAATAAGTTTGTTGAAAAGGAGACCCAGCGATTGCAGGAGCAATCCGATAAATTGCGAGTAAAGTATAAAGATGAAATAATTGGAGAAGAAGAAGCAATCAAGATTGCTTTGGAATACCGGCAGAATAAGGAATATGTGTTTGTTTATGATGAGAAACAAAAGGTCTCTATTGAACAATTGAAAATGGAAAATTATGAATATGGCTATGCGATTGATTGGGGCCATCCGCGGGCGAGAGTGGAGTTCCGGTCGCTGAAGAAAAATGGAGCCCTCTCGAACGGATTTGGGAAAAAAGTTTTAATTTGGCATGTTTGGTTTGTGCCTTTACATGGCGTTGATTTTGACAAGGGCGTTAGAGTCGTAGGTGTCGATATCGATGCCAAGACGGGGGAGGTTTTTACTAAATACAGCATGGATAAACTTTGACGCCAATCCGGGCGGAGTTCTTATGAAAGCCCAATATGCCATCATTGTCGTCTTGCTGGCTTTCCTTGGGTGTGCGACAACACAAAAAACGGTCCAGAATGTTTTTCGATTGGATTCGAGCGGTTTAAATGCCAGTTGCGTGAGGATTGCGTGCTCGCGCAATCTTGGACAAGAGGGGGTGGAGGGGCATTTGATTAAAGTAGATGATGCAGATTTGTAATGCCACTATTTAAGCAAGGGCAAAATTTGTTAGAACGGGCTCCTTGGGTTGAGCGTTAAACGATTCAAAATACTGTTTAGGCGTCATGTTGTTCAAGGACTGATGCGGATAGTCGGTGTTGTAGGCGACGATCCAG
>JAUYIB010000030.1 GCA_030688425.1 Candidatus Omnitrophota bacterium | reverse complement strand
ACCATAACCCATCATATATTGTGCCTTATTCGAACCGTCAATAATGAGAGTGTCGCCGCCTTTCAATTTGGTAGGATGCTTTGAGGGCGCGTGGGCCCAGAATGGATGGGAGAAGGCGCAAGCTTTGCCTGTGCCTGTGCCAGGATAGGGGGCGTCCGTAAGTCCTGTGCACTGGGTTGCGTCTCCCCCATCCACCCGGACGTAATATGTTGAACAAAAACCGTTATCAACCGCCCATAAGCCAAAACCCAACAACGCGACAGCGATCATCAAAATTTTCCTACTCATGACTACCCCCTTGTAATGCTTTTGCGTAAAATCTATGTGAATGCTTTCGTTCATATCAAATAAAAAACCCTATTCTTTTTTTGGACACAAAGAATAGGGTTAAAATCCCGAAATCAGGCTTTTAACTTGTCTACTCTTGTTTGGCAACTGGCTGCCCCTCCGGGATCCGCAGGATCCCGAGTGGGCCCTATAGCTTTGTGTCCCATCCTTACGAATGGTTTACCTTTTCAAACAAGAACATGAATTGCCAAGTTAAGTGTATACGGCTTTCTCCCCACTGTCAAGGCAGGGAGGCCACAATTCCCGCAAAAACAAAAGATATTGCCATTACTGACAGTTACAGCATCAATACGCCATCGTGATGCTCTTGATTTTCATGGACCCCTGGTAATAGTTCTCGTGGGGATCGCCAATGACGAAATACTCATCGGTCATCTCTCCGGAACGCCAGACATTCTGAACAGGAACCTCTCCTCTTTTGACCAGGCGGCCGTCTTCATGCGAAATACTCATGATATATTTGGCCTTTGTCTTCTCCAACTCAATCCTATACCACGCGGACGGCTCATAAGACGCGGCCTTTTCCCATTTTTTCTGCCATTCCTGCGATTCTCCGTTATAAGCCACCAGGGTGTTCTCACGATTGAAGTAAACCATAAAGATCGGATTAGGCATGCCATGGCCCCAGGAGTTGTTGTCCACATCTATCACGAGTTTGCGGTGCTGGTGCCACCAGATGTTGGTGTGATGGCCTATGGGGGCCGTGTCGGTGACGGACAACAGATAACAGCCGTTCTCATTCAACGGTCCCTCGGGATATTCCGGGTCCGTGGAAAGCCCGGCAATCTTCTCCAAACCGTAATCGATGTCGCCCACGACAACGGTGATCTTATAGGTTTTGGGCAGGGGTTTTGTGGAACGGATAAAGGCGGAATCGCGGTAACTGTCCGACCTCTGCCATGCCAGCCCGGATTGACCGTTGACGATGAACGTCCCTTCCCGGAACAATTCAAAGGTCAACTGGCCTTCCTTGCCGAAACTTTGGCCGCTGACCGCGTCAACCGGCTGGGTAAAATCTTCCTTAATCACGCGCCGGTAAGACGCAGAAGGCCAGGGAAACGCATTTTGAACGGAACGCTTGGCCTTAGAAAGATTCGCCAGGATCTGCTTGGGGGAGGTCCGGAAGCCTTTCACGTAAGCCGCCCCGCCAAGGCCGATGATGAAAACTCCTCCTAAAAAACCTATCACAAAATATTTAAGAGTATCTCTATTCATATTAAATCCTATGGCTGCGGGACGGGATCGGTCTGGGCCTTGTAAAACCGGTCAAATTCCTCGATCTTTTCCGCGATCGCGTTACGCCGGGCCTTGAGCACTTCCCCGTCCCTGGTGAATTTGTCCATGGCCTCGGCGATCTTGGCATCAACCGTGAGGAGAGACTTGCTCTGATCATAAAACTTTTCAAAAGGCCCGGCCAATTTCTGCCGCTTGATGATCTTCATTTTATCCAGAAGCGCCTGGATATATTCATAATCTTCCATCCCGTCCCGGAAGATCTCAATGCGCAAAGAAGCGATGGGGCCGTCCTCTCCCGGATACAGCAGCAGGCCGTTTGCGTTCTGCTCCCACTTGGAATTCTGGGCGTTCTTGAAGGGATCCACCTTCGGCCACCAGTTCACGCACCAGTACAGAAACCCCTTGATATCGTATTTCCAGCAGAGCCAGGGAACGATCCGGTAATCCATGGAATCGAAATCCATCGCGAGGTTCGGGGTCCCGTATCCGCCCGGTCCCGAGATATACATCCATATCTCCAGGCCGAGGTCGGTCAATTTGCGCATTTTTTCCAAATTAAAATTATCAATCTGAAAAGTCCAAATATCGATATCCTTGCCCCACCCGGGGTGCTTGTCAGGGTCCCAGAAGCCGTGATAACAAACCATATTTTTCAACCCCGGATAAGCCCGGTGAATCATGGAGCAAAGCTTGGCAACGTCCGGGTTGCCGAGCTTGCCCTCGTCCCAAGTGTAGATATAAGTGTAGGGAAGAAATTTATTCAGCTTTAACATTTCCCCATAAGTCCTGTAAAGCCCCAGCAGTCCCTCGATCCCGCCGTCATCTTTGGGCCAGTTGTTGCCGAGCGTCCCTCCCCTCTTGCCGATGGAAAAATTGTTCAATCCCAGGACCCGGTAACGGTCCACAAGCGCCAGCTCGCTATCCTTGGTCGGGTCGATATTCAAAATGGGATTGATACGGTACCGGAGCATCGCCATGATGAATTTGTCATTGATCGTGGCCAGCCGCGCGTCATAGGCCTCGGCGCTTTCCTTTTCGCCCTGCGGATAACGCTTAAACGTTTCGTGCCCGTAGAAATCAAAGGCCGTCTTAAAACGGCTTTCCACCGGCAGGGTGAAATCATAAACGCGCAGTTTCAGCGGGATCTCCACAGATGACGCCCCTTCGGCCTTGACGGTGATCAAACCGGAATAATTCCCGGCTTTCGCGTCCGGAGGCACATAAATGGTGACCCAGAACGGCTGGGTTGAGCCCGGATCCACCTCGGTCGCGGCGGCCGGCATCAGCGGATCGGGCCATAGCCCGACGTATTTCACCGGGTAGTACGGTTTGATCGTTGGGACATACCCGACGACCCTCCAGGAAATGTTCGCCTTTTCGATCTTCGATTCTCCATTTTCTTCCGTCAGATCCGATATCTCCAAGGAAACCGTCCGGACCGGCTGTTCCCCGGCCTTGACCACGACCTGAAACGACTCGTATTCATGGCGGGCCGCGGAGACATCCACGGATTTGCGGATGGCGGGTTTCACAAGCGTGTGGCCGTCCTTGAATATCCTGTCCAGACTGGAGGCCGCGTATACCAGGCCGCCTCCCGGCAAAGGAATCGTCATGTCCTCTGAAAGAGAGACCTGGTAACGCTTGGGTCTCTTGGCTTCAAGATAGACATTGTAAGCGGCGACTCCAGCTGCGGCCGCGATCCCAACGCCGGCCACGAACCCGATCAAGAGAGGAAACCACGCCCGTTTTTTATTTTTTGTCATGGATCAGTTCTCCGTAAATTTTTGTCAGCTTCTCCCCCACGATGTTCCAATCGTACTTTCCGACAACCAGCCGTCGGCCTTGCTCACCCAGGAACTTCCTCAGCTTTCCGTCAGCCAGCAAGGCCAGGATATTGTCCCTGAACGCCTCCGGCGAATCCGCGACCGACAGATGAACACCGTCCTGGTATTCGATCCCTTCCGCGCCGATCGTGGTGGAAACGACCGCTTTTTGCATGGACATCGCCTCCAAAATCTTCAGGCGCGTGCCTCCGCCGATCCTCAACGGCGTGATAAAAACCGCTGCCCTGTCCATGAACGGCCTCACATCCTCCACCCGCCCGGTCACGACAATCCGGGAATCCTGCCGGGCCCACTGGCGTAGTTGCTCGGACGGATCCTTTCCGACGATGTAAAGTTTGACCGACGGCCTGGCCTTCCATACCAGCGGCAGGATGTCCTGAATAAAATACGCCATCGCGTCGTCGTTGGGCAGCCAGTCCATGGACCCGGTAAAAACCAGCGCCTCCTCCTCTGGTTGCTGACCTCTGACTTCTGACTGAAAGTATTCCGTATCCACCCCGTTCGGGATCACATAAACGGGGACCTCTCCCCGGCACAACTGGCGCAGGAGAGCGGCGTCATCCTCGGACACAGCCGCGCAGGCTTGGAATCCCGCAATGGCCCGCGCCTCAAACCGCCGCATCTTCGCGGCCTGCAAACCGTACAACGCTCTTTTTAACAAAGATTTCTCAACAAGCGCGCATCGCTCCAAAATTTTATACTCGACGTTGTGCTCATCCACAAGGCACGGGGCATCCGCGCACTGGGCACGGTAATGCGCCATATGGATATGGTCCACATGGACAAAATCGAACTTCTGGGACCTCACCAGCGCTTCCACCGCCCTGGCCATGGCCCGGGAAAGGTATTTCCTGGTGGAATACGGCATGGGGTCCGCGATCACCGACCAGGCCTTGCCCATCAGCCCCGTCTCGGAAACCGAGACAGCCGTGGTCGCGACGTTCATCCTCCGGAACTCCTCAGTCTGGCGGGCGTCCGTTTCCTCAAAGGCAAAATAAACGAAGTGAACCTCACAGCGCCTGGCCACCTGCTTGAGGATATTGAGCGTCCGGATTTTCCCGCCGGTATCCGCCGGCAGCGGACAGCGCGGGGCGATAAAAAGAATTCTCATTGAAAGATTTATCCCAGGACTTCTTGATACACCCGTTGATATTGCTCGGCCATGTGCCTGGCGCTGAACCTGGCGCAGACATCCTCAAAGGCATGCTGCGCCAGCCGACGGCGCGTTTCGCCTTGCCCCGCCAGTTCTCTCATCGCCCCGGCCAGGACAGCAGGGTCGCCCGGTTCGATCAAAAGCCCGTTGGCCTGGTCGCGGATCACCTGCGGGACCGCCCCCACCTTCGTTGCGATGATCGCCAGCTTTGACGCCATGGCCTCGAGGATCGTCATGGGCAGCCCTTCGATCGAGGACGAATTGACCAGGACGTCGGACAGGGCATAAACCGCCGGCATGTCCTTGCGAATGCCGGTGAAAGCAACCGCGCCAGACAACCCAAGATCTTGCACCCTGGCCTCCAGCGTCTCCCGCAGAGGCCCATCACCGACAATCAGGAATCGGGCGCCCTTGAAGTCCCGGAGGACTTCAACCGCCGCCTTCAGAAAAATCTCATGCCCCTTCTCCGGGGCCAGGCGGCCGATGATCGAAAACACGATATTTTCCATCGTCCATCCCCATTCGCCGCGCAGCCGTTCGACAGGGAATGACTGCTGGAATTCCGAGACATCAATCCCGTTATGAATCACCCACACGCCGTTGTCCGTAAACCCTTTCGACAAAAGATCGCGCTTGATCTCGTCCGAGACCGCCACGACTTTATCGGCAAACTTGAGCGCGAACGCGTCCATCCGTTCGTACAACCGGAGCTTCTGGTCGGTGCTGTGCCACACGTGGTTGGTGGCAACCCACTTTTTCCCCGCTCCTTTCGCGGCGAAAAACCCGATGATATCGGATTTATAATTATGCGTATGGATCACGTCGATCCCGTTATCCCTCAAAAAATGCCTGACGCGGGACACGGCGCCCCCATCGAACCGTCCGCCCGAATCGAAGACGGCTTTCGGCAATCCCAGGCGGTCGGCTTCGCCGATGATCTCCAGGTGCGGATTGTGCCGGTTATGGAGCGCCCCCACCACAGACTCAAAGCCGCACCGGGAACCGGCCAGGGTCAGGATGACCCTCTCGGCCCCGAACAGACCGCCGCTGCTGACCAAATGAAGGACTTTCATCGCGAAATCCCAGGTCTTTGTGCGGCCAATAAAGTCTCAAACAACTGCTCGTATTTCCGGACCATCGCCCCCATGGTGAATTCCTCGGTGATCCGTTGAAACCCGCTGTTGCCCATCTCCCGGCGCAGAGAGGGGTCCTGCAAAAGGCGGAAAAGAGCATCGGCCAATTGAGGAACGTTTTCTTTCTCGACCAGGATCCCGTTGACCCCGTCCTCGATCAGTTCCGGATTTCCGCCGACACGCGTTGCCACCACGGGCTTTCCGGCCGCCATGTATTCCAGGATCGAATTGGACATCCCCTCGCTCAAAGACGGCAGGACACAAACATCCGCCAGGGGCAAAATCCTGGACACATCCATCCTTTTACCCAGAAACAAAACACGTTCGGAAATCCCCAGATCGCTTGCCAGCTTTTGCAGTGAGCCTCCGAGCTCGTCCTGGCCGATCAGCACCAGTTTGGCCGAGGGACAGCGGGCAACCACGTCCTTGAACGCCCGAATCAAATGCATATGCCCTTTCACAGGCCGGAGGTTCGCCACGTGCGCAACCACCATATCGCCGGCATTCAATCCCAGATCAGAACGGCCCAACGGGGACGATTTCGCGGAAAGCTCCACTCCATTGGAAATGACCACCACCCTGTCGTCCCCCATCCTTTCGGATTCCAGGACCATAGCCTTTATCGGCCTCGCATTGACAACAATACGCAAGACCCACCGGTTGATCAAGCGGTACGCCCAGACATGCCAGGACTTCCGCCAAAACCCCATGTCCCGACGGTTAGAGAGAATCACCGGGACACCCGCCAACCAGGCCAAAAACGCGCCCCAGATGTCGGAGCTGAAATGATACGTCTGGACAATGTCCACGCGGGAATCTTTCAAATAACGGAAAAACCGGAGTCCCTGCAAAAACCCGGACAGGCCGTAAATACGCACAACGCGGAAAATCTCCAGCCGGCAGACCGGCTCGATCACGCTCCGGGGAGCCCGGCCGTAACAATCCAGGCTGGCGATAGTCACATCATACCTGGATTTGTCCATTCCCTTCGCCAGCTCAAAAATCTGCTTTTCCGCGCCTCCGGCCAGGTCCGCCAGGCAATCCGTCAGAAGAAGGAGATTGATTTTCCTCGCACTGCCGCTCATAAAATTTTCTCATCACGGGTTTAAGGGGAAATCCCCCGGCCGGATTCCCGCGCAAACACTTTACGGACGCCGGCCGGCCTGACGCATGTTCACTTTGACTTTTTTGGGGGAAGACGCAGCATGGGAAGAAGTCTCGGCGAGGGCCCGCAGGCGGCAGACGAGCCCGGCAAAAATCCATAAATACCCGCTGAGCTCCAAATAAGTCCAACGGTTGCCGAAAAAATTATTGATCATCAGGACGACAATGCTGATGGCAAACCCGAGGCCAAGCCCTCTCTCATAGTCATCCTGCCCTTTACGATACAAGCGCCATCCTTCAAGAATGAAACACCAGACCAAAATAAAAAATATCCCAAGCCCGGTCAGGCCCTGCTCCACCAAAAGCTTCACATAAATGTTGTGCGTGTCTCCCAAGTTGTAACCCAGCCGGCTGAAGACCCCGAGCCCTATGCCGAAAACCGGATTTTCCTCAAAATACTCAAGCCCCACTTTCCATATTTCCACCCGCCTCTCGGCAGACTCTTCCAGTTCGCCGAATTCATTCGTGGTCCCCTGGATCCGCTCTACCGCTTTTTCAGGAAGGGCTACCTGCCAGAAAACCGCGACCAGGATCAGGGGGATCAACAAAACACGCTTTTTCATAGAAGCCAAAATGAACAGCCCCGCCGCCAGGGCGGCATACGCCGCGCGGGAATAAAGAAAAAGGATACAATAAATGTTCAGAAGGATCAACAGGGCCGTCAGGACCTTGTGGATCTTTTTTTTCATGAAAAAGAACATGGTGATCAAGATCATGGTGTATTGATTGAAAAACGCCCCCACCTCATTGGGCCCCAGGAACTGGAATGTCCCGCTGATTTTCGCCCGCGAAAGCAGGTTCGAAAACCAACTGATTTGCGTGCTCGTGTAATACCCCGAGATAAACATCCCCAAGCACATCACAAGAAAAACCCTCCACACCCATTTAGCGTCCGTCACGTTGTTGAAGGTGATAAAAAACAGGATCGGCAAAAGGACAAAATTCTTCCAGTCCTGGACACGGGGGTCGCTGATGTCGAAAAAACTCACGGACTTAAGGTAGGCATTCCCGGATTGCAGGGAAATGAACGTGTAAACGATCAGGACAATGGAAATCCAGTTGAGCGACGATTCGTCAAAAAGCTTCTTTTGCCCTCCCGTGAATGCGGAAACAAACCAGCCTACGATCATCGCCATGAACAAAACGTCCAGGAATTGGTTGCCCAGGGGCAGGCCCTGCAGTTTCTCAACGACGTTGCGCAGAGGCAAAAGGAAGGCCACGAGGAGCAGTGCCCAACGGACCTTGCCGACAAAGGCGGCCAGGGCCAGGGCCACGCCCAGGAGATAAAAAGCCACCGGGGCAAGAATTTTTAAATTAGCAATAATTCCAGATCCCATTTATTTCCCCTTTTAATATGGCTGAAAAATAATTATGGATGCATTCCACGGGAATCGTTTATAAATAATCTGCGGGTAAAACGCTTCAATGTTGACAGCAAAATCCTATGTTCCTTCTCGGATTAACACCCCTTTTCTTGCGATTTGGCCAAACAACAACTGGTTGAATAAAACATGCCTAACTTGAAAAAGGGTGTGCTGGCAGGCCAATTGCCACATCTCCCTGTTGGGATGCCTTAATAGAAGATACGGCAAATGATGCGGTGAACCCCAGATCCTACAGGCATACCGCGGGGCCTTTTGATAATGCGGGTTTATAGCGCATTGTATGGCCACATCCGCAAAATTGACACCATCACTCATGGAAGCGAACGTCGACGCCCAAAAACGCGGATTAACCTCAATCGCATAGACACGGCCGCTATGCTCCTCAACGCGCAGATCTACGTGAATGGGGCCCGAATATCCCGTCTTCTCAACGATTGTTTTACCAATTCGCAATATCTCATCGTTTCTAAGGAACTGGAGCCATCGCAACGGCTGTTTCTTGTCCCGCGGTATTTCAATAAATTTTTGAATAGTCCAGGCACTCAGACGCCCCTGATAACCGAACCCGTTAAAGTCAATATCAAAACCCGGGATATATTCCTGCAACAAAAGAGGCAAAGCATTACTCCCATCCTCCTTTTTTGTCTTTAAATATTGCAGGAGCTCATCTCTCCCTTGAAATGTATATATCCCCTTACTGGCGGACATCCTGAGCGGCTTGGTTAAAAGCGGAAATTTAACTAGCAACCTGTTTTCTTCGACAGCGTTCATATTCTCTAAAAGATAGGTCTGGGGATGGGGAATGCCATAATTCCGGCAGAGAGACGCAAATACGTATTTATCACTTAGTTCTTTGATCGTTTCCAAGGCCGGCACAGGCACGCAAAACTTCATCTGTGTCAGTTGATCCAGAAAAAGGCTGAGGAACTTGACGCTTTCAAAACCCGATGGGCAGATGACATCAATATCATTTTGCTCCAGGACCCTCCTAATCAATGGGACAATTTCGGGCGACTTTTTCTCAAACGAATATTCTTCTGGGATAGCATAAAATTTGCGACACAGCGGGGAATGCGGGAGCTCGGTATTTTTCGAGAGATTTCCCATGACCAGGCACTGGTGACCCGCTTCACGCAAACCCCATAAAACTACGGATTTAGCGTCACTGGCATTCGTCGCCAAAACCAAAATCCTTTTCATAGTCGCTCCTAACTAATCGATTGCTCTTTAGAATTTATCCTTTATAAAATCAGGCAACCTTCGTTCTTTAATGCAGCGGACGATTTTATTCAAATACCAGCGCAGGGACCTGTGCTTAAAGGAGGAGGCCGTGAGCTCATGCTTATCCCGGACAATACACTCGACATTATCAGTGTTATTCTCGGCAAATTTCTTTAACCACCAATCGCACGGTTGCACAGTCATGTGCAGATTTTCACCAAACTGTTCCTGCTCCTTGACGGTATCAACATAATGAATGGTTTTTCTTTTTGTTACTCTTAAAATTTCTTTGATGGTCAGATCGACCTTTTCCGTTGGGATATGTTCTAAGACAGTCGTGGAGAATGTCATGTCAAATTCCTTATCGGCGAAGGGGATTTCCCACAAAGGGGCCTCATGCAACCTGTCTTGCAGCACTTTGAACGCGGGATTAACTTCGCTCTTTTTCATCCAACCCGCGCTGGTGATATCGACACCATAGGCATCAATGCCGTTATCGACCAACCTCTTAACGACAAAGCCGTTGCCACACCCCAAATCAAGGACTTTGGATTTCGGATTCAAGCTTTTGATAATTTCAGTGATCCAGAAGCTTTGCTCAGATTGCACATATCTCCCTGTCCCCCAGCAAGATGTATATTTTCCTTTCTCGTTTTCTTTCAGGAAGTCATCTTCCATTGTTTACATCCTTTCGTAAACCCATCAATCTTGAGATTTGACACACTTTTTTCAACCCCTATCATAGATCTCTTTCATCTGGTTGGCAAATCGGTCCCAGCCGAACTTCTTGGCCTGCTGAAAGCCTTTTTCAATCATCCGCTTGCGCAGCTGCTCGTCCCGGCAGACCTGATCAATGGCCTCTGCGATCTCGGCCGGCTCCGCGGGATTGACCAGGATGCCGGCGTCCCCGGCCACTTCCGGGCATGAGGAAGAGTTCGCGGTGATGACAGGAGCTCCGCACTGCATGGCTTCCAGAATCGGCAGGCCGAAACCTTCATACAGCGACGGGAACACAAAACAATGGCAGGCGCTGTATAAGGCCACGATGTCCGCGTCCTTAAGGTTGCGCAAAATGCGCAGTCGCGGCCCCACCCCCAGGTCCTGCGCCAGGGACTGATATTTTTCAACGTCCATGTTGCAGCTTAACGCCAAAAGAAACTGGTCCTTGGACCGGGACGCCGCGAACCCGCGGATGATCCCGTCGATATTCTTCCGCGGAACGGACCCCACCGAAAGCAGAAACGGCTGGTCCAGGCCGTAGCGCGCCTTGACGTCCGCCATGTCCCTGTCAGGAGCCGGCCGAAAACGGTCATCGGCGCCAAGGTAGGTCACCCGGATCTTTTTCTCATCGATCTTAAAGTGCTGGACCAGGTCCCGCTTGGTGCATTCGGACACCACCGCGCAGGCATCGAGGGCGTTGAGGGCCCTTTTATACTTTTCGATATTCTGGGCCCAGCGGCTGTCCCCGATCGTCAGGGTCCTCAAATCATGGACCGTCAATATCTTGAAAACGCCTTTAACGTCCGGCATAGTATACCCGGCCGGCCGGTGAAAAACCTGAATTTTGCTCTTTTTCAGAAATGCCGGCAAAAGGAAATCATCAATCAGCGCCTGCCGCCCCCAGAACGGGCGGTCCGGGACCCGCAGGACCGCTTTCCGGAAATTCCCGTCCGAAGGGCCGGGCATCCCGTCCGCCGACCGGCGCAGAGAATAATACACCAGGGCATACGCGTTCGCGCGGTCGTTGCGATGGACGCCGTTCACCAGCCCCTCGGTATAGGTCATCAGACCCGACCGCCGGGGATGATTCAGCACTTGGGATTCAATGCAGACATTCATATCGTATCTCTATTATTGGCTATTTGGATTTTTCTGCAAAAGGTTTCAGAAATATTTTTGTGCCCTGGCCGGCGGCCTTCAGCGCGCAAATCCCAAAATATAAATAGGGCTTAACCAATTTGAAGGCTTTCCCCCCGGATCCGTCCCGGGACTCCCAAAACAGCGTCCCCACGTGAGGATACCGCAACAACGTCTCGGCCAGATTGCGCAGGGCGTCCGTGTACAGGCGCCTGTCATAATACGAACGGCTCAGCATATACTGGTTGGAGGCGATCCGTTTTACCATGACGTCACGGGGGGCGTCCGGGAACGTCTTGAAAATCTTTTTATAGATCCTCACCAGCCCGCCGTAGACCTTGACCTTGTCGCTTGTGGCCTGGCTGCCGTGGCGGCAGTAATACGCCAGGACCTGCCCCTCGATCTCATAAAGGTCGTAGAGCCGCGCGATGCGCAGCCACATGTCGATGTCCTGCATGGTCGTCAGGGACGTGTCGAACATCCCGGCTTTTTCAAAACAGACACGGCGGGTCATGACGGTGGACGTCGGCAGGTCTCCCCACACATCCAGCAGTTCTTTGAAATTCCTGCCGGAAACGCCGGCGGGTTTCATCCCTATCTTCTCGCCTTTTTCATTGACGATCGGCATGCGGCCATAGACAATCCCGACCTTGGGATGGGCGTCGAGGATTCTCACCTGCGCTTCCAGCTTGTCCGCGACCCAGTAATCGTCCGAATCCAGAAACGCGATGTATTCGCCTTTGGCTTCTTCAATGCCGCGGTTTCTCGCCGAAGCGCTTCCTCCATTCTTTTGACGGACATACGTCACGCGCCCTTCAAACGGCTTCATGGCTTGCGGCGTCTCGTCCGTCGACCCATCATCCACGACAATGACTTCATAATCCCTGTACGTTTGCGCCAAAACGCTGTTCAGCGCACGGGGAAGATATTGCGCGCGGTTGTATGTCGGGACAATCACGCTAACCTTGGCCATCATTCCCCCTTGCTCTCTTTGCCAAAACCCGGTACTGAAGGATCATGCCCAGTTTCCTAAAAAAGCCGCGGAAATTCCTGAAGAATTTGACCCGGTCAAAGGCGTTCAGCGCCATTCCCAAGGCATCACCGCAAATTCCCTTCAGGAGGTATCTTGGAAAACCGAAACAACAGACAAACATTTCAGATTTGTCCTCCGATTCCAAATCAGCGGCGCAGCGGCCCGCAGCCATATGCCAGCGGACCATGGGCCGGAACCGCAACCGCTTTAAATCCACCGGATGCCAAACAACGGCCTTTCCGCAATAATACAAGACCTTACCGGTTTTGATCAGCCGCCGGATAAATTCGCGATCTTCGCCGATATGAACACCGTTATATCTTAAATCCGTGCGGAACATCCCGCAATGGTCAAATACTTCCCGGTGAAAAGCGTAATTTGCCCCGATAAAAAGTTCCATTGTCTGATCAAATTCTCGCACGCCTTCGCCGTGATCATAAATGACAACGGCCCCGGCAACCTGATGGGGGTTCTCCCGGACCCAAACCGGAGTCCCCTCCGGATAGATCGGCAGCACCCGCCCCCCCACGCCGTCACAGCCATGTTCCGCGAAGCATTGATATAACTCATAAAGCCAGGATGGCGACAGAACAACATCGTCATCCGTGAACGCGACAATATCGCCTTTTGCCAAGGGAACAGCCATATTGAGCGACTCGGATTTTCCCTGGACTGGTTGAAAAAAATACTTCATCTTCCCTCCAGACCGCGGGATGAATTCCTCGACAACCGATTTACTGTGATCTGTTGAGTTATTGTCTATGACCAGGATTTCATAATCAAAGGCCCCATGGACTTCCTGGCGCAAGAGGCCGTCCAGTGTTACCTTTAAGACTTCGGCCCTGTTATAGGTGCAGACGACGATGCTGATGAGGGTCATAATGTCTTCCTTGGGGCTTTTCGAATATGCCTGATTTGCGACGCTTTTCCGTATGAAACGCATAAATCCACCCAGGCCCTCAACAATTCTCTTTGATTGAAAATATGCGTCAAAAAATACCGGGCCTCGGACGCCATTCTTTTGGCTAATGGATTCGGGACGCCGAAAAAATAGGCGGCTTCCTGGAACAAGGAATTTTGCTGTCCCATCATGACCCGATATCGTCCCAAAGCCACATACCAGGAGGTGACATATTTGAGTGTCATGCGCTCAGCCTCCACCGGGTGCCACACAAGGGCCTGACCGCAGTAGTATAAACGCTTGCCGGCCTGTAAAAAACGGTTGGTGATCTCGGTGTCCTCGCCCAGGACCTTTGTGCCGGGGCCGATATCCGTGCGGAAAAGCCCGCATTCCTCGAAAAGGCCTTTTTTAAAAGCAAAATTGGCGCCCAGGAACTCATACATGGGCTTTTGGTAAACCACCGTGCTCTCCCCCTGGTTATAGTTGACAACCGGGCCGACAATAAGGTCCTTGTTGTCAACGAGCCAACGCGGCGCATGGGGGGGATATTGCGGCAGGATCCTTCCTCCCAGGCCGTCACAGGAGAAAGTTTCAAAACAGGAGAGGATATTATTCAGCCATCGGCTGTCGACAATGACATCGTCATCCGTGAAGGCGAGGATCTCTCCGGCGGCTTCCTGGATCCCCTTATTAAGCGCGTGCGACTTCCCCTGTTTTTGTTCGAATATATAGCGCAACCGGTTGTTAAACGCCGGAGTCAAGGATTCAACGACACTTTTTGTGTTGTCTTTCGAGTTATTATCGACAACGATTACTTCAAAATCCAAGGGGCGCTCCGTCTTTTGCTCTAAGAGACTTTGAAGCATCCTGGACAGGGATTGGCTGCGATTATATGTGGCAATAATGACGCTCAGGCGCATAGCGGCCCTTTCTTGAAGGAACGTTCATTCCTTCAAACGCTGTTGGGAATCAACCATCATGTTCCAATTCTCATCCATGCACTCGGTAAACGCTTCCGGGGAGTACTGATCTTCCAGTACCGTAAAAGCGCTCCGGGTCACATTGCGATAACGCTCCTCGTCCAGTAAGCTTTCGTAAGCGTTTAAAAAAGACCGGCTGTTCTTAAAAATAAAAATATTCTTCCCGTCCTCAAAATTCAAACCTTCCATTCCTTTCGAGGTCGCCAGGACGGGCCGGCCGTAGGCGGCGGATTCCAATATCTTTAAGCGCGTCCCGCTGCCGTTCAGCAACGGGACGACCGACGCGAAACAATTTTGGTAATAAGGCAGCGTGCTGGGGACATTAACGGCGACTTCAAGATTTTCCGGGTGATTGAACAGTGAACGCACGTGCTCGGCGTCATTCCGCGTTTTTCCGACAACAGTCAGGATGCTGTTAGGATGTTTCTCATGAAACCCCGGCCAAATATCGCGGCAGAACCACTTAAGACCGTCTATGTTCGGGAAGTAATCCAGAGAGCCGATAAAGAGCAGACGATTCTTCGGGCCAGGCTCCGCGTAAAAGCCTTTCGGGTCAACATTGAAAACATTAGGGATCACCCCGGCTTTGTGCCGCCAGCTCCCAGGCACCTTCAAGAGGGCCTCCCGCGCGCAGACAAAGATCCTTTTGAAGCGGACAAGCGCCTTGTGCTGATACAGCATCAACGAATAACTGTTCTTATAAGCGGTAAAGATATTCCTGTAGTGATTCTTGTAAATATCCGAAAGAAAATCATCATAATCGACAACCGTCCGCTGGCGCCACTTGGCGGGCAGCTGAAGAAAATAGAAAACCGGCTCCAGCTTAAACACAAAAATCAAATCGTATTGATTTTCCTCGACGATAGCGTTGAGCTCTTGCTGAAAATCCTTCGCATAGTGCCCCGTGATCTGCCAAGGCAGGAGGTGTCTCAATTTCTCGAGCCTTGTCAGGCGCCGGGGATTGCCTTTCTGATTAAAGTGATAATGGCGCCGGAAATGGCGTTCTATATAATTTATATCGGCATGCCCGCTCGGAGACGTCATCGTCAACAGGTCCACCTCCCCCTTCCGGCGCAAATAATCAACGAAACGGCTTGCCCTCATTTCGGAGCCGTAATTGATGGAGTGCGGACAATATGTTCGGACAAAAAGGATTCGCATCACATTTCCCCGGCATTATTTACGACAAGTGCCCCCGCACCGCCTCATAATATTCACTCAGAGGGATGCAGGCGCTTTGAACAACCAAAAATAACGAATCGTCCCGGCGAAACGCCGAATCGATCCGATCCCGCAAGACTCTCGCGTCGGATGCCTGTTCACGATACCACACGCTGCCGCCCGCATGCAAAGCATAGCCTTGCCGCTGATCTGAATAATGGTCGCCCTTTTCGCAAAACTCCAGCAGGAACAACCAGTATAGCGTATATTCTGTCCAGGGGCCATTTTGAGAGAGATACTCAAGCAGGGTCCGGGCCCCCTTCTCCCTTGCTTTCGACATCAAATAGTCCATAAGGCGGTTGACCACGGACGTTACCAGGACCTGGGGCGTGACTGATATCACCTCGTCTTCCGGCCCAAGCTTCAAGGAGATACCGAGCACCCTGGCGGCCCCGGCCCACCAATCGTATTGCGTTTTCAGTCTGTCCCGCCCGAAGAGCGCTTTCCCATCGGGGAAAATGGTCTTTAAATTCGCGGGGCGCATCAAACACAGGTCGGAATCCACGATCAAAAAATAATCTGTGTCGACCAGCCGCGCCGCAAGAATCTTAAGTATTTGCTGCCTTCGCCAACCATTCAGAGAATGCCATCCGTCGCGAGGCCGCAAATATTCGGATAACAACCCCTCCCCGTTTAATTTACGGACAATCCTCCCCAGCCCCCTCATCATGCCGTGGACGATCCGGTCCCTCGTCCATCCCGGGACCGATTTCAGAAGCGTCTCCTCATTTTTAATGGTTATTTTGAGGCGGTCCCGGAATTCCCAAAGCTCCCGGGCGATCTGCTCCTGCTCATCGGCCGGGACGATAATCCAGAACCGGCTGATCTGGCTCAAATCGAAATATTTGGCGAGCGAAGGAAGAAGGATTTTCTTGGCCCTTTCCAGGTCGCTCCCCAGGGGATAGGCGTTAATTTTCAAGGTTAAAACAAGAGATATTTTGTCCATGGGGCCCCGTCATGAATTTTCTTTAATCAGCTGTTTCATCTGTCCCAGGTTGAACAACGCCTGGCATCGCCTGTACACTTTTTGGGTCAACGAACGGACAAAAACCGACGTCACCAGCAGCTTAACGGTCTTGGCGAGCATCGCCCACTGAATGCCGAACGGATGATAGATTTTTTCCCGGTACCGGCCCTGGAAATCCAGAAGATACCCTCTCTTGAAATACCAGCGATAATAATATTGCGGTGTTAACCGGTCGGCCGTGATTTTATGATAAACCTTGACCTCCGGCGTATAAAGGCCGCGCGCCCCTTCCCTTAAAAAACGCAGTTGAAATTCCGTATCATGTGTATGGTATTTTTCAATGTCAAAATGACCATGATGAAAAAACAGCTCTTTCCGGACCGCCATATTGGCCCCGTAAAACAGCTTGAGATCGGATAAGGGTAGGCCGCGCTTGTCGATGATGAACGGCTCTTCCCCATAATCCAGGACCGCCAAAGGTCCCCAGAAAAATTCTTTATACCACCACCCCGGCTCTAATTCGGCGAACCACGCCGGTTTGCTGCAGCCGACATACCGAGGAAGGATCCTCCCCCCGATAAAACCGATCTCCAGGCCGCCTTTCTGAAATGCTTGATAAATCTTCGCGATATAATCGCTTTCAAACGTGCAGTCATCATCAGTCAGGACAATGATTTCCCCCTGGGCTTCTTGAATGCCCTTGTTAATAGCGAAGGATTTTCCCTGCCGCGGTTCAAAGAAATACTTGAGTTTCCCGCCGAAAGACGGGATCAGCGATTCGACCACCGCCCTGGTGTCGTCATTTGAATTATTATCAATGATGATGACCTCGTGTTCCAACCCTGCGGGAAGCCGCTGGTTCAACAGACAGCCCAGGACCAGCCTGAGATCCGGACCACGGTTATATGTGGCGATGAGTGTAGAGATCATATCGGCTTCAGCTCTATTTATCTTCCAGCGTAAAGTTGCCGTCGTATCTGTTTGTCGAAACAATATCTCGCACAGTCTGTTCGAACTTCTCAAAGGAATGGACCTCCTGGACATACCGGCGGGCTTCTCTAAATAGGCTTTCCCGGTCTAATTGTCCATTGATAATCTTTTCAATCGGTTCGGAATAACGGTCCAAGGTCGCACTATCATATCCATCCCCAGTCATTTCCCCCGTATAAAAGCCGAAACGCTCAGCAATTCCATCTAAATTCCCAGAGGCAATGCTGGTTTTTCCATAGGAAAATGCCTCGACCATGGTGACGGGCAATCCTTCGTGCACACTCGTATTCACCAGAGCCCAGATACGGCGGAAAAGGGCGTCTTTTTCCACCCCAAAAACCCCGCCTAAAAATTTCAAATTGGGAACATCTTTATATTTTGCCAATACCTCTTCCATGATTTCCGGATTATTCACTTTGCCGGCAACCACAAAATCTGCGTCCTTAAAACGTTTGGCCAACTCACAGAAAATCCATGGGCGTTTGACCGGGTCAAGCCTCGCCATAAACAGAAATAACGGTTTTTCTGCATACTCAGGCCCCTCCATCTTCGGCAAAGGGATGGGTTTGGACAGGATCGCGGGATTTAAATCCTTCAAGCCATAGAGACGTTTTCCGATAGGAATAAAATCTTTGGATTCCGCGGCAAAACAGACCTTGCGGCCGAACATGCGGCTGCGCTTTAGCACAAGACGAAACGAGTTCAAAGTACGATGGGAACGCTCCACAACTTCATCCGGACCTTCATAACCCCAAGCCTTTAACTGTAAGCTCACGGTGGCGTACTTTCTAAACTTTACCTCATCCCTGGGATCCTTAAGCCAGATGACCCAGGGGATGTTCGGAAAGGCCATCAAAGGATATTCATACGATTGGAAATGGTCCACCGCGATAAAAACATCCGGTCGCTTTTCATGGATAAGCCGGGCATAGTTCCGGAAATCCTTGCCCGTATCCGGCATGCGCTTGGGCATCATGACCACATCCGCATTGTGGGCCGAAGATTGTTGGGGGCTTGCGATATCAAGCGGATACATCAGGATGACATCCGCCTTGAGTTTGCTGTTGGCCACGTTAAAATGTTCAGCAATATACTTAACCGTCATCCCATAGCCGCCGAACCCGCGGAACTTCTCATCAAAAAACTCCTCCACCAGGAACCCGATCTTGACGGAATGGTTTCTGATCAACGTCTTCCTCAACCAGAAAAAACATGCATAAAATACGATCGTGCCGTACCGGATGAGCTTATTTAACCACCTCATGCCGTTGTCCCTTTCCTCTTCTGCACCGCCTGCCGGATGACCTCATCCAGATCCTTTATCGTTTTGTCCAAAGTGAACTGAGACAACACTCTTTCCCTGGCGGCCTGCCCCATCCGTGCGGCCAATGCGGGCTCCCGGGCGATCCTGGTCATTCTTTCCGCCATGGTATCGATATCGTATTCATCAACCAGGAATCCCGTTATGCCATCATCCACCACATCCGGAATCCCGGCATGGCGAGTGGCAATCACCGGCAGGCCGGAGCCTCCGGCCTCCATCACCGCCACCGGAGTCCCTTCTGAATCTCCCGACGAAGGCGTAATGAAATGCTGGACATAAGCGCGCACTTCACGCATCAGATGGGCAACTTCCTGATGAGACTTAACCCCCGCAAACGTAACAGAGTTCTCGATCTTCAAGGCCTTTGCCAACGCTACGCTGGAATCCCAGAGCAGGCCGTCCCCAACCATGATCAATCTGGCCTCGGGGGCCTGTAGCAGGACTTTCCGAAATGCCGGCAGGAGCAGATGCGGGGCCTTTTTGTCAACAAAACGGCCGATTGTCAGAAAAACAGGGCCGGCCTTTGCGGGGTCCCCGCCATAAAACATTTTCTCGTTCATCCCGCAAGGGACATGATGGACCCTCTCCCGCGCGGCGCCGAGACCGACGAGCCGCTCGACCATGTGCCGGGACACGGCAATGACCGCGTCCGCGGTCTGAAACATCGACTGGTATTTCGCGCCGTAATCCTCAATCGTCTTCTTCCGGTAGGCATCAAAACCATGAAAATGGACGACCAGCGCGACATCCGCCTTTTTACAGGATTCCATCAAGCGCACTCCTGTCGGCCCGAACTCGGCCAACACGGCATCGATCCCGTTGTCCGTCAAGTATCTCTGAAAAGCTCGCTGCCACAAACAATGTTCATCGAACCTGACCCCGAACAAGCGGTATAAAAAAGAACGCCTCACCCTTTCCAGGAAACCCGGCGGTTTCAGCAAGGCTCTCCCATCGGCGGTAACCATGTGGAGATCTGTGCCATATAAACTCGTGACCTCTCCTGCCAGGCGCTCGATGTGGGCCCGGATAAAGGTCTCCGAGTAAATGTCCTTCTGCGGGACCACCACGCAGATATTCATAACGGATATCTCTCGTCTTTTGATTCGTTATTCGCGTACCTTAACCCGACGTAGGGGCAGCTGCACAACGGGGCCCCGCAGACCAAGTCCTCCTTTAAGAATTCCAAGGGGCCGCGGAACATATTCCCCAGATGGTACCGCTTCTCATCGATGCACCGATAAACCTCGCCGTCCTTCTCCATCCTCACCATCTTTCTGCCAGCCGAGCACCTCTTGCCCGCATAAGACGGTATTCCGGAGACCCAATGTTTGTCCAAGGCCAGGTCCACGGTCCTTTCTCTCAGGGGCACCGTATTCCCGTACCTCTGCGCCTCGTCACGCGCGCTGCGGTCAATATATTCCCTGATAAACCGCACCTGTTCCGCGGAATACGCATCTGGATACGCCCGCCCCAGATACTTCAATATCCGGTTATTGCAGGGCCGTTTAACTTTCGCGTCGAGCACCCCGTAATAATCGCCCCAATAAACCTTGGGACGGAGGATCACTCCCCGGGACTTAAAATCTTCGTAGTCCTTTGGGAACCGCTTCATCAGAGGAGGATACATCAGGTACGAAACGAAAATGTTGAACCCGGCGTTTTTCAGCATCATATAGGTATCGATAAAACGGCCGACGCCTCTCATCTTCTCCCGTTCCAGGATATGCAGGCTGACATGCATAAAATCCACTTTTTCCGGATCGACGGTCTCCGCAAAGCGCAGGACATTCTTGTGCGACAAGTTGGTGTTGATGCTGATATAGTGGCGCTCGGTCAGTCCCCGGCACAACTCCAGGAAGTTTGGAAAAAAGAACGGCTCCCCTCCCGTCATATGGACGAGCCAGGTCACTCCCTTGTTATTGAACCCTTCCAGCAGTTCCTGCGTGTCCTTGCGGCCGAGGTAACGGTCGCTTTTGGGTCGCTTTTGCAGCCAGCAAAACGGACAATCAAAATTGCACACCTCCGTGATCAGCCAGTCCACCTCCACATCATAAGGGATCATCCGGGTCTCCTCTCCGCCAATCCGCCGGCGCCAGGGGCGCCTTTCAGCCATGCGATGATTTCCATCCATGGGAAGAAGATGACCAGAGCCAGCTGGACCGTTTTCAGTTTTACCCAGAGAAAGCTCTCATTCGGCAAACCCAGGATGAACACGTACAGAAAATAAAAAAACGGCGAGTATAGAACGATCCTCTTAAAAGCCAAAAACCCCTGATAATGACCATCAAACACGTTCACCTGCAATCGGCCCTGTTCAGGGATCCATGCCGCCCGTTGATCGCAATCCACTTTCTCAATGACGGCTTTTATTGCACGGTGAAGCCGGCGCTGAGGATTGAACCGTATGGTCAACCGGTCCGGCCAAGGGACCAAGATCAAATATGAGGACAGTGTCGCGATCGTGAAAACGTAAAAATCCTGCCAGGCCAGAAGAAACGCCATTGAATGAAAATAGATCCCGGTGAATATTGTCAAACCGCGCAAAGGTCTCAACAAAAAACCGGCGGACAGGAACGCCTCGATAACAATCGTCATCCAGCCCATCATTTTGGACAGGACCATGGGAGGCAATAGCGCGGCGGCCTGGATATAAGTTTCTCTTTTTATGATCGCGCTCATCCAATGCTCAAAATACTGGCCGGAACGCCAATCGGCGTCAAATATCTTGTTGACCCAGGCCCCCAAATAAACAATCGCCATTTGACAGCGCAACACCAGCAGAGGGTTCTTGGGATCCGCCAGGGCCGTCAGCAAAAGCAAACAACTGCAAAAAAATTTGACGTTGGAATAAGCCGTCCGCGAGGACAAGACCGTTGTCAGCATAACCAGCCCTAAAATGAGGCAGCCTGTGCGTATCGCGCGGCTGAACAAAATCCCCCCCGTCCCGAGGAGAAAGAAAAACTGCAGAACAAACCTGAAAACTCCCGGCGGCCCCATGCCGTCAAAGACCGGCCAATACGGCAAAAAATGGTCGGACAGGTCGAAGAGATACCCTTTCATCAAAAGGCCGACCGCGATGAGCTTGACCATCAGGACAAGGTTTACCGGCAAGGATTCCGACCGGCACCCGAACGGGTTTACCGTTTCAAACACCGTTTTCATTTTTTCTGCGGGATGTGCCGCCATTTCCAGGGCTCCATGCGCCTTCCGTTAATCGTATAGTCCATGGCCACAAGCACTTCATCATTCCTTCCATAGGTCCGGCAATGCTGGATGACAACGGCCTTGACGTTGCCGGCCGCACGCGGGTCGCGCCCCGTTTTTCCCAACCGGAACCGCCGCGATATTTCCCGGCCATCCAGCTCTCGCCCGTTGACATTCACCGCAAGTTCATATTCCGTCTGCATGTCGTGCGGGGCCCAGCAGAAATACCGATCTTCGCCGAACCTGGCAAGAACAATTAGGGCCACCTGGATGGCCAAAAAAATAAAGGCAAAAGATTTTCGCCAGCTTATCTTCTGAAAGAAAATGAGACAATCTTCAAAACGCGCAAAGGGCCTCATGCCCGGGTTTCTCCTGTGATTGCAATAAGGCAAACTAATTTCTCGAAGCCAAAGAAACGGGGTGGGAAGGCCTCTGCATCCAACGGGACCCGGCAGGGGGATTGAGGTTTTCGGGGGAATTGAGCGCGCGGCAACCATGTCAGAAGACGGGTGGCCGGGACGGG
Source organism: Candidatus Omnitrophota bacterium (assembly GCA_030688425.1). Classification (NCBI taxonomy): domain Bacteria; kingdom Pseudomonadati; phylum Candidatus Omnitrophota; species Candidatus Omnitrophota bacterium. The sequence continues at coordinate 89,127 of JAUYIB010000030.1, read as the reverse complement.
TGCGCTCACGATCCATGTGTCATGGCTTTCCGGCAACCCTGTCATTCCCTGTTATCCGCTAAATTCCCATTTAATCTCCGGCAAGAGAACCGCGTCCGTCTGACTGTGGCGGTTGTTCGACGCAATCCTAAGGATGTCCTTGCTGCGGACCACATAGGTGTGGATCAAATTTCTGTCCCATACCGAAAGTTTGGCCATGTAAACTCCCGGGGCCAGGTATAATTTCCCCAGATCAATCTTCAGCCGCCCCCGGCCGTCAAGAATGCCGGGATTGGCTCCCGCCTCATCAGAGCGCGCGTGACTGCACACAACACCATCGGACCTGACAAGGTCCACGATAAATATCGGGCTGTCGATCTGCTCTCTCACCGCGTATTCCAGTGTCAACTCCAGGGAATCGCCGATATCGAACGTGTCTTTATGGCCGGGCGCCCCTTTAGAGAAATGGACTTCCGTGATGTCCATCAAAGGCCGCGCGTCGTCTTTCAACTGTTTGTTCAAGACATTCATGCGGTGCCTCAACTCCTTTTCCCTGTTTTCAAGCACAATGTTCTGATACAGCGGGATCACATCGCCGACGGCCCCGTCGCGGACTACTGCCCCGTTCTGCAATAAGATGACCCGGTCACACAGGCTCTGGATCATGCCTAACTGATGGGAAACGAGCACGATCGTGGCCCCGGACTTTAAAAGTTCGCGGATTTTCTGGGCGCATTTGGCCTGGAACGCGATATCCCCGACCGACAAAACTTCATCGACCAAAAGGATGTCCGGTTCCATGTGCGCCGCCACCGAGAACCCGAGCCGTGAATACATCCCCGAGGAATACCGTTTGACCGGCGTATCAATGAATTCTCCGACGCCCGAGAACTCCACGATCTCATCGAATTTATCGTCAATCTCCTTCTTGCGCATCCCCAGGATGGTGGCATTGAGGTAAACGTTTTCCCGGCCGGTCAGTTCGGGATGGAACCCGGCGGTGACCTCGATCAGGGCCGAAAGCCGGCCGTTGATCTTAATGTCCCCTTTGTTGGGCTCCATGATGCGGGAGAGCAGCTTGAGGGTCGTGCTTTTCCCGGAACCGTTGGGACCCATAATGCCGATGACGCCGCCCTTTTCAATGTTGAAGCTCACATCCTTGACCGCCCAGAATTCTTTGTCCTCAAGGGTCAGACTGCTGTCCTCCCTTTTAAAAAGATTCGGGATGGCGTCGCGAAGAGAATTGAACTTCTCCCCTTTTCTAAACTTCTTCCAAACATTGGTGAATTCGATAGCGTTCATAAAGGAGTTCTCCTGTTAACGAGTTCGATGAGTTGCGAATTATATAAGGCTTCGTAAATATTTCATGATCCCGTGATCATTTTACGGATTTCTTCAACCTCTTTGAAACAACCGGGATTAGATATTCTCCGCGAACAGCGGCTCCTTTTTATGGAACACATACATCCCGAACCAAAACGCCGCCAAGGACGTGACGACCGCGTAATTAAGCCAAAAAATGTCCGGCATCTGGTGCAGCACGACAGCGCTCCTGAGGGCTTCCAAAATGCTTCCCAGGGGGTTGATCAGCATGAGCGGTTCCCACCGGCCGAACGCATCGGAGTTATAAAAGACCGGGGTAAAGAAAATCCCGAACATGAGCAGGATCTCAACCACATATTTGACATCCCGGTAAAAAAGATTGGCGGAGGATAAAATAAGCCCCAGGCCGATGGTGTAAAGGATCAAAAGGAGCACCAGCAGGGGCACCCACAAAAGATAGATGCTGACCCCCACCTGAAAGACCGCGAGAAGAATAACCGCGACCACCAGGGCCACGCTGAAATCGAACAGGCAAGCCAAAATGGAGGCAAAGACCAAAACCGCGCGGGGGAAATAGATCTTCGTCACAAGAGAACTATTGCCGACCAGCGCCTGAACGGCGAACCGGATTGAACTGATAAAAAAGGTCCACGGCAGGGTTTTGACGATAATGGAGATAATCCCCTGAATCTCCAGGGGCTTCTGGGACACGACGGCCATGGCTTTTTTGATCAAAATCCCGGCGCAAACCGCCACAATGGGCATGAAGACGGCCCAGAGAAACCCCATGGCGGCCTGCTTATACCTGACCCGCAGGTCCCGCATTGTGAGCATCACCAATAAATCCCGGTACTGAAAAATTCCCTTGATCGCTTTAAACATTTCGTTCTCCTTTATTCTTTAGCTCAAGACCCCTGGTGTTAAAACCGTCCGAGAATATTTCACCTTCCTCTTCAATGAAAAATACGGCCAAAGATATCACCACATTACGCAAGCCTGTATGGTTTTTCGACAAAATCCGCCAACTGCGTCAAAAATAATACCCGCGGCATGGGCAGCCAGTTCAAGCTTGCCGCGTATTTGGTTGAACAAAGGCATCGCATCATGCGCGGCAACAAATAGTTCGTGTCAAATATAGACCCCCGGAATTTAAATCGTGAAAGGTAATAAAAGGCTACCCCCCGGTTGATCTCTGCCGTCTTTTTATCCAGAATGGCGGGCGATTTCTTAGGTCCTTCATTCTCAAAAGGGATATGGGCGTGCCGGGGGTAAGCCCGGCGGATGCTGTCCGTGTGAAATTCTCTGTCGCCTGCCATGTCCCCAGGCAGGGACGATAAAAACCGGAACAGTTCATGGTCGAGGTACGGCGTAAAAACGGTCGGGACTCGTTCAAGAACCCGGTAAGGCAGGAGGGCGATGTCTCTCCGTGTCCGGTTCCAAAAACGAAATGCCGTAAAAGGGTCTGCCGCCGCCGCATATTTTTTCAATTCCGACGCCAAGGCGGCAATGGCCTGATCGAAATTAATTTTCGCATAAAATTGCTTGTGAAAAAAACGGCGGAAATCATTCTCATCACAAGAATAACGCCGGAAACAGTCTATAGCCAACTCCTCATATTTCTGCTTCCGGTACAGCTCAACATAAGCCAGACTCGGGTAATTTGATTTTGATAAAGTATCGCCCGCAAGACCGTCATAGAGGACTTCTGTGCTGTCGGCGAGATACTCGGCCAGAACGTACATTTGCTGGTGTTTATCACTGCAAAAATTCGTGTGGTAATTCTTTCTGATTTCCACCGCAGAATATTTTTCCGTTTGGTTCAAACAGACATGCTTGATCTCAAGTTCCCGGCACAACGCCGCCGCAACACGGACATCTTCTCCAAAGGATTTGCCGGCGAATTGCTCGTACGTTATACAAAATTTCGGCTTGCGGCCCTGCTGGACCAACTCGAGCAGGATGTGCCGGGAGTCCCGGCCGCCGCTTAACGGGACAACGGAATCATCATCTTTCGGCAACCGCCTTGCAATCGATCTTCTGAAAAGATGGATAAACTGGTCAATGGCGTCGTCCCTGGGGATTTTATTAACCTTTTCGACTGCCATATGTGACTTGACCGACAGTTGTCCTCGCGACCATTTCAATTCGGCCCCGGGTGGCAGCGCCTTGATATGTTTAAAGACAGTGTATTCACCGATGAGAGAGCTTAAACGCAAAAATATGGCCAGCCCCGTGTAATCCAATTCTTTTGGGGCCCCTAACTCAAAGAGCTTCATAATGGATGTTGATATGGCAAATTCCTGACTGCCGCACCAATAATAGACGGGATAAAAAGCAAATTGATCCGTCTTCACCTGGAGGGCCGCCCCATCCCATTTCCATTCCACAAATACCCCTTCACTCTCCCGGCCGGATTCCCCCGGGACTTTGTGCCCCAAGAAGCAATTTTGATGCCCACGGACGACAGGGTTCCCCCCTGTGAGTTTGACATGAAAATACTGTTCCTGTTTTAAATTTCCATTCATATCAGTTCAATGGCAGCTGCTTTTGGGCCATCCCCAGCCGTTCAAGGGTCTCGCGCGTGCCTCTCTCCTGATTAAACCGGGTTAGAATACATTCCCGGGCCTTCGAAGATATTTCTCGCGCCTCTTGCCCTGACAACATCAAGGCCCGGCGCAAACCGGCGTACATGTCCTGGGTTGATTTCTGCACGATAAACCCGTTAACCCCGTTTTGCATCGCTTCGCCGGCCCCCGGGACATCCGTCACCACGGGGACCAGGCCCACGGCCATGGCTTCCAGCATCGCGTTCGAAAGCCCTTCAATATCCGAAGGCAGGGCGAAGATGTCGCTCATCTGCAAAAAATCCATAACGCACTCCTGAAACCCTACAAAGACGATCCGACCGGCATTTTTTTTCGTTCCGGCCAGCCGTTCCAAATCCTTTCTGAGCGGCCCCTCCCCCACAAGGAAAAGCCATGAGCTGGGAACGCCGTCAATTTCGCCAAACGCGTCAATCAGGCGGTCGATGCGTTTTTCCGGCGACAAGCGCGCCGTTGAAACGATCACCTTGTCACCCGGTCCGATCCCCCACGAATGGCGCAATCGGGCCTTGGCCATGGCATCCGGATGAAAAACTTCCAAATCCACGCCATGATAAACCGTCACGGTCTTGTGTCTGGGATAACCATACCACTTGACCAGCCTGTCCCTCGAATCATTACCATTGCACACAATATAGCGGCACAGCCATCCCTTTAAGCCGCAGGCCAGCATGTGCTTGTACCACCACAATCCGAACCCCGGGATAAAGCTGAAAAACTTTTTATGGCTCCTCGCCGGCGGCTCCGGCGCGCCGAGCGCTTCCAACGAATATATCCGGCCAGGGCAAACCATAAACGCGGCCCAAAAATCCGATAGGATAAAATCGGTGAACGCGCCCTGGGTCAGGACGATCACATCGGGCTTAAGAGAAGCCAGAAAACGATACCTGGCGCCCAACGGCATATGCGGCTTACTCGGATTGGCCAAGGGAAAAAGCTTAACCTCGACCGGAAGCCCCTTCTGGCGTATCCGTCCAGAATGGATATCAAAATTGGTCACCAGGGTAACACGGGTCTTGGTATAATCCACGCTTTCAAAATACTCCAAAAGCCGTTTTTCAAAGCCTCCCCAGCCGCAATTTTTTCTTAAAATACGCAAAAAAATGTAGTGTTTCATTCCGCCGTCCAAAATGATTTTACACGAAGATCGTTTAATATCCCTATCTCAATTTGAAAATCTTCAAAAAATCACCGTTTAACATGTCTGACCAAAAGAACGGATGAGCCAGAATGATCGCTTTAATCCATCGGGGCATTTTTTTTGTTTTGTCCCAACGGCCCGCGATGCCTTTCAATCCGCAGTACAGCCCGTCCAGATACGCGTCAACAGCTTCCAGACGGCCCTCCTTTTGGGAATGGCCCAGTTCCGCAAAGGTCTTAGCAAGAAATTTGCGATAAAACCGGAACTTCCGAGAACTGTATTTTTGAAAGAAAAAGAAATTGTTCCGGGTAATATAGAAAAAGAAATACGGGGGCAGGTCTGCCTGCCCTTTCACATCGATCTCATGGCAGCGGTGAAAGACCTTCGCGTCCGTGGCGACCGCGATCTTGAATCCGGCCCGGTACGCCCGCAAGGAGTACTCCTGGTCCTCGCAGTAACAAAAATATTTTTCCTCGAACAGCCCGATGACGTCAATGACCTTGCGCTTGACCAGGGTCGCGGTAAACCACACCCAGAACCGGTCCGGTGGTATCTTGTCAATATCCCGGATGTCCGTCGGGCATATCTTCGTGCATTTCTCCCAATTGATCCCGGCCCCGCAATGCTGTAAGCGCCGGGAACTAAAATAATACAAGACCGGGCTGACCAACCCGATGTCTGGAGAAGATTCGGCCTTTCGGACCATCTTCTCGATTGTGTCCGGCTCCACAAAGGCGTCGGCATTCAATAACAGCACATAATCAATCCCTTTATTCAAGGCGTCCCTCACGCCCAAATTGTTCCCACCGGCCCAGCCAAGGTTATCTTTGCTTTTGATAAAGACAATGCCCGGGATGGACTGCTCAACTTTTTCCGCGGAACCGTCGGTGGAAGCGTTGTCCACAACGATGATTTCAATATTCTGATACGTGCTTTTTTTAAGGGCCTCGACGCACTCTGCGGTGTCCTGGAAACAATTCCAATTGATAACAATGACCCCTACTCGCGGATTATTCATGTTGAAGGTCCTTGAGCTCCCGCTCAAAATACCCGATCAAAAATTGAGTAAAACGTTTGCGCGCGGGAAGTGTCAGGTGCGTGAAATCATTGAATTCGCCGGCCGTAAAGACCGGCAATTCTTTGTTGGGCGTGTAAGTAAAACCGGTCTGCCGGGACTGGTCCGCCAAGAACCCCTGATAGGCCGCCATGACCTGGGGCGAGCAAATCTTGGGGAACAGCGGATGTAAAGGACAGGAAAGCACTATAAATTTGATGTTGCGGGAAGCCACGTCCCGGACAAAGATCGTAAACAATTCCTGGTAAAGGTCAGTATAACGGGTATATCGGTAGCGCGGATTCTCTTGTTTGCTTTCAATCTGCCTTTTATAGTAGGATCCGTCATAGGGCTTCGTAAAGAATGACATTTTTTGTTCCGGGCGTTTTACGACGCCCAAAGAATATTGCAGGCTGGTGAAAAAAACTGAATCGAAATGATTGCGGAACTTGTAAAACAACGAGAAAGAGCCAATCAAGGAGTCCAGCAAGTCGCCCCGGAAATCCTTGTCGTAATCTTCCCAGCGCAGGTGCTTGGCCAGTCCGGGGATGATGTTGGGATTGAAATAATATTCCAGGTTGTTGGCGGGCTGCAGCTTATATGGTGCATAAAAAGTTTCCACGTGCGGCGAATAGACGACAACGTCGGGTTTTGTGGCAAGAATGCGATCCTTTAACATGTAAAGGTCGATGGGATGAAAGTTCCCGATGACTCCCAAGTCATAGAAACGAATATTTTGACTGCTAAAATGGGCGTTCAGAACATCAAAATCAATCCCCTCCCTGCCCTGACTTGTCCCGATCATGAGCACTTTTTTAAAAGACGCATCAGGCGGAATACGACGCAATACGCTTACCAACCGGAGGGCGTCGTCGGAATGGAAGCGGTAATTATGCTCGGCATAACGCCAGAAGGCCGGGCAGCGGTCCAGGCCGACCTGCAATAACGTGAATAAGAGCAGGCTCGCGATAAACGGCCAGGGCAGTTTCTTAGAATTGGAAATAGATAAATTGGTTACCATTGGTCACTCCGTAAACCGTAAAATAAAAAATACAAACTACATAAAAAAGGACCTTCCAGACAGGGTGCGCCTTATACACACACAGCACATCCTTTGTCCGGTATTGAATAACCTGAACGGCAAGCAGGATCCAGATGAAATAAACGGTTTTTGAGATCATCGGCACAACATTCTCGCTCATGGTAAAGTTGAATATGACAGAGGACAGCATGTGCAAAGCGACGGACGCGCCGTTAATGCTGCGAAACAGCAGCATGCCGATGGAGATCAATTGAAACATGAAAACAACGCGCGCGGCATACCATAGCGCTTTTCCCCAGCCGGATTTCGGGACGATCCAATTCTGGCAGTGCATCCGGATAAAAGTATAGGCGCACAATAAACACCCGTAATAAACCCCGAAAAGGATATAGTTCCATCCGGCCCCGTGCCACAGCCCGATCACGGTCATGTTGATCATCAGCGCCGCGTAGACCCGGACGTTCCCCGCCAAAAACCGCATCCCGCGGAACAGGGGGATATACAAATAGTCCCGCAGCCACGAGCTTAAGCTGATATGCCACCTGTTCCAGAAATCCTGGACATTGGTGACAAAAAACGGCAGATTGAAATTGATCATCAGCTCAAACCCCATGATCTTCCCCAACCCGCGCGCGATGTGGCTGTAACCGGCAAAATCACAATAGATCTGAAATGTAAAGGCGTAGGAGGCAAAGAGAACTTCCATACCGTTAAAAGGCGGTACTTTGACCGCGTAGACAGTCTCCACCACCTTGGCAAGGTTGTCCGCTATCACGGCTTTCAGAAATAATCCCCAAAAAATCAAAAAACACCCCTCGTAAAACTTGTCGAGCCGGACGATCCGGGGTTTGAGGACCTGCGGCAAAAGGTTGACGGCCCGCTCAATGGGCCCGGCAACCAGCTGGGGAAAAAAAGACACATACAGGGCGAAATCAAAGAATCTGTCCGTGGGTTTTAACGCCTTTCGATAAACATCGATGGTATAGCTCATTGTTTGAAACGTGTAAAAGGATATCCCCACCGGCAAGATAATATTCAGGTAAAACGGGTCAGCCGCGATCCCGAAGACATTTAACAACCTGCCCAAATTGCCGGCAAAAAAATTAAAATATTTAAAAAAGCCCAGGATGCTCAGACTTGAAAAAATGCTCAACATCAAAAATCGCTTGCGGACAACGGGGTTCTCTGTCCGGGAAATGTTAAGCGCGCAAAAATAGTCAACCGTGGTCGTCAGCAATATCAGGGACAAAAAACGCCAATCCCACGATCCGTAGAATACATAACTGGCGACGAGCAATAGCCGATTCTGCCACCGATGGTTTAACCGCAGGTAGAGCAGGTAAACCGGAACCAGGAAAAGAAAGAATTTTAAGGAATTAAATAACATCTGTGAGAACCTTTGTTTTACAGAAGCGGCGCCTGACCGCCAGTGACCATGATCTTCTGTCCCGTTGTGTACGATGAAAAAGACGACGCCAGAAAAACGACCGCCTGGGCCACGTCCTCCGGGGAGGCGTTGCGCTTCATCGGCGAATCGCTTTTGATCTTTTCGACAAAAACCTTGGCCATGTGCCCGGTCAGATCGGTCTCCAGAAAAGCGGGGACAACCATGTTCACCTGGATGTTCTGGCCGGCAAATTCGACCGCAAGGCTTCGGGTCAGGCCGACCAGGGCGCTCTTGGCAACGACGTATTTGGCCTGATGAGGCGGCGGATTATCCACGGCCACCGTCCCCACGTTGATGATCTTTCCCGCTTTCCTTGCCACCATCAGCGGCAAAACTTCCTGACAGCAGTTGAACGCGCCCTTCACGATCACGTCCATATCCTTCTGGGCCTCTTCCCACGTCGTTTCAAGAAACGGCGTCGGCCGAAAATCCCGGACCGCGTTGTTAACGAGGATATCGATCCGGCCGAACTTCTCAACGGCCGCCCTGACCATCGCTTCGACCTGACGGCGGTCGGCGACGTCGGCCTGGAACGCCAGGGCTTTTCCTCCGGCCTGCTCGATCTCCCGGACAACGCGCAGGGCATCCGCTTCTCCACGATGATAATTAACAACCACCGAAACCCCGAACAGGGACAACAGTTTGGCCGTGGTCTCGCCGATTCCACGGCTGGCGCCGGTGACCAAAGCGACCTTATTGTTCAACTGAAGGTCGAGGGCCCTCTCCTTCAATTCTGCAACGCTCGGCATCAATCGCCGCGGATTGTTGACACGGGTCTTTATGTCGCCTGTTGCGAGCATTGGCCCATCCCCTTCCGCATTTAGAACCTCCCATTTCTCAACCAGGATGTTGGTCGAAGGCGAGTGGAATTTGATCTCCCCGGCAAACCGGTACGTTTGATCCCATGGCAAAGAGGACAAAAATTCCGCATGAAAGTCTATAAAAGTGGCCTTTTTCCCGGGGATGCACATTCCGACAAAAGTTGAGCACAGGGAAACGGACAGCAGGTTCGCCGAGTCACAGTGCGTGTCCCACGCGTCCGCTGGGAAGGCATCTCCATTCAACAAGCCGGCGCGAAGGATGTCCAGAAGCCCTCCCTTGGTCCCGAGGGACAATCGAAAGGGAAACGAATCACTCGTCCCTTTTTCTACTGTGACATTTTCACGCTCTTTTAACGGCGTCAGCAACAAAGACCCGGCATCCGGAAGTGGCCGTTCCGGCGAGGATTCACCCGGGTGGCCATAACACAATTCAATCTTTCCCATCGTCACAACCGCCTTGGAAGCGGTATGAATGATACTGAACTCAAATGCGGCCGTATCCTGGTCCGACTGTGCCGGTTCCAGGGCCACGCGCAGTTCATCTCCCGCAAATACGGGTTTGAGAAATGTTCCTGACAATTTTTGGATCCATGCCCTTTTCCCATGCCTCCAGCACACGGACGGACAAAGCACGAAAAGAACGGGCAGCATGCCGTGCGCGACATTCGCCCGGAACGCCGAGGTCCGCCCGAAATCGGCGTCCATATGCAGAGAGCTGAAATCGCCGGTCAGGGCAGCGAACATTTTGATCATCTCCGGCGAAATGATTAACACCGCCTCAGAGACAGGCTGGTCATAACCAGCTTTGGATGGATTATGCGATGACATCTGTCGCTCCCTCGGAGATGTCCACAGTCAATTGTTCCGGGACCTCATATCCCTGGGTCATGTCCCAGACAAACAGCTGAGGTTCGGGTTCATTCACCTTCAAGCGCTGGAGAAATTCCAGGCACGGCTTGTTTTTTGCCGTCGGGAGATATCTGGCCTGCAGTTGCGTCACCCCGCGTTCCCGTGCGTATGCATAAACGACATGGAGCATAAGGTCCTCGACCTTCCGGCCGAACACCCGGCAGCTTAAAATGAAATCCACGATCAGGGCGACGGGGCCGTCGATCTCCACGCTGGCGATCCCGGTCAGGCCGGAGTCCCCGAATTTGTCGGCGACGCGGAACGTCCACAATTTTCTCGATGGATGAGCCGCCCAGGCCTCCAGCTCGGGTTCCGACATCCGGCGGGTGGAAAGGTTCATCTGGTTGGTTTTATTGAGCAATTGTGTCGTCCGGGCCAAATCCATTTTGGACAACGGAGTGACCTTCACTTTAATATCCAGACTTTTAAGCCACTCGTCTAAAGAACCGACCTGGGTCAGCATGTCTTTGCGGCCCCTCTCCTGCGCGTACATCCGGGAACGTTCCAGGTCCTCGGCCGTCACGTTTGGACTATCGAAACAGCCCAGCGACAAAAGCGTCTTGCGGTATAACAGTTTGTCCTGCGGCCAGTCCGGGACCAAAACTTCCGGCAGGGTTTCCCGGACGCGGGCCCGTTCGATCGGGTTATCGTCGATAAAAATCACGGACTGCAGGCCGAGGTTCAACTCCGCCGCAAGTTCGGCGATATTCTGCGCCTTATCGTTCCAGTTGATCCGCCAGCCGGAAAAATCTTCCTCTTTCAGGACCATCTCCGGATGCCGGCGGATGGCCTCCAGGGCTGTCGCTTCCTCGTTCTTGCTGACGATCCCCAGCAGGATGCCCTGCCGCTTGAGAGATCTTAACGCCAGCTGGAAATCCGCGAAGGCCTCGCCGATGGGGTCATGGCCTCCCAGGCGGATGTTCTCCCAACCCTCATCGCCGACGATCCCGCCCCAGAGCGTGTCGTCCAGGTCGAGAACAACGAGCTTCCGGCTCAAGCCCCTGATGCCGCGCAACGCGGCCTTGATGTCGCCGGCCGCCTCTTTGAAGACCAGGGAATCAAAAGGAATTTTTCCCATATACCACAGCTTGGGATTAAAAGCGTTCCGTCCGACGGCCTCAACCCAGCCCCGGGGATTCAGGACATGAATCGAAGAAGAATCCGCCGTGTTCTCGATCAGTCGGGCGTTCATTTTCATCAATACGTAGGACAGCCCACGCCGCTTTTTCATGTCCTGAAGAACATTGACCTTGTGCTGATACGGCGCCAGCATCCACCCGGCGATCAAAATGACCGTCTTCCCCTTCTCCCGGGACCGGAGCAGTTGGGAGAAGCGGTCTACCTCTTCCAGGATCTCCTCAAGAGAGACGTCTTCAAACGCCAAAAACCGCCGGAAAGAATCGAACAGCCGGTCCGGCTGCGTCCAGATGAACAAAAAGTCCTTCCCCCGGGCGGACGGATCGTCGGGGTTCAGCAGGACAGCCATGACCTGGTTGAAATCCGCGGACGCCACCTCCAGCGCGGGCAGACCTTCGGCGTTGTTCAGGTAGTTTGCCAGCACTTCGGCGTTGAAATCCGATATCAGCAGTCCCTGTAACGGGGAGTCATCCATTTTGTCCCTCGACCAATTGCGAAATGTACTTTGCCAGCGTGTCCACGTTCTGAAAAGGGCTTGACTCTTTTGAAAAGGCCTGGTCATTGACAAGCGTGACCCGCGCGCCCAGTTCCTCTTCGATCTTCTGCTCAAGCCCGACGATCAGGAGGGTCAATCCCAGGGAGTCCACCGCTCCGGACTCGTCAAACAAAGGGGCCTGGGGAGATTTTTGAATCCTCCTGTCCTTTGGAAGGGAATCGTTCAATGCGTCGATCGCCGCGTAAATGACATTTAGAATTTTTTCAGAATTTATGATTATCTTATCGGCCATGTTCGATTACCCCTTTCGTAAATTGGATAACAACTTCAGTGCAATATTTGCGCAGCGGCATAAACGGCTTCGGCTATTTACATTTTAACGGCCGCAAGTATGTCATTTTTTATTTAAAATACAAGCTGCAATCAAAAGTAAAAAAATAAATATTAATTCATCCCTTTTTCCTGCGCCACGCCAACTCTTGATCAAGGATCTTTTCCCCATAACCCCTATACATCAAACTGTTTTTAATAAAAATAAGTTGATTATACCGCGGGTACCCAAGACATTTAACCAAGAAAGGCGCCATGCCCCTGCGTTCTGAATACTGTTTTTCCATAAAACGGACAGCCTCCGGCATAGTCGAAGCTGTATCGATATTGAGCGCCAAACAACGTTGAAAGTAAACACGGTTTTTATCCATTAATGCTTTTAGCTGTTCCTTTCTCAACAAACCCGGTTTTTCCATCAACATGCGGCTCAGCTTATTAATTATTTTCGCTTTATCTTTAATCTTATTCTCAATCTGCTCCGATATACCCACTTTGTGAATCGTATAATCACAGAGCGTTTCATGGGTGTGCGCGACAACAGCGCCTCCAGCCAATATCCTCAAAAACAAATCGTAGTCCTCAGTATTAAACAGCGATTCGTCAAAAAAACCTGCCGCTGCGACAACATTTCTTTTTATCATCGTCGCAACTGGAGGACTTTGATTTTGAATAATCCATTGATAAAACTGGTCCTGACTTTGTATGCCGATAATAACATTTTTTCGGGTGCCATCCCAGTACACCAAGTCAAAGTCACAGACTGCCATGTCGCTCTCTGCTCTTCGCATTGTTTCTATTTGGCGTTCAAGGTATTTGGGATACAACAGGTCATCTGAATCAAAGAAAACAACAAATTCTCCCACAGCCATTCTCAAACCATTATTTCTGGCCCCTGCCGCGCCCATGTTTTTTTGATAACAATATTTGATTTTCTCTGATTTAATATTTTCCTGAACAATTTTCCCTGTGTTATCCGTTGAACCATCATCAACAATAATCAGCTCAAAGTCCTGGAATGTTTGAGCCAATACGGATCGCACGGCATTTTCGATGAATTCCGCATGGTTATACGTGGCCATGATTATGCTTACCGCAGGCATTAAGAAACCCTTTCCTTGGAATGTCCGGCGCTTAAATGGCGATAATCATGTACGAGCTGTTTCAAGAAATCTTTATCGTTAAATTGTTTTACGATTTGCATGACCTCCTGAAGAACAAAGGCTGTCTTAAAACTGCCGGGATATTGCCTTTTAATAACCTCGTAAAGCACAGAAGCTCCCTCGGTGTCATTTTTAGCCAGAAAATATTTGATAAAAGCGATTTGTCCACGGGAAAAGGCGTAATATTTACGGTAAAGATCGCCATTAAAAATACAGTCCACCCAATTCTGCCTGACGCAATTATCATCTTTAATTCGATATTCGCTTGTGCAACAGCTAATATGCTTAAAATCATAGCGGCCGGCGCAACGGATCCAGAGGTCCTCATCTTGCCCAGGGCGCAACTTTTCATTAAAAAGCCCAACTTCCCTGAGGATCCCTTTCTCGTGCAGGATGGTATTTGTTCCCATGTATGGCCTCGAAACCATGGTCCCTCTATCAAAGGGGACATCCCATACAGGGCCCATCCGCTTTGATTTAAATCGTCCCTGGTCAAGAGAGCCAATGCAAAAGACCATATTCGTATAACCGAGCTTGAATTGGCTCTCTCTCAAAAGGCCAACCAGCGCCTCCAGATGATGGGGATAATAGACATCATCATCATCCAGATAGGCCAGATATTTCCCGCGGGCCTTTAGGATCCCCAGGTTTCTGGCGGCTCCCGGGCCGGAACGCTCATCTAAACAAAAATATTGGATTTTATTTGAATGGAATGATTCGACAATCTTTTGGATTTCCTGCGGGCCGCCGTCATTGATGACAATGAGTTCAAAATCCTTGAAGGTCTGGTTTAAAACGCTTTGAATGGCCTCCTTTATTTCCTGACTATCGCGATTTGCAGGCATAATCACGGAAACTGTTATCTCATCATCCAGCAAACGTTCGGGAAACTTGTATTTGAATTCTTTTGATAATAGTTCGGCGCGCTCATAAACCTTGTCTTGTTTGCAATTCAAGCGCAACGACTCCAGAGAACACATAAGCGCCAGAAAAGTTTCATTACGGTTTATATAAATCTCGGTTAATTTATTTAAAGCAAGCCAAGGTTCACGGGAATGCATGCCTTGCAGCTGTAAATACTTTTTCACATCATCTTTGCTCTGTTCTTTAATGGTTGAGGAAGCTTGAAAGTATGCCTGGGCTCTAGCGCGATCCGCCGGGTTTTGGAAGGCTTCAGAAGCAAGCTTTTTATAATTTTCAGCAATTGGTCTTTTTGACCGGCCGCTGGACAAACGCTTCAAGAGGATTTTCAGCAGGAACAATGTCATTACAATAAATAGCGCTCCGGAACACACTGCGAGTGCCGTAAAAATTATACTGAAGGCCTCCTGCACCATACGCCCTAACCAAAACGAGACAAAAAGCAGTATCGCCGACAGTATCCAGAAACGCTTAAGGCCTATCTTTTCGAAAATGGTGATGAGCAACGCTGCCTTAAGCAGGACTTTGCCATAACTTTTCATGTCAAGGTTATAGCGTCGAAATATCTTTATGGGATGGGCGGCATGACGGCTGGCAATTTCCGCCCACGCGCGCGCCTTGTGATCCACAAAGCGTATCGACTGAAAAGAAGCCGGCCATTGCCGCAATTCTTTGGCGGTCAAGAATCTTACACGATCATCTTTCGCAAGACTGGATAAAAGGCTGTCTAACTTCTCAAAATCCGTCCCTTTAAACATCCAGGAGTGAAAAACAACATGATAAAGAACCGGGGTCCTCAGATCGCCATTGCTAAACTCCCTGGCAAACTCAAAAACATCTTCCCTGGCATTGTGAAGAGCCATCAAATTTTTAACGGAATAATAAGGCTTTTCTCCGCAAAGCGCTGTCTTGAACCTTTCATCCCTCAGGGCCTCTAAAGCGTTTCGATCTAACGTCCCCCAGGGGAAAGTAAACGTCTCGATCCTTGTCCGGAGCACCGCCTCCAAATGGTCCCTGCCTCTTTTAAATTCAGTTCTCACAAAATCCCTGTCCAACCCGTTAAACTCGCTATATCCTTTTTCCGGATAAATGGGGGCAAAAGGCAACCATTTGTATCCCAGCCCTTGATATACGGCGTCGGATAGAGCCGATTCTCTGCCGGGATGGAGATGGTTTGTTTGGTGCGTAGTCCCGTGCTGAACAATTTCTATCAGGCCTTTAGCCGAAAACTCCCGCAACAAATCGACCATGGCCGAGTTCTCGGATAATTCATGAAACCGCGGCCCGCGATAGTTGTGCGGATCCTCGCTCATAAAGGGGATCACGGAGACCACCTGAGGGATACCGTATTTGGCAAAAACATCCAGAAAACGGCGTTCATGGGCCGCGTCGCTTAACGCGCACGGGTCGTCGTTACGAAAAAGGATGTTAATGGGCTTGATATTCAAACGCATAATATGCTCGATGATAGCGGGAATCAGACCTTAAACTTTCAAATTTTCCTTAGCCGGTGGTTGCTTGCCCTGCCGCATCAGCTGCAATACCACGTTGTCTTCGGCCAAATCGATCATTTTCCAGGTCAGCGGCACGTCTTGTGGGATATCTGTATTCACAACGGCCTGTTCCGCCAGCCCCACGGGAAAAAGGTTCTGCGCCCGCACCGTTTCCGCCGCGTCGATCAGACCGTAAACCGTGTATCCCCCGATGCCGTCCAGCCGTTCCCCGGCCTTCAAATCGCGTTTGGCCACGGCGAAAACATCCGCGCTGCGGCCGATGGGGGCCATGGTCGGGACTCCCAGCAATACAACATCGGAGATCGACCGCGGGGCCTCAAAATAACACAGGTGGTGGTCCCTGAAAAAGAGATAATACGGCCCTTCGCCTTTTTTCAGATACGCCATGTCTTCGGATATCCGGTCACCCTCTCTTTTGCCGATAACAAAGATCCCTCCGCCTTGATCAACCCCGTCGATCCCAAGGGTGTAATCCACAACGCCCTTTTGAGTGATGATTTTTAAAAAATCCTGTACCAGGGAAGACTTGCTGGTTTTGGGGCCGTGCATCCCCCGCTTGTCCGGTTTTAGACCGAAAGCGTTAGCCACAGTCGCCAATTCCATGGCCTGTTTGGTCCCGTCCGTAAACGCGGTGATCATTTTCGGATTCTGCCCCGGGCGGACCCAGGGCATGATGTCTTCCGGCGTCTTGTGGACATCCAGGAACCCCTTGCAATTGCCGGCCACGATGATCTCCATGCCGAAAGATTTCGCTTCATGGATCACCCGCGCTAAACAGCCGGGCTGGTCGCCGTCACAAACGGAATAAATCACCTTGTTTTCAGCGGCGATCGCGGCCAGTTCCGGGCCAACCGCGCAGTCCAATTCCGCGCTGATCGTTATAAAATGCCGCCCGTTTTGCAGGGTGTCCAGCGCGGCCTGGGCGCCGAACAAAATATTCCCGGTCGTGTCAAAAACCGCGTCGATCCCCTTCAGTTCCGCGATCAGCTCCGAAACCTCACTGACTAAATATTGTCCCTTGTCCAGGCCACGACGTAACTCCGCCGGCGTCCGGACGGCCCGGATATTTGATCTGGAAACGCCATTGTCTGCCAGGATATCCGTCGCCTTCTCCGCATCCTGGGTGAAAACCACGCGCGGCTCCATTCCCCGATAGCGGAACAACTCCTGAATGAGCCCGCTGCCGAACCAGCCTGTTCCCAGCACAGCAATATTGATCAGGGTGTCGGCTTTCTCCCGTTTAACCAGCAGCTGATGAATATGATCACCTACCATGACGTCTCCTTTAAAGGCCCGCTTTGAACAAGGATATCCAGCATAAGCCTATTCCACAATTTTAACTTCCGGATGAGGCAGAATGAATTTTGTCTTGGTGTTGCCCCAAGAGCGTACCTTGCGGATAATTTCATCTTTATAGTTCCAAATTGTCAGCAAATAATAGTCGGGAGGATCCTGACGCCCTTCCTCTTCGCTGATTATCTTGATGTTCACTAAAGGGATGAATTTCCCATGCTTGATGCTCGTCGAATCGACAACGCAGGGGACAATATCATCCGTAATTCCGTAATAATTGAAAAGTGTCACGGATTTGGCGGATGCCCCGTAGGCATGGATCGTCGCGCCCGAAAAAGATAACGACTCTAATAACTGTTTCAGCTTTTGCTTGTTCTCCTTCAAGCCATCGATAAAGTCGCGGTAGAATTCCTTTTTGTGCATATTCTTTTCTTTCCCCAGGTATTCTCTCACGCGTCCGCTCACGGAAAGGTTTGAGGACTGCAGTTGGGCGACATACAACATGGTCCCGCCGTGAATATGGCCATGGAACACGTCGACCAATTCAAAACCGTTGCGCGTTAACATCTCGCGGATGCTGCGCAGATTGTAATAATACATATGTTCATGGTATATCTGGTCAAACTCTTGGTGCTTTACGGTATCGAGAAAATAGGCGTTTTCGATGACGAGCACGCCCCGAGGGCTCAGGATCGTTTTAACGCCATCCAGCATGAGCCATGGCTTTTCATTATGAGCAAAGCAGTGTCGGGCGATGACCATGTCCTTTTTTCCGCTTTCTTTTAAGACTTTTTCAGCAGATGCGATGTTAAAGAAATCATTGATGGTCGGGATGCCGCCCTCATTGGCCATTTTGGCGATATTTTTGGCGGGGTCCACGCCAAGGACAGAATTTACCTGCGGCTTGAGGAATTCCAGAAATTTTCCGATATTACTGCCGATTTCCAGGACATTGGCCGTGGCAGGCAGATACCTATTGTTCTGCAAAAAAGAAACAATTTGTCCGTAATGCTCTCTCAGTTCCTGGCTGTCGGGGGTAATATAATTGTACGTGTCGTAAAGCTCATGGTCATCCGCACAGTAGCTCAATTGGGCGGACGAGCATCGTTTGCAAATCAACAGGGCCAGGGGATAAATTTTGATAGGGACCAGAGTTGAATCCACTAAGGCATTCGCAAAGGGATGGTGCCGCAAATTGAGCAGCATGAAGGTCTCTCCCTCGCAAATCCGGCATAAATGCGTCTGCCCGGCATCACGCCTAAAGGATGTGCGGTCTTCTAAATTTTTGATCGTTTTGGCACTCATGATGAATCTCCCTCTACCGCTTATTTTAAAACACGTTGCGCAACCGTATGCCAAGCCTTCAACGCTAAACTCTCCGGGACCTCAACATCGTCCCAGCGAACCATCTGCCCCTCGTCGACGTCACGTTTGAAAATCACGTCCGACAACAGCCCCATCGGGACGTGGTCGGCGTGGTCCTTGATCCTGACGGCGATCCCCCGGATGTCGAAACTCCCCAAGGGATGGCGGATGGCGTGCCCTTTGACGATCTTATGCTTGGTGATCGCCGCGATGCTTACGGTCGGAGCGCTCGAATTGTCCAGCAGGACCGGGCCTCCGTTCAGGATGCGGCGCACCGTTTTGATGATCTCCATGTGGCAGAGAATCGCGTTATTATGGAAAAAGTAATAGGGCCCGGGCCCCATTTTCAAATATTCCAGCGCGTCCTTCTGCCGCGGGTCCCCCTCCGCGACGATGAAAACGCGGACGGGCGATTTGCCGTTGACCACATAGTCGCTGATGGGCTGACTGAGCTTGCGGGCGTGCTCGACGAGGTCAAAGGCGCTCTTTGCAATATTTTCAGCGTCCCATCCCAGCATCCCGTCCTGATAGATCGCCGCCCCGAAACCGTTGGCCACCAGGGCCTGCTCATACTGCAATTTGGTCCCATCGGTGGCCCCGGTCACCATTGCCAAGCTGATCCCCTGCTTTTTTGACCAAAAACGCATGTCCTCAATCGCAGGATTAGGATTATAAAACCCCTTCACATTCCCATAAACAACCGGTTTAAATCCCATCGCCGTGACGTCTTCACGCAGCGCCGCCAGGCATCCGGGCTGGTCCCCGTCCGCCTCGGTCACGACCCCCTTCCCGACAAAATAACTTCCAGTCGTCACATGGAACTCGGCATCCATCGTAACAACGGGAATCCCGGCCTTCAGGACCCGGTCAATGGTCTCTGTCGCGTGGATGACGTGCCCGCTGCATTCCAGGACAATGTCGGAATGGTCTATCAATTCCTCAATGGAATCGGTCAACAGATCCTGCCCGGGGAAATCGCGGCAGTCCCGGGGATCTCGGCGCGTCAGGGCCCTGGAAATCGCGACATCCGGCGACTGGACCGCCGAATAGTAAAATCCCTTAGAAATGAACCCGGTCCCGATAACGCCCACTCTTTTTTTAAGAGAATTCTTTTTCATGCTTTCTCGCCTATTCTGAGCCAGCCGCGGCGTATGGCATACACCGCTGCCAGGCCGCCGAATAGATTGATGGCAAGATCAATCACCGAAGGCTCCCGTCCCTGTACATTTCCTTGCAAGACCTCTATCAGGGCCCCGTAAGCGACAGCTATGGCTAACGCCGACCCTAAA
This sequence comes from Candidatus Omnitrophota bacterium, assembly GCA_030688425.1. Lineage (NCBI taxonomy): Bacteria > Pseudomonadati > Candidatus Omnitrophota > Candidatus Omnitrophota bacterium. The sequence continues at coordinate 69,303 of JAUYIB010000030.1, read as the reverse complement.
ACCCTGCGGCAAAACTTCATGACCCTTAAAGTGCCGGCCCACAAAAACGTTAATCCGGCATAAGCCGGCGCATGGAGAGAATTATGCAGGATCACTTTCCACAACGGCGGCTCAACCTGCCGCACATACGGCAGCAAGGAACCCCACAACAGAACGAACATATACAGTCCAGTTATGGTCAGCCATAAAGCAAAAGCGTTATCGTTCCGTTTCTCCATCAGGCGCGAACCCCCGTCGTCTCACGGTATTCGCCGCTCTTGATCCGGTCCAGCCAAGGCTTATTCTTGACATACCATTCGATGGTGGCCTTTAACCCCTTCTCAAAAGGAGTCTGCGGCTCCCATCCCAGGTCCCGCTTGATCTTGGAGGCGTCGATCGCGTAACGGCGATCGTGCCCGAGCCGGTCCGTCACGAATTGAATCAGGCTCTCGGGCTTACCCAGTGTTTTGAGCAGAAGCTTCACAATATCGATGTTGTGCCACTCGTTATTCCCGCCGATGTTATACACCTCACCCGGCTTTCCCTTTTCCCTCACCGCGTCAACGGCCCGGCAATGGTCTTCCACGTAAAGCCAGTCCCTCACATTCATCCCGTCGCCGTAAACAGGCAGTTTGATATCCGCCAGCGCGTTGGTGATCATGAGCGGGATCAGTTTTTCCGGGAATTGGTACGGACCGTAATTGTTGGAACACCGGGTGATCACGCCGGGAAACTGATAGGTGTGCCAATACGCCCGGACCAGGAAATCGCTCCCCGCCTTGCTGGCGGAATAGGGGCTGTTGGGCGCCAGCGGCGTTTCCTCCGTAAAATACCCCGTGGGGCCGAGACTTCCATAAACCTCATCAGTGGAGACATGGATGAATTTCTTGACGTTGTGCCGCATGGCGGATTCCAGCAGATGATAAGTCCCCATAACGTTGGCTTTAACAAAGAGCGACGGGTCGGCGATGCTGCGGTCGACGTGCGTTTCCGCGGCGAAATGCACGACCTCGCTGACGCCTTTCATGGCCGCTTCCACGTCCTGCAACTCGGCCAGGTCCCCCAACACAAACGTGTAGCGGGGGTCCCCTTCCATGTCCCGGAGGTTGTCGCGGTTTCCGGCATACGTCAATTTGTCCAGATTGACGATCTCAAGGTCCTCATGGGCCTGGAGCATGAAACGCACGAAGTTGGAGCCGATAAAACCGCACCCGCCTGTGACCAGGATCCTCTTCATATCTTTTGGCTCCGCATGGATGGATTACTGGGAATTTGAGTTTTCATGGACCCTTCCACAAACCGTTTGACGGCGTCCTGCCAGTCCGGGATCCGGACATTCAACGCCGCGCTGAGCTTCTCATTCGACATGGCCGAAAACGCCGGCCTGCGTGCCGGCAGGATCAAGGGACTTGATAAAACCGGCTTGATGTCCTTGTTCTTGAGATGGAAATAATACCGCGCCCATTCATAGCGGGCGCAAAACCCGCTGTTGCACAGATGGTACAGCCCTCTTAAAGATTTATGCAAAGCCAACATGACCATTTCCGCAATATCCCGGGTGTAGGAAGGAGATGAGGTCTCGCCCGAGGCTATTTTTAACATGCCCTTCTCCTGGTCCCATCCCTCCAGCTTCGAAAGGAAATTGTTCTCCCCCTCCCCGAAAACCCAGCTTAAACGGAACACCAGATAATCTTTCATTTCCTCGGGCACGCTTTTCTCCCCGGCAAGCTTGCTGGCCCCGTACACGTTCACAGGGTTGGGCCGGTCCTCCTCCTTGTAAACCGTCCCTTGAGTGCCATCAAAAACATAATCCGAGCTGAAATGGACAAGAAATATTTTGCGAGTGTTGCATAATCGGGCCATATGGCGGACCGCATCGCTGTTCACCCGGAAGGCCTGCTCCCTGCTATTTTCCGCCTCGTCGACACGGTTATACGCCGCGCAGTTGAGGACCACCCCGGGCCTGACCTCATCCAACACTTCTTCCAACCGTTCCGGATCCGTGATATCCAGGGACCGGAACTGTTCGGCCCGACAGGGAACACCTTCTTTTTCTAATTTTTCAACGAATGCCCGGGCCAACTGTCCGCCCGCACCTGTGATCAAAATTTTCTTATTTTTCGGCATAATGAAAATTATTGTCCGCATTCTTGAGAAAAGGCAAATCACTGTCTTTCTTGGACAAAAGCGGCTTTTGCAAAGGCCACGAGATACCCAAGGCGGGGTCGTCCCACCGGATACCGCGCTCTTCAGGCGGCGAATAAATCTCCGTGCAGTAATAGATCACCTGGGCCGTCGGGGTCAACGCGCAGAATCCGTGAGCGAACCCTTCAGGGACATACAGCATTTTCTTTTTCTCGGCATCCAGGTTCATTCCGAGCCAGCGGCCGAATGTCGGCGAACCCTTGCGGACATCCACGGCCACGTCAAAGACTTCCCCTTCAATAACGCTCACAAGCTTTCCCTGCGCCTTCGGGCTCTTCTGGTAATGCAGGCCACGCAACACGCCCTGGATACTGTGGGAATGATTGACTTGAACGATGTCTTTGGCGATGCCGAAACTTCTGAAATCCGTCGCCTTGACGATTTCGGCAAAATAACCGCGCTCGTCAGGAAAAACCGCGGGTTCAATCAACAGAACCTCGGGAATGTCCATTTTTTGACAACGGAACGGCATGATTAACCCTTCTTGGTCAAAGAACGCAAATACTCACCATAGTTGGTTTTGATGTTGTCGGCCAGCCGCAGAAGCTGGTCCTTGTCGATGAACTTCATGTGGTAGGCGACTTCCTCCAGACAGCCGATCTTGAGCCCCTGCCGGTCCTCAATGGTGCGGATGAACGCCGAGGCATCCAGGAGGGATTCATAGGTCCCGGTGTCCAGCCAAGCATAACCTCGCCCGAGCAGAGCCACCTTGAGCTTGTTGTTCTTCAGATAGGCCTGGTTGATGTCCGTGATCTCGACCTCGCCCCGGGCCGATGGTTTGAGGGCTTTGGCGATCGAGACAACATCATGGTCATAAAAATAAAGCCCCGTGACGGCGTAGCTTGATTTCGGGACTTTGGGTTTCTCTTCAATGGAAACGGCATTGTTGTTCTTGTCGAATTCCACAACCCCGTAGCGCTCGGGGTCCTTGACGTAATAGGCGAACACCGTGGCGCCGGTTTCCTGGCCAACAGCGTGCTTCAGTTCATCCACAAGGCCGTGGCCGAAAAAAATATTGTCCCCCAGGACCAGGGCGACGCGGTCTTCGCCGATGAATTTTTCACCGACCCGGAAGGCGTCCGCGATGCCGCGCGGCTCGTCCTGAACGGCGTAGCTGATCCGGATACCGAAGTCGCTGCCATCCCCGAACAGCTCCCGGAAAGACGGCAAGGCCTGCGATGTGGAGATCAACAGGATGTCCCTGATCCCGGCCAGCATCAGGACGGAAAGAGGGTAATACACCATCGGCTTGTCGTAAACCGGAAGAAGCTGTTTGCTGACACCCTTTGTGATGGGATAAAGCCGGGTGGCCTTCCCTCCCGCCAGAACAATTCCTTTGATCGCATTGGACATGCCGTCTCTCCCGCCGGTGCCGGTTACTTGTTAAAGATTTTCCGGAAATAATCCACGGTCCGCTTCAGCCCTTCCTCGAATTCGACAACCGGCTTGTATTTGAGCACCCGGGTGATTTTCGAGATGTCCGCTTCCGTCCTGAACACATCGCCGGCCCGGACCGGAAGAAGTTTGGGCTGAATGTTCTTGCCGATAATTTTGTTCAACGCCTCTATAAGATAAAGGACCGTCTGCGATTTCCCGTTGGCCACGTTGACCACCTCGTGCTTGATGCCGGGTGTGGTGGCGGCCAGATAATTCGCCGAGATAACGTTTTCAATGTAGGTGAAGTCCCTCGACTGCTTGCCGGTCCCGAAAACGGGCGGCTGTTCGTCATTGAGGATGCAGTGGGTGAACTTGGGGACAACGACGGCGTATTCGTCATCCAGCGCCTGCTTGGGGCCGAACACGTTGAAATACCGCAGGCAGACCGTTTCCACGCCGAAATGCGCGGAAAAAATCCGGCAGTAATACTCGCCGGCCAGTTTGCTCAGGGCGTAGGGGGAGATCAACAACGGATACTGGCTTTCCGTTTCGGGAAACTGGTCGGTGTCGCCATAGACAGAGCTTGAGGAGGCGAACACGAACCTCTTCACCTTTTGCTTGGCCGCGGCCTTGAGCATGTTGAGGATGCCGTTGATGTTCACGTCGTTGTAACTCTCGGGGTCGTTCATCGACTTGGGGACGGACCGCAGTGCCGCCTGGTGCATGACGGCGTCAACGCCCGCGCAGGCCTTTTCCGCGGAGTCCTTGTCGCGGATGTCCCCGCGGACCAGCTCGAACTTGTTCTTGCCCAGCCCCTTGGCAAAGGATAGGTTCTCTTCCTTCCCGGAATAAAAATTATCAAGCACGCGGACATAATGCCCCTGTTTGGTCAGAAGCTCCGCGATATTGGACCCGATGAAACCGGCGCCGCCGGTGATTAAAAATTTGGCCATGACTTATCCTTTCGTCAATGGTGAACGGTTAAAACTGATTCAAAACGTCAGGAATCACAAGTATCGATAAATGTACTCCGGGAGGTGGTATTCGATGTTCGTCAGGACGTGACCCAGGAGCTTGGCACGGGTCTGCTGGAGCAGTTCGGTTGCGCGCTTGACGATCCCGCGCTGGGTGCGCCCGGCCTGCACAACAAGGATAACGCCGTCGGCCAGGGGGCCGACGATCCCGGAGTCCGTGACGGAGATGATGGGGGGGGTATCTATGAAGACGTGGTCGAATTGAGTCTTAACGTCCGCGAGAAGGCGGCGCATCTGCTCGGAGCCGAGCAGTTCAGCGGGGTTGTCCGGAACGGCACCTGAGGAGATGAAGGAGAGGTTATCCATGTCGATCTTGAACAGCGCGTCGCCGAGTTCGGCATTGCCGCTCAAGACCTCCGAAAGTCCGGTTTTCTGCGAAACGCCGAGATATTTATTAAGGCGGCCGCGCCGCAAATCAGCATCGATCAGGAGGACCTTGGGCTTCTGGACGGATTGGGCCACCGCCATGGCCAGATTGATCGCCGTGATGGTTTTTCCCTCGGAATGAATGGAACTGGTGATGACAATGGCCTTCGGGGGCTTGCCCTGGTTCAGAGAGAGGACGTTGGTCCTCAAAATTTTATACTGTTCCGTGATAAGGGCCTTCGGATCAAAATAGGTGATGATCCGGGGGTCCACATGGGATCCCTCCATCTTCTTGATGATGAGAACCTCCTGCTCTTTCACCTTGCTGATTTTTTCGATGCGGTGCAACCGATCATCCGCGGCTTTCCGTAACGCTTCCGTAATTTTTCCCATGACTTTGGCTCCCTTTCGTGTTGAAATCCCGTGATTCTGAAACCGGCTGAGGCGTCCCGGCCGTTAAGGCAAGGATATGACCTCGGACATATTCTGGGCTTTCAGTTTCCTGACCTCATCATTCAAATCAAAATATTTGTTCATGATGGTCCGGTCGGAAATCTTTAGTGAATCCACCGAGACCTTGATTTTCGCCTGGTCTTCCAGGAGTTTCGAAAGCGCCTGCTCGTTCCCGTCCGCCTGCTGGACCATAGTTTGAAAACTTTTCTCAAGAGCGGTCAACTTGCGGTCCTGGAAGTCTTTCATCGCGGCGACGTCGCTTTCCAGGGCCTTGATCCTCTTGCCCTGGTTATTGGCCAGGGCAATCAACTGCTTCGAAAGTTTCCGGTCTCTTTCGACCTGTCCCGTGGTCCTCAGACTGACCACCACGGCGAGGAATCCCACAATGATCACCGAACCCAGGAGAGTATAAAACGTGGCTCCCCGGAGGACAATGGTATCGCGCGGGTGGGTTGGAGCGGCCGCCTGGGCCTCCGCGCCTTTCTGAACCGCCTGAGTGAATTTATTGACATGACTCAAATCCTGGGTCTGCGCCAACTGATTGAGAATTCTACTCATCGGTGATTATTCCTTTTTTTGGTTGATGTGATCGTCTCTGCCCGTTATCCGGTTTGGATCAATCCCTCGACTTTACCGGCCTCAAAATCGTCCAGTTTCCTGATAGTTTTCTGGGCCGAAGCCGCAATCTGCTCCATCGGAGATTCCTTGATGACCTCCTGCATGATCTTTTCATCAATGATCGAAGCGCCGTAAATGAACCCGCTCAAGAGAGCGCTGTCGCAAATCTGGTTCATGAGACGCGGGACGCCCCTGGAAAACTCATAAACGCGCTGCAGGGCCTCTTCTGTGAAGTACTCGCGGCCGGAGGCGCTGGCGACATGAAGGCGGTGCCGGATATATTTGAGGGAATCCTCTTTGTCCAAAGGGGTCAAATGAAAATACACCGCGATCCTCTGCCGGAGCTGTTCCAGCCGGGGCATCGCGAGCTTCTGCTTCAGCTCCGGCTGTCCCAAGAAAATGATCTGAATGAGTTTTTCATGCTCGGTCTCCAGGTTGGAAAGCATGCGGACTTCCTCAAGGACCGAGGGAGAAAGATTCTGGGCTTCATCGATGATCAGGACCACGTTGTGGTCGTTGCGCAGCTGCTCGATGAGATACGCGTTGAGCTGGGACAAAAGCCGCGCCTTGGATCCAGGCGTGTATTCGACCTCAAAATCCTCGAGGACAGTGCACAGAAGGTCTTTCCCGCTGATATGTGTGTTGGTGATAAGCGCGGTCTGGGTGAACGCGTTCAGACGGTTCAGGAGAGCGCGGCAGACGGTGGTCTTGCCGGAACCGATATCACCGGTGATGACCACGAACCCCTTGCGCTGTTCAATCGCGTAAACAAGGGTGCTCAACGCCTCGGTATGCTTGGCGCTCTCGAAGAAGTAACGCGAATTGGGCGTCATGTTGAACGGCGATTCGTTAAAACCATAAAATTTATTGTACATGTTGTTTCCTCCCCCGTCCTTCGCCCGGGATAAATATTTTGGCTTCCTGGGCCAAACCACCATGAATGCAAGTGAATAGGTTCGTCCCTCCCTTTTTGTTTTGCAAAGCAAAGCAGGAGGGGCTCATTTATTTCAAGAAATTCGTGAACGCCACGGTGATGATCACCAGTGCCACACCGGCCACCACCGTCAGGCTGTAAAGCCACCGGATCCGGTCCTGCTCCTGTTTGATTGTCTCCAGCGTATTGATCTTGGAAATCCCTCCCAGAAGCGGGACACCAAGGAATTCCTTGGCCTCCTCCACATCGATAAAACTCTTGTCGAGAAACTCGCACGCGACCACCAGAATAAAACCGATAAAACCGCCGAGAAACAGGCCCGTCAGCGCCACGAGGACGCGGTTGGGCTTGAAAGGTTCCAGCGGCACACGCGGCGGCTCGGTCACCAGGTAACGGGTTCCTTCTTTGGAGGACTGCAGGCGCTGGGTGATCTTGGCGGTTTCCAGTCTCTGCAGGAGAAGATTATAGATGCCCTCGTTCACCTGGACATCCCGTGCCAGGACATTGCCGATCTTGTCAAAAAGCATGACCTTGACCAGCGCGTCTTCGGGTTTTTCCGGCGCGCCGCCCGCTTCCGGCCTGGCCTCCACGGTATCAAGAGCGTTTTTGATCGTGTCGATTAGAGGGCTTGTCGTTTCCACGGCGAGCTTGTCCGGCTCCGTATACGTCAAATTCTCTTTTTCCAGCTCGTCTCTCTTCATGGAGATTCTTTCCCGTAGCTGGCGGACCATCGGATGTTTGTCGGTGGAATCCACCAAGAGCTCGTTGAGCTGGTCCTGCAGCTTGGCGATCTCGGCGGACTTGATTTTTCCCTTGTAAACTTTCAATTGTTCCTCGATGAACAGGATGGCATCGGAGGTCTCGAGGTTCTGGATTTCCTGGTTGCGCTCGATAAAGATCGTGGTGATACTCTCAACGACGTCCTTGGCGACCTGCGGGTCCTGGTCAATAAAGGAAAGATAAATGATGTTTGCACCCCGGAGTTTGAGCGAAATGTCCCCCCGGATCCGGTCGACAAGATTTTCATATTCCCGCGTGGACTTAACGTCCTTGTCCAGATGAAGCCGCTTGATCAGCTTGTTGATGTTGTCCCAGCCGAGCATTGACTCCTTGATCGTGTTCAAGCGCTGTCCGACGGTCGTGGAAACGGCCAGTTTGTCAAACAACGGATTGTCGCTTTTCCCCTCCTGGACGAGGATCACGCTTTGGGATTCGTATTGTTTGGGGAGAAGGAAGCTCGTGCAAATCCCCAGGATAAGCCCCAAAAACGCCGGGATGATAAACAGTTCCTTGCGCCTGAAAAAAATCTTCAGGTAGCTCATCACCGGGAAACTTTCTTCGTTCAATTCACTCATGACTCAACCGTCCTTTCAAAAATTCACTGAGACCGATATTTTTTTGCGCCCGTTAGAAACCAGTACCAGAGGCTGCTCTGGCACCCCCGGAGGCATCGCGGATCGGAGTGGTGACAGGGGCAATGGCTCGCATTGTTTTCGTCAAGAATGTGGGCGGGATGTAAAGGATATCCCCCGGATTCATGATCAGATTTTCCCGCAGATCACCCTCATAGAGAAGAGAATACACGTCGACCTCTTTTTTGACCATGTTCCCACCCTCGGAAGGCGTGATGAGCCGGCTCTTTTTCGTGATCCCGCTCAGAAGGGGCAAACCGGCCTGCATCAGGGCCTCGCGGACGGTGATCGTGTTGCCTCTCATAAAAATCTTGCCGGGTTGGCCGACTTCGCCAACCACATAAACGACCTTGCTGTTATATCCCACGATCGTGACCGTTACCTCGGGGTTGACGATATACTCCGAAAGCCTTTCCTTGATAGACTGGGACACCTGCTCTTTGGTCAAATCCAGGACGACAACATCCCCCACAAATCCATACTGAATTTTGCCTTCGCTGTTGACCTCGTATTGTCCGCTGACTTCCGGATGCCGCATGATGGTTACTTCAATGACGTCGGTCGGCCCAAGGGTGTAGCGCTCGGCCTCATCCGCGGTCAGGGCCGATTCCTTGGTCATGTCCACAACGGCTTTCAAATTTTCATCGCTCACCGGATCGATATGAACAACCTCGGCCGGCTGGGCGCCCTCTGCTGCCTGTGGGGCCTGGGTCTGCTCATCGGCAACCGATTGTTCTTCCATGTCCGCAAAATTCTGCGCCAATGCCACGGGACCGGCTCCTTGCCATGTCCCCGCCGCCAGCACAGCCGCCAACAAAATCCTCAATCTGCAATTCATCATGTCGCACTCTCCTTAAAATAATTCATGATTCGCGTTTATACTTCAATCAATGTGTCGTGAAATTTCTTAATTTCTGAAAGATCCCCTTCCTCATAAACCCGCCATCCCCGCCAATCCCGCTTGGGCTTGCGGATCTTGCCAAGCTTTTCCCAGCGCGTGAGAGTCTTGGGACTGATCCCGACAATGTCGGCAACCTCTGTAATTGTCAATCGCTTGTTCACTGCGCCCTCCTTACCTTCACACTATAAAATCAAGCCGCTCCCTTGGATTTCAGCTATTCCGCTATGCTCTCATAGCAGCAAGCTCTGTGCCACTTTCACCTTGACACGTTAATCAATTTTCCAAGAGTTGCAACTTATTCCAAATTAACATCTTATAGGTCTTATGTCGATCTTACCGGGTAGGTGCTGTCTTGAGTGATTCTGTACGAATGTTTAAAAGATTGGACACGTCTGTCCTGGACAAAGCAGGACATTCAGGAAAACTCTATTATAACACCGATTTACGTCATGTCTATTTTTATCACCGCACCGGGTATTTACAGGTAGCATCCTTAAAAGCCTCATTTGTCTCAAAATCCCGGGTATGGTATACTTCTTGCATATGAAAATGACCACCCAGACAGGCCAAAGGCAATTTTTGGCTCCGACCATGCAGCAATCCATTGAGGTTCTTCTCCTGCCGATCATGGACCTGACAATAGCCGTGGAGCAGGAACTCCAGAGCAATCCTCTCCTGGAGATTGATGAGGACCAGCCCAAAGAACTCTCTCCTTCCGCAGAATCACAGCTCAAACGCGACCTTGAAAACCTTCTGAAAGCCTCCAACTCCCGCCAAAGATCCGAGGACATGGAAGAGGAGGCAGAAGAAAACACCGGCCTGAAAATCCAGGAAACCCTTGAAGAGCATCTTTTAAAACAATTCCGGTTCGAATTTTCCGACCCGGTCGATTTGAAGATCGGGGAATTCGTCATCGGCAATATCGATGAAGACGGGTATCTCACGGTCACAACAGAAGAAATTGCCAGGGCCGCCGGCGTGACCGGCCTCTCCCGGATTGAGGCCGTCCTCGGGGCCATCCGAAAATTTGATCCGCAGGGCATCGCGTCCCGGGACCTGAAGGAATGCCTGTTGTCCCAGGCCGGCGAAAAACTGAACGGGCACAGCCGCCTGGCCGTCCAGATCATCGAACGGTTCCTCACCGAAATGGGACATAAAAAATATGCCCTGATCGCCCGTGAACTCGGCGTCCCTGTTGAGGAGATCAAGGAAGCCGGCCGGATGATCGCCCTCCTGGACCCCAAACCGGCCAGAAATTACCGCCCCGTCCCTTCCAACATTTATATCAAACCCGACGTAGTCGTCACAAAAGGCCCGGACGGCCGCTACCAGACCATCATGAACAAGGACGCGGTGCCACGGTTGAGGATCAACGTCACCTACAAAAATATGCTGAAAAACCAGAAGCTCCTGCCGGCGGAAAAAGAATTCATCCAGGAAAAACTCAAGAACGCCGTCCTTTTCATGCGCAGCATCGAACAGCGGGGACAGACCATCCAGGAAATCGCCAAATTCGTGGTTGAAAGGCAGAAAGAATTTTTTGAAAAGGGGCACACGTCTCTGGTCCCCATGTCCCTCAAGGACGCCGCCCAGGCCCTGGACCGCAACGAGTCCACCATCAGCCGGGCGATCAACCAAAAATACATCGATACCCCGCAGGGATTGTTTCCCCTCAAATTCTTTTTCTCGCAGGCCGTCGGCAATCCGCACGGGCCGACCTCAACAGAACCCTCCTGCAGCCGGGGAATCAAGGAAGAGATCAGAGATTTGGTCGAAAACGAGGACAAAGCCCGGCCCTTGTCGGACCAGGACATTCAGGATCACTTCAAGGGGAAAGGCGTGGACATCGCCCGCCGGACGATCAACAAGTACCGCCAGCTTCTCCGCATCCTGCCTTCCCACCTTCGAAAGCAGTAATCCGAATCAGCGGTTGTCTTTTCTGTCGTAGTCGTCCTGAAAGCGGATGATGTCTTCTTCGGAGAGATGCTTCCCGCAGGCCACTTCAATAAACACAAGGATATCTTTGCCTGTATTGCCTATCCGGTGGACGGCCCCGAGGGGAACGTCCAGGATGGACCCGGCGCTCAAGGGGATGTCCTGCCCGTCCATGACGGCAATGCCCTGGCCGGAGACGACGATCCATTTCTCGGAACGGTGCTCATGTTTTTGAAGGCTGAGCCGCTGGCCGGGCTTGACCTCGACCCGCTTGACCCAAACCCCCGATTCCTGATACAACTTGATGTAATGCCCCCAGGGACGCTGGGATACGGTGTCACCGTTCTGCATGATGTTCTCCTTGTTGACTCGCTTTACTATGCCTGGAGAAGTATACCATCTCTCCGCTTTAAAAAGCCAATGGCATCCTGAAAAGCAATCTGCCGGTGGACGTTGTCCTGCCCCGGGGCAGCTGACGTTGGTAACGCTCCAGATCTCTGCCCGTGTCGATATCAGACTTCACGCCCAGGAGTGCGCACGCCTTCTTCTCCTTGCGCAGTTTTTCTAAACTCTTGGCCAGAACCTCTCCCGTCCCCCAGACCATTCCGCGAAACAGCTCCGGAACCGGCGCCCGCAGTCCGATCAGATAATACCCGCCGTCCCGGCTGGGGCCCAGGACACAGTCGGAATTTTCCAGGTTGCGGAAAGCCTTCTCGATGTCCCGCGCCGTGATCGTCAGGCAATCTGTTCCGATCAGGACAACCCGGCCGAACCCCCGCCGGAAACAAAAGCGGAAAGCCGACGCCATCCGGTCTCCCAGCGTGCGGCCGGATTGGCGGCGAAGAGTAAAATCCTTTCGGAAACGCCCCAAAAAAAATGGACGCCCCGGAGCCCCCGCGTAAAAAATCAGCCGGGTATCACACCGCGCGTTCCGCGCGATCCCGCAAACATCGAGAACAAAGGCCTTGTATAACGCGTCGACCTGCCGGATGGACAATCGCTCCAGCAGACGGGTTTTGACCTGTCCCGGACGCGGCTCGCGCGCGAAGATTACCAGGGCTGTCCGCTCAGGTTCAGGTCTCAACGCTCCCACCGGTCAACAATCTCCCCGGGATTTGATGATCTTTCTTACGGCTTGAATGACGTCGGCCGCGTCCTCGTCGGTCAGCCTGGCCGACAACGGAAGGCTGACGGTCTGCCGGCCGATCCGGCAGGCGTTCGGATAATCCTGCGGTTTCCAGCCCAATTTTTTTTGATACAAAGGATGCTCGGGCGCACTCCGATAATGGACCCCGACGCCGATGTTTTCCCTGGCCATGGCCGCTCGGAACTCGTCCCGCGTCAATCCTGAAGTTCGCTCATCGATCAAAACGGGATACAGATGATACGCGTGCCGTGTGTCGGGATCCGGTGGTTTCGGGGTGGCGATGGGAATATCTGCAAAGGCCTCCTGGTACCTCTGCCAAATCTCTGCGCGCCGTTTCCACCTCTCCTCGAGCCGTTTCAATTGAGGGATCGCGAGGGCGGCCATAATGTCCGTCATGTTGTATTTATATCCGCATTCGACAACCTGGTAATGGTCTCCCCCTTCGCCGTCGAACCGCTTCCAGGCGTCCTTGTCCATGCCCTGCAAGGACAGGGTTCGGATTTTCCGCGCCCATTCCTCATTATCGGTCACGGCCATTCCGCCGTCCCCGGTCACAATGCTTTTCGTCGCGTAAAAGCTGAAGCACCCCGTGTCTCCGAACGTGCCGGACTTTTTTCCGTGGAATTCGGCCTCAATGGCGTGCGCGCAGTCCTCGATCACGGACAAACGGCGCTTCCGGGCGATCGTCATGACCGCGTCCATATCGCAGGGCCTGCCGGCGAAATGGACAATTAGGATCGCCCGTGTTTTCGGCGTGACCTTCGATTCAATCTCGGCAGGGCTGATGTTCATGCTGTCCGGCTCGCAGTCCGCCAGGACGGGTCGCGCCCCGCTGTGGATGATCGCGTTGATGGTGGCGCAAAACGTCATCGGGGTGGAGATCACTTCATCCCCGGGGGCGATGCCGGCCGCCAGAAGCGACAAATGAATGGCCGCGGTGCAGGAATTGAGGCCGACCGTGTGCCGGCTCCCCTTGTAATGCCGGAACATCTCTTCGAAACGACGGACCTGGGGACCGGCGCCGACCCACCCCGAACGCAACGTCGCCGTCACTTCCCGGATGTCCTCGTTCTCGATCAAGGGCTGACCGAAAACCAGAAAATTGTTTTTGGGTCTGACGGGCGAGCGGCTCGCCTTGGTGAGTGTCATCGTCTTATCCTCTTCTTGCCCTCCGGGAAATTTACCTGATCCCGAAAGACACCGGATTTCGTCCAGAGTTCCAGTAAGTTTGCCCATACCGGAGCAGTGTTCTCCAGAATCCCTCTTCAGACCACCGGCGGGCGGACACAAGAATGAAATCCTCCAGAACAACGGGCTTGGCGATCCGTCTCAATTTTCGCGAAAAGAAGATATCTTCCATGATCGGCACAGGATCGAATCCGCCGGCCCGGCGCCAGACGTCCCTGGTGAGAAACATCCCCAAATCCCCGTCGATAATACCGAGGCGCTTCGCCCGGACATTCACAAGCCATTCAAAAAAAGAAAATGCGGCCCCGCGCCGGTCGATCCTCATGGTCAAACATCCGGCCTCGGCCCCGCCGTCAAAGGCCTGCCGGACCTTCCTCAAAGTTTCCAGGGACACATCCGTGTCAACGTGAAGAAAAAAAAGATGATCGGCCAGCGCGGCCTCGGCGCCGACGTTCTTCTGGGCTCCCCGGCCCCGCCGGCTGCGGATGACCCGGCCGTATCCCGCCGCCACATCCACCGTGCGGTCCGTACTCTCTCCATCCACAAAAATCAAAGAGCATTCCCTGCCGAGCCGGGAAAAATATTGTGAACGGCCCAGCAAAACTTTTTCCTCATTATAAACGGGGACAATGATGTCAAGCACGGGCCCTCCCCGCCTCTCGGTCTTCATGGAGCCGAAAAACATACCACAGGATCAAGCTCATCACAACCATCTCGCCGCCGTCTTCCAAAATGCTGAATGGGGCTTCCCAGGACGTTTTTTGGAGAACGAGATGGAGCATGTCAAAAACAATGCCGCAAAAACCGAGAGCCAATAAGAATTTCAACAAATCGTCATTGATCTTCCGGTGCAGGCTGTCATGACAGTGGAGATACCAGCGCCCCATCCCCAGGACGAACACCAGCCCCACGGACGCACTCACGATCAGCTCTCCGAAGTCCTTGGCGCGCAACCCGAACGCGGGAACAAATTGAAAAAAATCCGCCATGATCCTGCCCAAGGACTCGTGGATACAGAGGGCATCATCGATGAGAAAATAAGAAAACAGCCCTGCCCATAAAACATAGATCCTGAACCGTGTGTTGAAGGAAAGAAGGACGAACAGAATGATCAGCCAGAATTCTTTAACATACTGGAACACCTCCGCGTAGCCCCGGTCCGTTCCAATACAATAGAAATGAAATGTAATCCAAGGTGTTCTGTGATAACCAATATCCAGCAGGATGAAGCCCAGGTCCGTCAGAAGGAGCAACCACGCCAATAAGTACCTGCCCTGGAGCCAGCGGCGCATCAGCAACATCCCCCCTGCGAAGGACTTTCCGTGTCAGCAAGCGAAGGGTTGCCGCAGGCTTTGAAGAGCCCGAAATGCCGCGACAAATCGCCGGCCACCTGGAAATGGTCCCGGAAACGCGTCTTCAGCAGCATGTCCGCCGTGTTGGCGCAGACGAGCATCGGTTTCCCGGCCTCAAAGACATGGTGGTCATCCAGAATAAAGCGGAAAGGGGTTTCTTGGACAGTGCCCTGATACACGGCTGTCTGCCCGTAGTCCTCGCAGGCGTCTTCCAGTTCAGGGATCTTGAACAAACGATACGTCCTGGATTGGAAATTGGCAAACCCGACTTTCGCGATCGTTTCCGGGTCGAACAGGCCGATCTTGGACGAAACAAAAACCCTCGGGTCACGAAACCCGGCCTTTTTCGCGAGCCGCTCAAAATCTTTCCAGTACAACGCGCCGCCAAGGCATTCCCCCAGAAGGACCGGATCTTCCTTGGCCCAGGCCGGAAGCCGGCGGTCGCAATAAACGTCGGAGAAGAAAAACTCCCCCCCCTTCTTCAGCACGCGGTAAACTTCGCGCAGCACCGCATCCTTGTCCGGGGACAGATTCACCACACAGTTGGAAACAACGATATCGAAATGATTGTCCGGCAGGCCGATGCCCCGCAGGTCCTCGATATACCCTTTCTTAAAAGCCGTGTTGGGCCGGGCATACCCGAATTTCCGCATCTGGACCGGCAGATAGCGGTTGGCGATCTCCAGCTGCTCGTCCGTCATGTCCACGCCGACGACCTCGCCCTCCTGCCCGGCCAGACAGGACAAGACAAAACAGTCCCGGCCCGTGCCGCAGCCCAGGTCCAGGACCTTCATGCCCTTTATCACAAAGGGAAACGGCGTTCCGCAGCCGTAGTATTTGTTCTGAATTTCGTCTTCAATGAGTTTGAGCGGTTCCTGCACGTAGGCCGGCAGTTTTTCCAGACTGCAGCAGGCGCTGGTCTTCAAATCTTTCCTGGATTTCAAAACCCGGCCGTAATATTCCGCGACTTTGCCGCGGACAACGCGGCTTTCAAGCGTTGACATGGGATCCTCCTCCCGGAAGTTCTTTTCTTTTCGTCCTCGCGGACTGGACCTTCAAATAAATGGTGGCGGCTGACCCCAGCAAAAGAAATCCCGCCAAGGCCGCCCAAAGCCAGGGATTATTCCAGCGGAAGCTGGACACCTGGTCGGAAAAAAACGTCTGGACCAGGACCGCCGGGAAGATGCCGATCAGCGTCCCAAAGACATAATCCCGGTAACGGATCTTGGACAGCCCTGAAACATAATTGACGATCTCCCAGGGGATCAAAGGGATCAAGCGTATGAATAGAATCGCGGCGAACCCGTTTTTATTCAGCTGGTCCTCAAAATCCCTGCCCTTGCCGCGGGCCAGTTTTTCCACAAACCTGCGCCCGATCAAACGGCTGATCAGGAAGGTCAGGCTCGTCCCTAGGAAAGATCCCGCCATGATCCCGACAGCCCCCCAGAAAACCCCGAAAATAAAACCGGCGGACAGGGACATGAAGACGATCGGAGGAAAAATGCTGACGGTATTGGCGGCGTACAAGAGGATGTAGACGGCCAGCGCCCAAGGGCCGAACCGGAGGACGGCTTCCTTGATTTCCTGAAGGCGCTGAAGTTTGCTGCTTTCCTGAGAGGAAGATTCCGCAGAATAGAGATCCGCTTGCGCAGCCGGCGCGGACGGCACAGACTGGGCATCAGCCAGCGCTCCGGACGCCAGGCTCAGGACGAAAACCATGGCCCGCAAAAAGGTGATCATGAAAGCATTTATGGAAGGGCCTGCGGTTTCCCGGCTGCCTCCATCGCTTCGCGAGGCAAAGCGCCGGGACTAATTCCGGCATTGACTTGCGTTCACTCTCGTTCCGCAAGTCAAGCCGTCATTAGAGATATTTCTCGATGGCGGTCAGGACCATTTCCGAACGCAATTTATCGCCGATCATGCCCACGCGGATCTTCATCTGCGCGGATTTCTCGGTGATCGCGTTGATGTCAATCTTGATATCCTTCCCATCGGAAAATTCAGACCGGATCTTGGCGGAAAGCCGGTCGCCCTTGTCATATTTGATGTCCAGATTCAGGCTCTTGAGGCCCTGCAGGCCGGCTTTATGGACTTGATCGGCGGGAACTTCGTATTGCTTGACCAGGATCCCCCGGACGTAAGCGTATCCGCCGGCCCCGGCCGCCGCTCCCAGAATAAGGGGAACGCATCCGGCCGCGCTCATCAAGCACCCCACAAGCAGCATCGGCATGAAAGAATTCTTCATCATCTTGAACATTTGTCCAGCTCCTTTCGAGTGACGGGCGCCTGCCTTTCGGGCAGGAAAAATGCTTTCAACTCCTCTAATAAAGTATCTAAATCCTTCTTCTTATGCAAGCCCGAGATGAAAAATGTCTCCAGGTCCGCCGGAGGCCAGTAAATGCCGGCTTTGAGCAGATGATGGAACACCCGGGCGTATTCTTTCCCATTGGACGCGGCTTGAGCGGATTTGTAATCGTTCACCGGTTTTAAAGAAAACCGCAGACTCATCATGGGACCGTAATGCGACAGCCTGGCCTCCAGGTTGTTTTGCTCAAAAAACAGATTCGCGGATTCGGCGAATTGACGGCTGCGCTCGTTGAGCGTCTGATAGAACTCCTTGCTCAAAAGCTTTAAGGTCGCCATCCCGGCCCTCATCACGACCGGCGCGCCGGCAAAGGTCCCGGCCTGGTAAACATCCCCCAAGGGAGACAAACGGCTCATGATGTCCTTGCGGCCGCCGTAGGCGCCCACGGGAAAACCGCCGCCGATGATCTTTCCCAGGCAGGTGAGGTCCGGGGCAATCCCGAATTCGTCCTGAACGCATCCCGGCCGGAAACGGAAACCCGTAATGATCTCGTCAAAGATCAGAAGGATCCCGTATTTTGTCGTCAATTCCCTCAATATCTTCAAAAACCCGGCGTCCGGAACAATCGTCCCCATGTTCCCGGCGACCGGCTCGATGATGACGCAGGCAATTTGATCCTTATGTAGTTCCAAAGTCCTAGCCAGAATTTCCGCATTATTATAGGGAAGACTGAGCGTATTTTCGATGTGTTTCTGGGGGATGCCGTTGCTGGACGACTCCGGCAGGCCGGCCACACCGGATCCTGCCGTGGTTAAAAGATCGTCGCTATGGCCGTGATAACATCCGTCAAACTTGACGATCATCGGCCGGCCGGTAAAACCCCGGGCCAGGCGGATGGCGCTCATGGTCGCCTCGGTGCCGGAGTTCACGAACCGGATCATCTCGATCGACGGCACAGCCCGGGTGATAAAACGGGCCAAGTCGATCTCGGACTTGGTCGTGGTGCCGAAGCTGATCCCGGATTCCGCGGTTTTCTTGGCCGCCAGGACAACGTTGCGGTGCGCGTGCCCGAGGATTAGCGCGCCCCAGGACAGGCAGTAATCGGTGTATTCCTTCTGGTCCTCGTCAACGAGGATCACGCCCTTGCCGTATTTCATGACCAGGGGGTTCCCCCCCACACCGAGGAAAGACCGGACCGGGCTGTTGACCCCGCCGACCATGACCTCGCGGGCCTGCTTGAACAATTCCTCGGAACGCTTCAAATCCATTTCAGGGCATCCTCGGCGTAATAAGTGATGATAACATCGGCCCCGGCGCGTTTGATCGCGGTGAGACTTTCGATGACCACGTCCTTTTCCTCGATCCACTGGTTCTTGGCCGCGGCCTTGATCATGGAATATTCCCCGCTCACATGGTAGGCGGCGATCGGCACGGTCAGTTTCCGGCGCAACAGGCTGATCACGTCCAGGTATGCCAGGGCCGGTTTGACCATCACGATGTCGGCGCCTTCAGCCACGTCCTGGCTCGCCTCTTTCAGGGATTCGCGAAGGTTCGCAAAATCCATCTGATAAGTTTTGCGGTCTCCGAACCCCGGAGCGCTGTGGGCGGCCTCGCGGAACGGGCCGTAAAAGGACGACGCGTATTTGACCGCGTAGGACAAAAGGATCGTGTCGTGAAACCCGTTTTTCTCAAGCCCCTCCCGGATGGCCCCGACGCGGAAATCCATCATGTCCGACGGCGCCACGATGTCGGCCCCGGCCTCGGCGTGCGAGACCGCCATCCTGGCCAGGACAGGAAGGCTCTTGTCATTGTCGATTTTTTTATTGTGAATGATCCCGCAATGTCCGTGATCCGTATAGGCGCACAGGCAAACGTCGGTGACGACCACGAATTCCGGGAAATGCTTCTTGATCGCCCGGATCCCGCGCTGGACAACGCCGCTGGGATCATACGACCCGCTGGCCCGGGCGTCTTTCTTGTCCGTGATCCCAAAAAACAATCCGGATTTGCCGCCGGCCTTCACGAACCTTTCCACCGCCGGCACAATCAGGTCCGCGGAATAGCGGTAAATGCCCGGCATGGACGGAATGGGCTGCTTCTGCCCCTTTCCCTCCACAAGAAAAAACGGCTGGACCAGCCCGTCCTTGGACAGCCGGACTTCCCGGACCAATTCACGGATGGCCTTGCTTGATCGTAATTTTCGGAAACGGTTCTGCATATTTTCCCCTTTAAGAACCCTTATTCTACCACGACGATCCCGTTTGTGTATCCTTCCTTTTTCAGGGCCTCCAGGGTCCTGGGCCCCTTGCCAAGGATCTGCCAGTCCGGAGGGACCGGCCCGTGGTCTTCAAGGAAATTGCGCACCGTGGAAGGGCTGGTGAAGACAATTTTCTGGATCGGAACCTGCGGCAAAGGCCGTTTCGCGGGCTTGGTGTTCCGGTAAACCGTCACCTCATCCACACGGCTGCCCAAGCGGGTCAGCCCTTCCCTTAAATAAGGGTTCGGGAGTGAGGACCTGGGAAACAGGATGCGTTTGCCCTCCAGCGCGAAGTTCTTTTCCAAAGCCTTCAGCATGCCCTCGCTCGTCTCCTCATCAGCCACCAGGGACGGCCTGATGCCAAATGGCACCAGGGCCAGGGCCGTGTCGCGGCCGACCGCGGCCACGTCCTTGCGCTGAACGATTTCCCGGGCGATCTTCTTTTCCTGCAAAATCCTGAAAAAATGCCGGACGGCAAAACGGCTGGTGAACAAGATCATGTCATAGCTGTCCAGGTCGCGGAAATTTTTCTCGAATCCCGGCGTCATCTCGGCCGCGGAGATCTCTATCATCGGGTGGTGAATGACGCGTCCCAGAGACCTGTACTTGTCCGGATTCGTGCCCAAGTAAAGGATGTTCTCGTCTTTCTCCGCTCCCGGTGTCCAGAATTTGACAACCTCCCCCACCACCATCAGCGCCGGAGGTTCTGGCTGGGCCTTGGCGGCCTCGCTCTCGATCGTGGCCAGCGTGCCATGAACGATCCTCTCCTCGACCCGGGTCCCTTTGGAAACAATGACCATCGGCGTTTTCTCTTTCCACCCGGCCTGCAACAAAGAACGGACAATGAGCCCCAGACGGGTCAACCCCATCAAAAACACAAGCGTGTCCGCTTTGGGGACGGAAAGAGACTCCGGGGGGGCATACTCTTCCTCGGAATGACCGCGGACAAACGCCACGGATGTGGAAAGCCCCCGCGCCGTCAGGGGGATGCCGAGACTGGACGGGATGCCGGTCGCGGAGGTGATCCCGGGAACCACAGAAACGTTGATATGAAAAGACCTCAGGTATTCAATCTCTTCCGCGCCGCGCGCGAAGATCAGAGGATCTCCGCCTTTGAGCCGCACAACCACCTTGCCGGCCATGGCTTTGTCTTTCAACCGTCGCGAAATTTCATCCTGCGGGATCGTGTGCACTCCCTTTCTTTTTCCGACAAAAAATTTTTCGGCCTGCGGAGCGTATTCCATGAGACTCGGGTGGACAAGAAAATCGTAAAAGACGCAGTCCGCCTGCTGAAGCGCGGCCACGGCCTTGAGCGTTATCAGCTCCGGATCGCCCGGGCCTGCGCCGACCAGAGTGACCGTGCCAAATTTTTTGCGAACGTCCAAGAGGCCAAAGACGGATTCCAGATCTTTCTCTCCCTTGCGGCCGGTGACCGCAAGCTGTCCCTGCAAAGGGGCCGCGTCAAACGGCAGGATGTCCGTGATCCGGCCCGCCAGCCCCAGCCGTTTCAAGGCGCAGGCCGCGACGATGATCCCATCCAGCTTTCCCTCGTCAATCTGGCGCAGTCGCTCCTCGATGGTCCCGCGGAGGTCGACGATTTTCAGGGATGGATTCAGGGCGTGGATACCTTGCTGGCGCGCAAGGCTGCTGGTGCCGATCCTTGCGCCGGGCTTTAAATCCGCGAATTTGCACGCGCCGACAAACGCATCGCGAGAATCGATGGGCTCCGTCAGGGCGTAAATGGCCAGCCCCGGCCTCAGGTCCTTCGGGAGATCTTTGGCGCTGTGAACGGCAACGTCGATCTCGCCGCTCAACAGGGCCTGGTCCAGGGCGTCGGTAAAAAAATCGTCCGCCGGATTTGTCGTCAGAGACGTGACCTTGTCCTTGTCTCCCCGCGTGTCGCAGACCTTCAATTCATAAGCGGTTTCCCGGCCCGCCATTTTCAGGAGATCAAAAATCTCCTTCACCTGGACAAGCGCCAGGCGGCTTCCCCGGGACCCGACACGCAATTTCTTTGATGGCCCGTTCATCGGCATAACATCCCTTTCATCAATGTTTATGGGTGCAGGTCGGATGCTTGATCCAAAGAATAGGAAAGGCGATATCACTGGCGCAACAGGGGATCATCACAGCCGCAACCGTGATCATGAAGACCCAGCCGATCTGATGAACCCAGTCATGAAGGCCGAAAGAGACCAAATAAACAATGGAGGCGGCGCTGCTGACAAAAATATGGGCCGCGTGTGTGTAGGCCGTAGAGCTCTCGATGGACTCCGCGATCACCAGCCCCGCCACCATGCCCGTTACGGCAAAGGGGATAACGATCGACGGGGTGTCGATCACGCAGACATGGAGATCCATCTTGACCCCCAGCAGCAGACCGCCAACATAGGGGATCAGGATGTCGCTCAGCGTGCAGATGACGAGAGATCCGAGGATCCCGACCACAAGAGCTTTCCACCAGGTCTTTTCGTTCTTCCAGAAGATCGCCGTTGAGGTCACGGAACTCAAAAGGACGTGGGCCGGATGAAAAACATGAAAGAGGTCTTCATAGGCTTCGGGCTCGATGTGCGGCTTACCCAGGATGGTAGCGACAAACGAAAAGAATCCGATGAGGATCAGGGCTGCAGTTACGCCGAACACGGAATACGGCAAATGATGGGCCAGCTCTATGACCAAATATTGCAACTTATTGTCAGCTTTCATCCCTTTCTCCTTTGATGTTGACGTTCGCATTTTTCGCAAAGCCCTTCGACTTTCAGCTCGGCCTCTTCCCCGGCCTTCAGGTATTTTTTCTGAATCCGGCCCAGAACGGCGTTGATCTCATGGTCTAACAAGCACTTCATTCTGCCGCAATCCCGGCAATAAAAGTGCACATGCCGGGGATTATGCTTCTCGCAGGCAACTTCATAAAGGACGGCGCCGCGCAGCGTGGGGATGCGTCGCAGGATTTCCTTTTTGGCCAAATAATCGAGCGTCCGATAAAGGGTGACCTTGTCGAAGGAGTGTTCCCGGCGCAGGAGGGACAGGATATCCACCGGAGAAAGGGCGCCGGAAGATTTTGTCAGGACGTCCAGGACAAGGGTCCGGTTGCGGCTGGCCTTGTCCCCGCATCGCTGCAGCAATTCTCTCGGAAGGCAGGTATTCTTCACGAGGGGCAGTATAGCATACTGCAACAGTGTTGCAACAAAAAACCTGCGGGCGGACCGGGGGACGATTACCGGAGGACGATGTCGAGGAGGTCGTGCTTGCTGATCACGCCGACCAGTTCTTTCCTGTCAAAAACAGGAAGGGTATGAACTTTTTTCTCGTGCATGACCGTGAGGACCTTGAGGATCTTGTCGGTGGCCTTAACCGAGATGACGCTGCGGCTGGCCACCTTCCCCACACTCGTGTCGGACACTTTCTTCAAATTCTCGGCCAGGTTGCCTTTTCGGGAAAACGCCTCGTCCAGGAGGCCAAGCATGTCTGTGGTCGTAAAGATGCCCACCAGGCGGTTCTGGTTGTTCTTGCCGACCACCAGCACGCCGTTGATCCGGTAACGCAGCAACAGATGCGCGACCATCCCCACTCGCACGTTCTCTTTGATCTTGATAGGATGGTCCGTCATGATGTTCTCGACGGGAGTGTTGAGGATATGTGTCATCGGGGCACCCTTCCTATTCCTTGACCAGGGCCTTGATCTCGTTAAGGGCGTTCAGCGCCGCCTCCCGCCCGCTCTTGAGCAGGTCGTCCACCCTGTAAAGCTCAAACCACTTCACGCTCTCGAGATTGGGGTGGATCACCACGTTGGCGGCCTGGGCGCTTCGGATCGCGGTTTCGTATTCCGTGGCCTGGAGGGTCCGGACGATGATGTCCGCGATGTTCGGGGTAAAGATCTTGGCAAGCCCTTTCTGGAAACGGTGGCTGAGGAATTCTCCGGGCGATTGCAAAAAACGGACCCGGTCATTCCTCTGGAGCAACTGCTGCTCCAGCTCATAACCTTTGATGACATGCGCCGGCGACTGCAGCACGTTGACGGCGATGATCCGGTTGATCCCCATCTGCACGAGGACATTCGTGGGCAGGGGGTTCAAAACACCCCCGTCAATGATCACCCGTCCGTCCTCCTGGACCGGCGGGATGACACCCGGGATCGCGATGCTCTTGCGGACAGCGTCGATGATCTTTCCCGATTCGATCACCAGCTCCTGCCGCTGGGCCAGATCGTAAGCCACGATCTTGAGCGGGACCCGGGTGTCAAAAAACGTCCTGTCGCCCAGGGTCTTTTTCAGCCAGCGCGCGATCGCGCCGCCGCCGACCAGTCCCCGGATGGGAAGGATCGGATGATGGAGTTTCCACATCCGCCACCCGGGTTCAAATTCTCTCGCCAGAGCTTCCAGCTCATCCGCGCTTTTCCCAATCGCCCAGAAGCTTCCCAAAAGGGCCCCCATACTGCTGCCCACCACGATGTCGATCGGGATCTTTTCCTCCTCCAGGACCTTCAGGACTCCGACGTGGGCCACGCCCAATGCCGCGCCTCCTCCCAGAACGAGCCCCACCAGCACCCCGCCGATCCGCCTCGCCACGCGCCGCACGGCCTGGGCGTATTCCGTGTCGGAAGACGGCAGCAGGATCGAGAGCCCCTTGGCGGCGACACGTTCCGTCAAAAACGAAGATTCCAGCGTCGGCAGTTTGATGAAAACCGGGTAATCCAGCTCCTGGTTAATGTCTGTCCCGGACAAGGGGTCGCTTTGCTGAAGGCCGCTGGTGATGACCTGGATCTTCAGGTGTTGAAAATTCTCCCGGAGCCGCTCTTCGAGTTTATAAATGACCTGCCGGGTCGTTTTCAAATGCTCATAACTCACCGGCGTGACCAATTGGACGATGTCGCTCTGCGTCAGGGTCTTGATCACGATCTCATCCATGTGCGACGGGAGATCGACCACGACAAAACGGTAGTTGTTCACCAGCGCGGTCACAAAATCGCTGATCTGGTGGACGATGGCGGTATCTGCCGGATGGATCGAGACGTGCATCAGGTCCAGGCCGTTGTCTTCCCGGCCCACGCTCTGGATGATGCGCTCATAATCGCCGATGATATCGCGCAGCTTCACCGGGGCGGATATCCACTGCGGCGCGGCCTCGGGGGCCGTCCCTTCGCCCGCCGCCTCTCTCTCCGCCTCGGACGAGAT
This sequence comes from Candidatus Omnitrophota bacterium, assembly GCA_030688425.1. Classification (NCBI taxonomy): domain Bacteria; kingdom Pseudomonadati; phylum Candidatus Omnitrophota; species Candidatus Omnitrophota bacterium. The sequence continues at coordinate 44,666 of JAUYIB010000030.1, read as the reverse complement.
GTGCACCAGGATGACTTTGCGTTTGGTTTCCCTGTGCAGGCTGAACGCGAGGTTCGCCGCGTACGTTGAGCACCCCGAGCCCTTGACCGGGCTGTAGATCGAAATGATCTTGCTCTCAAACGGCGCCTTGTCCTGAACGGTCTGGTTATGGATCCGGCGGGACAGGCTCTGGCTCAGCTCCACGCCGAGCTGGGGGATGGATTTGAGGATGAGCAGAAAATCGCTTTTGACGATCTTCAGCAAGACCGAATCATTGACGACTTCGTATGTTGACGAATGGCTCTCGGAGGTCAGCAGGGAGATGATGCCGAAATGCATCCCGCGGCGGATGAAATCCACGTCCCGCTTCTCACCATCGGCGCCTGTCTTGTAGGCGAGCACGCGCCCGGAGATCAGACAGTAAAAAGCGTCCGGGGGGTCGCCCTGCCGGCGGATGATCTCGCCTTTTTTGAAATCGACAAGCCGGGACTTGCGGGCGATCCGCTGAAGCTCCATCCATCCCAGCTTCTCAAAAACAGGGATCTTCTTCAGGATGGCGTACCGGTTGAATATGGAAGAAATTTTGGGCATTTAATGAGCACATGACTTGCGGAAGGCCCGCAAAGCGGGACGACGCAAGTCATACGTGCGAACCCGTTCGACTTCTCTCAGGGTGGTTTGGCCCAGAAGGGCCAAACCATTAACCCCGGCCGATTTGCCCCGCGCAGCGGTTGGGGCAGCCGGGGTCGTTTAGACGATAATATCATTCTCCAGCCACACATAATCCCCGGCCAGAAGTTTCCGGGCGTTGCCCGCGTGAAGCCGGTCATGGTTCGACTGGTTGTCGTGGAAGGCTGCCTCGATCCTTGTTCGGGCGTCCCGGCAAAAGGCATCGGCCAGGTCCACGGCGTTCGCCTGCCCCTTCTGGGCCAGGGAATCCGCGTAGGAACAGCAGGCCGCCATCACCAGCAGGTCTGTCCCGATGTCAACAATGCGGTTCAGGACGCCCTGTTTGGCCTCCAGCTTCTGCTGATACTTGGCCATTTTGTGAAACGTGTGCCGGGCCAGGCGCTTGCTCGCCCTCTGGACATAGGCCATATGGCCTCTCAAAGGTTCCGGCAGAGCGCCGGGTTTTCCTGAGAGGAACGACGGCATCCACATCCGGGGATACCAAAACGCGTAATATTTCAACAGCGAAAGGGCCGTCGATATCTTGGCCCCCAGCGGCGTGCGCGGGCTCAACAGCGGCTTGGCCCGGCTCAGGTGCGGGTCAATCGCCTCGCGGGCGATGAACAGGTGCATGATCTCCGATGTGCCCTCGATGATCATGTTGATCCGGATGTCCCGCAAGACGCGCTCCACGGGCCAGCCGATCATCCCGCGGGCGCGCAGTGAATCCGAAGTTTCATATCCCTGACCGCCGCGGATCTGCAGGGTCTCATTGACGATCTTCCAGGCGTGTTCCGTGCAGAAATATTTGGCGATGGCCGCCTCCAGACGGATGTCTTTCTTTTTGTCATCCGCCATCGAGGACGTGAGCCAGCTGATCGCGTCCATGGCAAAGGTGTGGCTGGCGATGTATCCCAGCTTGAGGGCGACGGCCTCGTGGTCGCCGATCCGCGTGCCCCACTGCACCCTCTGCGCCGACCACTTGCGCGCCACGTGCAGACACCATTTGCCAACTCCGGTGGACGCGGCCGGAAGCGTCAGCCGCCCGGTGTTCAGGGTCATCAGCGCGAGCTTGAGCCCCTCGCCTTCGCCGAGGATGATGTTTTCCTTGGGGACTTTGACGTCGCGGAAACGCATCAGGCCGTTCTGGATGCCGTGCAGCCCCATGAACTGGCAGCGGTGGACGACCTCGACGCCGGGGGTGTTGGTCTCCACGATGAACGCGGTGATCTGTTTACGCTCTTTTCCGTGGACGATCTTCGGAGGGGTCACGGCCATGACAACGAGGACGCCGGCGATGAGGCCATTGGTGCACCACAATTTCTCGCCGTTTAAAACAAAATATTTCCCGTCCTCAACCGGTGTCGCCGTCGTCGTCATGTTGCGCGGGTCGGAGCCGGCTTCGGGTTCGGTGAGCGCGAAGGCGGACACCGTGCCATTGGCGAACATCGGGAGGTATTTTTTCTTCTGTTCATCGGTGCCGAAAAGTTTGAGCGGCTGGGGCACGCCGATGCTCTGGTGCGCGGACAACAGCACGGCTGTGGAGCCGCAATAACTGGCCACCAGATGGATGGCCCGGTTGTAATTGACCTGGCCCAATCCGAGGCCGCCATACTCTTTGGGGATTTTGATGGCAAAGGCGCCGATCTCCCCGAGGGCCTTGACGACCTCATCCGGAATGATGCAGGTGCGGTCGACCTCATCCGGGTTGAGTTTTTCGCGCAGGACCTTCTCTAATTTGGCGATAAAAACATCGCCTTCTTTTTTGTCTTCAAGAGATTGCTGGGGAAACGGCAGGATCAGGTCCCAGTCCGGGAGCCCGTGGAAAAGCCTGAGGGCGAAACTGGGGTATTTCCACTCGCTCTCGCGAGCGTCTTCGGCGAATTCGAGAGACTTCCTCTTCTCCTCCGAGATACTTTTGTCGAACATGCTCATATGGAATCTCCTCTCCGGGATGAATGGAAATCCCTGGACTAAAGCCCAGGATCTCTGAACATGCCCCGTCTCCGTCCCGCAACTTCCGTGCGGGACTTCGCCGGGTTCATCCGTCTTCGGGACCCGATTGATGGGATCCGACGTAGCCGGAGACTTCTTTTTGACATTCTGTCTCCGGCGAAAACGGATGAGACGCCGAATTATTGTATCTTCTTAAAAGATAGAGGATTACATCACTCTTAACTTAAGTATAAAAGGGCCCTGGATAAAAATCAACAGCCGGGTTGGAATTTTGCAAAGACCCGGGGGGCCAAGAGTGCTCTAAGATGCTGGGGACAAATACTTTTCCGCAAGGGCCGGAACATCGGCCAGAGTGACACCGCTGTGCCAGACATTGTCCGGGTAAGCCATGACATTGCATCCCTGGCTGCAATATCCCAGGCACTTGGCCTGGGCCACCCGGATGCGCGGATGCAGTCCCCGCTCCTTAGCGATGCGGCGGAGTTCTGTAAAAATGGCCTCGCCCTGCTGGTCACCGCAACTGGGCTTTTCGCCCTTGCGGTCATTGGTGCAGACAAAAATCTGTTTTTCATAAGGATTTTTTTCAGACTTCATTTCTTTACCTCCTCAATAAAACGAGCGTTTCCAAATGCCTGGTCTTTGGAAAGAAGTCAAAAGGAATCACCCGGGACATTGTCCAGCCCCGAGCACAAAACCCCGCCAGGTCTCTCACCAAGGTCTCCGGATGGCAGGACAGATACAACAACCGGTTGAGCCCCGCTGATGAAGCCACGCATTCCAGAGCGGTTTCCGACAATCCGGCCCGCGGCGGATCGATCATGGCCGTGATCTTCTCCCCGGAGAGCGCGGCAAGGGCCGAAGGCAGGGCCTCCTCCACTCGGCCCTGGACGACCTCAAATCCGTCCATGTGGTGGAATCCCTTGTTGTGCTGGGCAAGGCGGACGGAATGAACGTCGCTCTCGATCAGGATGGTTTTCTTTACCGCCGGATGAAAAACAACGCCGAACAGCCCGACTCCCCCGTAGAGATCAAGCAACACGGTTTCATGATCCAGGACCGCCAAAGAACGGATATTGTCCATGAGCGCCGGCAGGATGGACAAATTGGCCTGGAAAAACGTGTCCAGCGAAAAATGGATCCGCCGGCCTTCCACCTCGGTCCAGAGATAATCCGCTTCCTCCAGCCGCAAGGATCTCCGCCCGACGCCGCCCCAGAGCACCCGCCCGTCATCGCCGGTGCGGACGACCAGATTGGCGTTGCGGTGTTTTTCCTTGAGTTTGCCGACGGCTTCCTCCTTGACGCGCGGGATCGAATCGGAAACAGCCGGCATAGAGATGGGGCAGGCCTGGATCGGCACCACGTTCGGTTTTCCTTCCGGCGTAAACCCGATAAAGATCTCCCCGCTTTTCGTGCGCAGAAGACGCAAGTCCACGCGGTGGCGGTAATGATATTCCTTCGGAGACGGGACGATGGGATCAAAGACCTCTTCCCCAACCCCCAAAGCGTCCCGAAACATCCTCCGCAAAGACATCTCCTTCATCACCAATTCCTCGGAGTAAGGGATGTCCTGGTGCTGGCAACCGCCGCACTGCCCGAAGACCGGGCACAGAGGCGCCGCGCGCAAGGGCACAGCGACCGTCGGCAAGGAATCATTCTGCTTCATAGGAGGTCACACCGCGGGGTGAGTCAAACGATGGGGATCTGCGACGCCGGCATCCGTCACCGGAACTGGAAGGTTTTCAAGATGGTATCGATCTCCGGCTTATAATTATCGAAATCTTTGACAGCCGCCATATAAGTGAGAAAAAAAACCCTCTGCCCGCCGACAACCGTCCACACCTGCAGGGTCTTAACGCTCAGCTCCTTCGTCCTCATTTCAAAAACAAGCCGGTGCGCCGGCAACCCTCCCAGGCGGGTTTTCTTGGATTCGAGGACCTTGACCATCCCCTTCCACATCGTGCTGGACATCCCGTCAACCACTTGTTTGGTAAATTTACTCAAGGTGGTCGTTTGCCCGAAGTAATCGTGGACCACGATATTGAAACTTTCCGAAAATGGGTCCATGGCGCTCTGCAGCGGGGCGTTGAGCAGGACAAGGGCCCCGCTGGAATGGTTGTCCTCACGCTTCCAATAAGCCGGATACGTAAAACTGATCCCGAACTGGGGATTGACATACTCTGCTTTCGGAAAGACCTTGATGGTATTGAGAAACGCCAGGACAATGAGCAGCGAGCCCACGATGATCCCCGTCCAGATCCAACGGAGCTGCCTCTTTTTTTTCTGGCGGATGTCTGTGACAGGGGGCTGTTGAACGGGCTGGCTCATCGATAGAATCCTTTTTGTTGGTCCTTGAGGTCAAGAAGATACCGGCAAGGCCTGAAACGGTCGGCCTGGAATTCTTTCTCGAATTGAGCAAGGGCATCGACCACATTCCCGATCCCCACCTGGTCCGCGTAACGCATCAATCCTCCCCGGAACGGAGGGAACCCCGTGCCCATGATCATGCCCACGTCCACCGCGGCCGGCTCGTCCACAACCTTGTCCTCCAGGCAACGTGCCGCCTCGTTGATCATGGTATACACCATCCGGTCCCGGCATTTCTGGTAATCCTGAATGGTCATCTGCCCGCGCATGGGCTTCCCCACCAGGCCGGGGATGTCCGGGTTGGGGACCGCATGTTTGGAATGGATATAAAAACCCTTCCCCGATTTCTTGCCGAGCAATTTCTTTTCAAAAACTTTCTCAAAAATACCGACGGGTTTGAACCTCTCCCCCAGTCCCGCCTCCAGAATGTGCAGGACCTTGACGCCGATGTCCGTCCCCACTTCGTCGGACAGCAGGAACGGCCCCATGGGCATGCCGAAATCCGTCATCATCTTGTCCACAACCGCGGCAGGGACCCCCTCTTCCAATAACCGTCCGGCTTCGTTGATATAGGCCAGCAGGATTCGGTTCACCAGGAACCCCGGGGCGTCCTGGACAAGGATGGGCGTCTTGCCCAGCCGTTTGGCCAACTGCAGGGCGCCGGCCGCGGTTGCCGGCGACGTATGCCTCGTCATAATGATCTCAACAAGCGGCATCCGGTGGACGGGATTGAAAAAATGGAATCCGATCACGCGGGACGGATCGCGCGCCGCCTCGGCCATGGCCGTCACGGACAGCGCGGACGTGTTGGTGCAAAAGATCGCCTGCGGGGGGATCAGCGCGCTGACTTGCTGGAACACCGCCTTCTTCACATCCAGGTTCTCGACAACCGCCTCGATCACGCAATCCGTTGTCCCCAGGCCCGAATATTCCGTTGTCGGAGAGATCCTCGCCATCCGGGCCGCGGCCTGGGCCCTGGAGAGACGGCGGCGTTTGACGGCCTGCCGGAACAATTTTGCCGCCGCCTGCAATCCCTTGGCCACTGCGTCATGGTTGATGTCTTTCAACCGGACCAGGATCCCGTTCTGGCTCAACAACTGCGCGATCCCTCCGCCCATGACCCCGGCGCCGAGCACCGAGCATCTTTTGATCTCCGGGGATGAAATCGTCTCTCCGCCGGGGATGGACAGCTTCTTGTATTTCTCGGACAGATAAAAAACATGAATGAGATTTTTGCAAACCGGCGTGACGGACAAGTCCCCGAACGCCTTGGCCTCAAGCCGCATGCCGCTGTCCCTGTTCATATACAGCGTCTTCTCAATGACGTCCAGGGCCTTCAGCGGCGACGGGTAAAAACCTTTTGACTGTTTGAGAACATTCTTCCGGGCTTCGCGGAAAACAATGGCATGGCCGACGACCGTGCGATCAAGAATTTTCTGCGGAAGTTTCAGTTTGCGGGGCCGAATATGGCTGCTGCGGCCGGCGTTGTCCGAGACCTCCCCGGCAAACGCGCGGACATGATTCTCCAATCCCTGTTGAGGGAACTGCCGGTCCAACAATCCGAATTTCAGGGCATCCTTGGCCGGGACCACCCGGCCGCCCAGGATGATGTTCAACCCTTGCGACAACCCCAGCAGCCGGGGCAGGCGGTACGTGCCGCCGAACCCGGGAAGGATCCCCAGATTCACTTCCGGCAGTCCGATCCGGATCTTTTCATTGAACGTCGCAACACGGTACCGGCAGGCCAAAACGAGCTCGCACCCTCCGCCCAGGGCCACCCCGTCGATCACCGCCACCGTCGGCACCCGCAGATCTTCCAGTTTATCCAGGATCTTCTGCCCGGACCGGGCCTTCAGCTCGCCTTCATGGGGCTCCGTGATCCCTTCGATCTCCTTGATATCGGCTCCGGCGATGAACACGTCTTTTTTCTTGCTCTCGATGATCACCGCTTTCAAGGCGGCGTCTTTGGCGATCTCGTCCAGAAGCGTGTCCAGCCGCTTCATGACGTCGGCCGTGAGAAGATTCACTTTGGAATCCGCGAGGTCGAAGGTGATAAACCCGAAATGCCCGTCTTTCCGGTAGAAAACGCTCATCGTTATTGGGCCTCCAGAACAGCGGCCGCGCCCTGTCCGCCGCCGACGCACAACGACACCACACCGGTTTGAAGGTTGTTCCGTTTCAAATGCTTCAGCATGGTCAGGAGCAACCGCGCCCCGCTGGAGCCGACCGGATGCCCCAGGGCGATCGCCCCGCCGTTGACGTTCAGGGTATCGCGGGGAATCGCGCCGGTGTATCCTTCATAACCGAAATCTTTGGCGAACTTATCGGACTCCAAAAGACGCAGACAGGACAGGACCTGAACGGCAAAGGCCTCGTTGATCTCGACCGACTGCATATCGTTCAGGCGCAATCCGGCCTTTTTCAAGGCCTTGGGGATGGCGTGCGCCGGGCCGATGCCCATGCGGTCGGGCTCCACACCCGCAAAGGCGAACGAACGCAGATACCCCAGAGGGTTCAGGTTCATCTCCTTCGCCCGGCTCTCCTTCATCACAAGCAAAGCCACAGCCCCATCGGTGATCTGACTGGAATTGCCGGCTGTCACCGTACCGGAATTCCGGTCAAAATAGGGCTTCAATTTCGCCAGGGCTTCCATGGTCTGGCTTTCACGCGGGCCGTTGTCATCGAGAACAGCGCCCTTGTAAGCCGGCGACGGGATCACCGGAACGATCTCTTCGCGCAAAACCGCTCTCGCCTTGACCGCCTTCTGATGGCTGGCCAGCGCGAACTCATCCTGGTCTTTGCGCGTGATGCCGAATTCCTTGGCCAAAACCTCGGCGGTCTGCCCCATGTTGAGCCCGCAGACCGGATCGGTCAACCCCATCTGCAAACCGATGCGCGGGGCCAAAAACGGCAAACGGACCTTGGACAGCACCCGCAGTTTCGGAAAAAGCGCTTTTTCGCGGGACAATTGGAACAAAATCTCCTGAAGGTCCTTGGTAAAAAAATACGGAATATTGCTCATGGACTCGGTGCCGCCGACCAGCAGGCAGGACGCTTCGCCGGTCTGGATCTTCAGGGCCGCGGTCGCGACCGATTCCAGGCCCGATGCGCAGTTGCGGTGCACGGTGTAAGCCGGAACATGCTTGGGGATCCCGGCCAGGAGGGCGATCACGCGGGCGATGTTGGCGGCATCCGGCGGCTGGCCGACGTTGCCGATGATGACTTCGTCAATGAGGCCCGGGTCCATCTCGGAACGCTCGATGAGCTCGCGGGCCGCGAGAGCGCCCAGTTCCTGGGCGCTCATAAAATTGAACGCCGTGCCCATTTTGCAAAAGGGCGTCCGGACTCCGTTGACAATCGCGATGCGTTCCATAGGATCTCCTTATCGGAAGAGGCGGAGCCAAATCTTAACGGCTCTTCAAAACCTCATACCCAAACCAGCCGTCCGCCAAAATCCAACCTTTAATCCCGGTGTCGGCGTAACGCTGATCCATGTCCGTATTGAACAAAAAAAATTTCACTTTCGCATGTGTGTCTCTGATCTTTCCCCAAAACGCCAGCCATTCCGCCCTTGAATAATTCCCCTTCCCGGCATCGCTGAAATAATGCGAAAAAGACAAGGTCTTCGTGTCTGACTCCCCCTTCAAGACCGTTTCGATACGGATGCTAACCTGGCCCCATCCCACGGCCCCCTGAGCTTCAGGGGTATCAACGTCCGTCACCTGCGCGATCACGACCAGGTGCGCGGTCTCGGTCAACTGTTCGTCCGTCGGCTGGACTGTCGCAAACGCCGGGATGGCAACGGACGACATCAAAAATACGGCAAGCAGGCTAATCTTTAGGCCGGACATCCAGAATTCGTTTCTCTTTATTGGCGGTCTCCAGCTCGAGCCGTTTGATCATCTCGGCCAACGGCAGGAACACGACGGCGTTAGGGGTCACTTCCATGGAAGACAGACTCCTCTTCACCGCCTCTTCCAGGATACCCCGGTTGACCCCCTCCCTGCAAGCAATATAAACCACCAGCTCATCGATTTCAAAGGGATCGTTGTTTTTCTTGCGGATCTCCACCTGCCATTCGTCGATCTCCGGGAAGTCCGTGAGGATCTGGGAAAAATGGTTGAGATCGATGAGTGTGCCCTTGACCTTGGACATCCGCAGGTCTTTCACGTCGCTCAAACGGGTGATGTCGCTCGACAAGCGGGGAACGGTCCGCCCGCAATGCGGGCACGCCCCATACCCTATGCCGCCCTTCACGAAATCACCCGTGCGGTAACGCAACACGCTGCTGCCGCGGGAGTCGATAGACGTGTAGACGATCTCCCCGTCGCCCCCTTCCCCGACCGGTTCGCCGGTTTTGGGATCGATGACCTCAAATATCTCTTTGTCGGAATACAGGTGATACCCGCTGGATATGTCATTGACCGTCGGGCATTCCGCCCAGGCCGAACGCGCTTCGGTAAACCCGTAGGTACCGAAGACGGAGACCTCCTGCGCGCCCATGGATGTCAAGAGCTCGGCGAGCTTGAGCTTGAACGCCATGGACACGCGGGACGCTCCCAGGACGATCTTCTTCACATACTCCATCCGGATACCCTTTTCCTGGGCCATCCGCAGGACGTGATACACGTAACTGGGAACGCCCAGGACCACCGCGGGCCTCATCTTTTCCAAGACCCCGATCTGGCCTTCGGTCCCCAAGACCTTTCCGCCGCCGGTGCTCAACACCAGGGCGCAGGACGACAATCCGCCGAACACAACCTGCCAGAACGCCAGGTGCGGGGCATACGGGAACATGTTCACGATGTTCTGGCTGCGCGGAATATTGAACAGGTCCAGCATCCGGGACCCGGAAAGATGAAGGTTCCTGATGTCATGGCCGGAATAAACATACGGGACCGGCCGGTTGGTGGTGCCGGTGGTGAACGTAATGAAACACGGGTGAAATTCACGCTCCAGCCGGTCACGGACAAACTCCTTGCCGTTAATCATGGACATGGCCTTGAGCCGCAGAAGGTCCTGCAAAGGCCATGCCCCGCGGATCTTTTCCTGATCGGGCTGAAGGATAAAATCCCGGAATCGCTGGGGGTTGTCCGGCTGGATAAAGTCGAGCTTGGATGTGAATGGGATCCGCCGGAGATCATCCACGGTGCGGATGGAGCGAGGATCGATTTTGTTCTTGTCGAAAAGGCTGCGGTAATGCGGACTGAACGGATAAAGGTAGCGCGTGATGAAACGGCTGAGCTTTTGATTCTGAAGTTCGCAGGTTTCGGACTTTGAAAGCTGGGCAATGCCGGTCCAGGGGTTCAGCAAAACTCTTCCTCCTTTTGGCGGTCAGGGCATTGTCATTATAACAATTCCCGAAAAGGGCAGGGAACAAAAACAAGGAATTTTATCCCGCCACCCCGAAGGCCGGGAATCGCGGGACTCACATCTCGCTGCAGGACGCGCCCTGGGAGAAGCAGGAATAACAACGGTGGTGTTTGAGCATGACCCGGACCTTCATGCTGCCGGTGAGGGTGCGCCCAAGATCGTAATCCGGATCGTCGTCCACCAGGGTGCAGGCATAGACGCGCATCTGCCCTTCGCGTTTGACCACCATCTTGCTGTAGCTGCACATGAATTTCCGGCGGGCTTCTTCGGCCTGATAGGCGGTCATGCAGTTTTCGGTGATCTCCGGGGTCCTGACATTCGCTTGGGGAAGAAAAAAATCCGGGAAGCTGACGATCCGGGTCTCCTCCGGCAGGCCGGCTTTCTGAATAAGAGGCTGATACGCGGCGTCTCCTTCTTTCACGTTTTCCCCGGGCAGTCTCTGGCGGGCGATGGACACGCCGAATCCCGCAATGTAAAGCTCTTTCAAGCTCGCCGCAGCCTGGGCAAAATTCCCCTTCCCGCGCCCGGCATCATGCCTGGCCTCATCCGGATAATCGATGCTGACCCGAAAATTGAGCGGGTGCGGCTTTTGTAAGAACGGCACAATTTCAGAAAGGCGGGTCCGGAGAGGATCAGTGCCGTTGGTCAGCACCAGGCAGGGCCGCAGGTCCAGCGCGTAATCCAGTATCCTCACGAAATCCTTCACCACAAACGGCTCTCCGCCGGTGAACGAAAATTTTTCGACACCCAGCCGGACCGCTTCGTCCATGAATGGCCGGGCGTCCTCGAACGCGATCCTGTTCAAACGGTCGTCCCCGGGTTTGGAACCCTCCAGACAAAACGGACAGCTCAAGTTGCAGATCGTGCCGGTATGGAACCAGAGTTCTTTGAGGGATTCGGGCTGGATGTAGCCGCGAGGGTCGTTCTTTGACGTCCGGAGCCAATCCGGACGCTGAATATGATGAACAGGTTCTGTGCCGGTCGGCATAAGTTTTGGGGATACCGTTAAGCTTTCCCGCTAAGCTGTTTGGCTTTGGCTTCGATGGCCTTGAGGAGGTCCTCGAACGACGTGTCAAACGCCTTGAGCCCCTCTTCCAAAAGCTGACGGCAGGCGTCGTCGATCGAAATGCCGAATTCTCCCAGCGCCTCAAAAACGGCGCGGGCGTCCTCGACGCTGCCCTGAAGGGCAAGCTTGGCCTCTCCGTGATCGAGAAACGCCATCAGGGTTTTTTCGGGAACGGTGTTAACGGTGTCCGGGGCGATCAATTCCGCCACGTATTTGACGTCCGGATACTGCGGATTTTTCGTGGACGTGGAACCCCAGAGCACGCGTTGCCAGCGGGCGCCTTTGGCCGCGAGAGTCTGGAATCGTTCGTCTTCGGCCATTTCCTTTGATTTCTCATAAATCAAACGGCAATTGGCGACGGCGGCCTGCCCCTGCAGGGGCAGAAGTTTGTCTTTGGTGGAATCGACCATTTTGTCGTCCAATATTTTATCAATCAGGGTGTCCGTGCGGCTGACAAACACGCTCGCCACGGATGCAACACGGCTCACATCCCCGGATTTTGCCGCAAAACGATCCAGGCCGGTGATGAAGGCCTCGGCCGTGTCCATGTACTGCAGCATGGAAAAAATCAGCGTGACGTTCACGTTGACGCCGTTGGACAAAAGCTCCTCAACGACAGGAAAGCCCGCGTCTGTGGCCGGGACCTTGATCATGACGTTCGGCCGGCCGACCTTTTTGAAAAGCCGCAGGCCCTCATCGATCGAGGCCTTGGCATCGTTGGCGAGCAACGGATTGATCTCCAGACTCACATATCCGTCCAGCCCCTTGGTCTTTTCGTGAACCGGCTTGAACAGATCGCAGGCGTCCTGGATGTCGGCAATGGTGATCTCGTCATAGATATCAAAAGGAGACTTTCCCTGGCCGCTCAACGCCGAGATCTTTTCGTCATAATCCTTGCCCGCGCTGATCACCTGGTTGAAGATCGCCGGATTGGACGTCATCCCGCGAAGTCCATCGTCGATCAGGCCCTTCAGTTTGCCGCTTTCAATCATGGGGCGGTTGATATAATCAAGCCAGACGCTCTGGCCTAAATCTGCAAGGACTTCCATTTTGGATTTGGACATCAGAGGATCTCCATAATTAAACAACGGTGGGAAAATTATTTCTTGCGATTGATCGCCCGTTTGACGGCTTCAACGATGTCGACGTCTTTGAGATGATATTTTTTGAGGAGTTCCGCGGGGGTGCCGGTCTCGCCGAACGAATCACGGACCGCCACCATTTCCAAAGGGACCGGGTGCTTCTGGACCAGGACTTCGGCCACCGCGCTGCCCAGGCCGCCGTTGGCCTGGTGTTCTTCCGCCGTGACGATCGCGCCGGTCTCTTTGGCAGCGTCCACAACCGCTTTCACGTCGATCGGCTTGATCGTGTGCATGTTGATGACGCGCAGGTCGATCCCGTCTTTTTTCAGGATCTCGGCGGCCTGCAGGGCTTCGGACACCAGAGTGCCGCAGGCGATCACGGCCGCGTCCTTGCCCGGACGCATGACCTTGGCCTTGCCTATCTCAAACGGATCGTTCTCTCCAGTCAGAACAGGCAGTGCCGCGCGGGACGTGCGCAGGTACATGGGGCCATCTTCCTTGACCATGGCGCGGGTCGCCAGTCTGGCCTCGTTGGCGTCCACCGGACAAATCACCTTGATGTTAGGCAACACGCGCATGAGCGCGAAATCTTCCAGGCACTGGGCCGACGCGCCGTCCTCACCGACGGTCACGCCAGCATGGGAGCAAACGACCTTGACGTTGCGATTATTATAACAAACATCCATCCGGAGCTGATCATAAGCGCGGTTGGTCAGGAAGACCGCGAAGGAATTCACAAACGCGATAAAGCCGTGGAAGGTCAGCCCGGCCGCCATGCCAACCATGTCCTGCTCGGCGATGCCGACGCTGAAAAACCTCTCGGGGAACTCGTTCTTGAAGTACTCCGCGCGGGTGGCGTCCTCCAGGTCCGCGGAGACCATCATGATTCTTTCGTTCTGTTTGCCTAAGGCGACAAGCTCTTTGCCGAACCCGTCACGTGTGGCGATCATTTCAGGCATCGTTATACCTTTTGTAGTTGCGCCAAGGCGTCTTTCAACTGCTCGGCGTTCGGGGCCTTGCCGTGCCAGGCGGCCTTTCCTTCCATGAACGGAACGCCTTTGCCCTTCACGGTATTGGCGATGATGACCGTGGGCTTGCCTTTGACCGTTTCGAATTCGTCCAACGCCTTGACGAGCGCGCTCAAGTCGTGCCCATCCACTTCGATCGCGTGCCAGCCGAAACTTTTCCAGCGTGCCGCGAGCGGTTCCAAATTCTTAATATCGTTCACAGGCCCGTTTTCCTGGACCTTGTTGTAATCCACGATCGCGCAGACATTGTCCAGCTTGAAATGCGAGCCCGACATGGCCGCTTCCCAGACCGAGCCCTCCTGGATCTCGCCGTCGCCCATGATGCAGAAAACCCTGTTGGGTTTGTTCAGCATCTTCGCGCCCATGGCGATCCCGTTGGCCACCGAAAGCCCGTGCCCCAGCGACCCGGTATTGAACTCGACGCCCGGGGTCTTCACATGCACGTGCCCCTGCAGCCGCGTTCCGAATTTACGAAAGGTCTTTAATTCCTCTTTGGGAAAATACCCGGCATTGGCGAGCGTCACGTACGTCACCGGCGTGCAATGCCCCTTGGAGACAATGCAGTAGTCCCGCCCGTCCCAATGAGGATCGTTCGGCCTGTGGTTCATCTTGTAAAAATAAAGGGAGATAAAGATCTCGACGGAAGACAAGGACCCGCCCGGGTGGCCGGACCCGGCCGAGTGGAGGGTCTCCAGGATCTCTCTGCGAAACTGAAACGCCTTATCGCGAAGGGCGCTGATGTCGGGTTTGGAAGGCATAAGAAGGTTTTAAAATGGGCCATGCAGGACTCCATCCTGCGGATTAGAACCTGTCGCCTTTCGCTTCGCTCCAGGCTCCCCAAGGGGCTCCGCCCCTATGGCGCTCGCTTCGCTCGCTGTACCCCGAAAACACGGGGGAACGGTTTCCCCCGTACCCCTTTCGGTTCTCGTCCTGCATTTCAAAAATTTATTTATGGGCCATGCAGGACTCGAACCTGCCACCCTCTGATTAAGAGTCAGATGCTCTACCGGATGAGCTAATGGCCCGGAATTTCCTCTCAACTACCAAATTTATCAAAACAATTACGGGCCAATACTTGTTCCCCTTGTGATTTTTAAAAAACAAGTATGGCCCGTCTACAGGAGACTGAAGGATATCTTACAAAATCCTTTTCAAAAAAAGTCGCCTCACAAAAACCGCACTATTATAACATTCCATTGCCAATAGGCAAGTCGAAAAATAAGAGGAAAACCTAAAATTTTTCCGCCCCCCTCTTCAACAGCCCCAACACCACCAGGACCACCCCAAAACCCGTCACCAGATACAGGACCCCGGTATCCTCGCTCCCATTCTCCAGAATCGCCTGATCAGGCTTCCTGGGATTGTAATGAACCGTCACCGTCTTGCCCATGGGGTAACCCTGCAGGAAAGCTTCGGCGTCTTCCCGGCTAAGGAAATTTTCCCCGCCCCATCGGACCCGGCTGGACGTATGGCGCACCCCATCGGCAACGTATTCATAGATCACCTCCGCCTTGAACTCAATCCCATCGGCGCCTCTGCGATGAATGGTCTGGGCGGAAACCTTGGAAGAGACAACCCTGCCCTCGGCCGGGGACCAGGAGGCGCTGCTTCGGGACTCTCGAATCCCGGACCAGCCCATCCACAAACAGAAGCCTCCGATCAACAGAAACGCCCACCACGGTCTCCGCCGCCTGCCAAATAATCCCATGAAGTGATCCTCCCTTGAATTCCTGCGTAGAGCCGGTTGTCCGTCCGCGTCACGCTCACGCCTGCCGGGATTTCCCCGCCCCTGCAAAATACCACCGGAAGTACAGGAATGTTCCGGCCAAAAACAGGATGACGAAGACGTGCGCGGCAATCGCCAACGGAGAGAAGAACAGGGATTTGAAAAAACCCCCGTTCGCAGACACGAGAAAACGGCTGTCGGAGACCCCGAGCAGTTGTTCGGCCTCATAGCCGACCTGCATGACATACGCGGGCAGAGACGCGGCGTTAAAAACGACGTACAGGACATCCGCGTAGATGAGAGCGCAGGCCGCGGCGCTAAAAATCACAGAGAGAAAAGCCCACGACTGGCCCATGACGAGAGCCACAATGGTTACAGAAAGGCTGACGGCTCCGGCGATCTGAAGCATCCCGGCCAACCGGCTTTGCCCGTCCAATTTTTGCAGATAGATTTTCTGCCGGCCGGGAAATTCAGTCTGATACTTTCCGATGAGCGTATTGAACTTGTCGCGCTGCTCAGGAGAAATCGCATCTCCGGATTCCTGAAGTTTTCTGTCCAGGGCCGTCAGAGAGGTCTGAAACACGTCGTCGATCACGATTTTCAAACGAGGCGCCTGAGGGTTGGCCAGCAAGGACACCCCGGCGACAGTCAAAGCAACCCCCAGCAAAATGAAGGTGGCCACAAAAATAATAAACGGCATCGGCCGGTCCATAATGTCCATCGATTCCCTCCCCGACAGGCGATACTCTTAGATTCCTATCAATTCTACCCCTCCGCTGCCTTCCTGTCTACTCTCCAAAAACTTTGCGCAGACCGTTTACTCCCCTGATCCGGATAAAACCCCTGCCCCGCAAACGGAGACACAACAAGAAGAGCAGAAAAGGCATGGCCTTGACGCTCAGCCGCGTGAGAACGTCCCGGTAATAGGGGCCGATGTCTTCCAGCGGCCAGCCCATCCCTCCCAGCACGCTGAAAACGATCATTCCGAACCAGGCAAGCAGCAGAAAGAGTTCCTGTTCACTCCACTTTTTCCCAAAAATATCAACGAAGAAAAAGAGAATGCTGGCAATGACGAAAACTCCTGCGGCCTCAAACACTGAGAACTGTTCCTCAAAAACCCCCTGCAACGCCAGAATCTTGTCCCAGGAGAACGCGTTGCCAAGATGATGAACGGATATCGAATACCCATTGGCATCAAGCCACAACATCCAAAACCACTGGACACTGACCGGCAGCAGGAATAAGACCACAATCCTTAAGTGCCATTTAAAAGGAAGCCTCCCCCTCATTGATGCCCATAACGCCCCCCCGAGAACCAGCGAGTAGATCATGCCCTCAAACTTCAACGAGCTTACACCCACACACATGATCGCAAAGCATATCAACGCGCGCGGAGCCGAAGGATTTTTCAGCCAGGCGAGCGCGAAAGCCACCGCCGCCGTCAAAACCGCCAACAGCATATCCTCAGGAAGCCCCTGGTAAGCGGTCCAATTATCACATCCGATCATGAAAAGACCCGCCAGCGCCCAGGCCGCCCAAGAGACCAGGCCGGTCATTCCCAGGCAGGCCCTGATCATCACCAGCAGGCACAGTGAGGCGAGCGCCGAGTTCCACTTGGAGACAAGATCATAGTCACCACCCAATAGAAAATATTGCGAAGCGATGGTCAACGGCCACACCGGAGGTTGATACGCCGCCGAAGAGTTGAACGACTTGACAAATTGTCCCTCGTAAAAAAGCGTCTTGGCCCGCATTGTCCAGCTCGCCATTTCATCCCAGGTGAAAAGCATGACATTAAACGTCCTCAGCCACGTCAGGAATAAGGGCAAAAAAATCCCGATGAAAATCAAAACCCACCGGGCTTCGATTTTCATGTTATCTTTCCCCGGCAACGGAAAAACCCGCTCCCTCCTGCGATGTGTCAGCCAAAATCCGCCCATGGATAAAATCCCCATAATCCCCCAGACCCCCAAGACCGAATCCCGGGTCATCAACCCCCCCGCCATCAAATAAATCCAAAACGCCCAGGCAAGCGTCAATGTTCCCGTCAAATATGATAACGCCACCCGCGTCGCGAAGGATGGCAAAATCGAATCCACACGCATCATTGAACAAAATCCAAAACCGACAACGGTCATATATGCCGCCGACATCAGCAAGGCGACCCCAAATATCCACGCAGACTGGTACGGAGCATCGGCCTTGGGAGGGAGGACGGCTCCCGGTTTGACATACAAGCGCACCCTGTCGCTGAAATCCAGGAAGCGCCACCCAGGCCCCGGCGGTTGAAAACTTCTGCGAAAATCAACGACATGCGCGCTGCCGGGCTCATGCCGTAAAGGATAAAACAAAAACGGCACAAGGCAATTTCTCAAACGGTCTGGAAAATTCTTCGGGACGGAAACATCGACCCCCGACAGGGGGAGGAACATCCTTTTAACAGCCCGAAGCTCCGGATAAGCATCCCCCGTATTTGAAATAATCCCCGGCCAAGCGGATAAGGATAAAAACCCGGGCGGGGTTTCCACAAAATTCCTCTTCAAAAATTGGAAGTAGTGCCCCAGGAAGGCGAGCCCAATCACGCCCAACAAAATGGCCAAAACAATTTTTCGTGTCATGGGTCACCCTATTCCCGCGGGACAACACCTTATTTCCAAAATCCTTCAAACGCCTTCCGGCACTTCTCCCGATAACCCTCCTCAAGCTCAATCCGCCGCACGTCCTCCCCTTGCCAGAAAGCGGGATGATGCGACGCGACAATGAACTGGCAGCCCTGGCGGCAAAGGGTCCAAATCCCTTCCCTTAATTTCAGGACCCACGGCAAATCCAGGCCCCCCTCAGGCTCGTCAAAAAGAAAACAGTCGCCCTCCTTAAAATTGAGCGTACTCAAGACGTCGCGCATAGTTTCCCCATGGGAAGAGTATTGGGACCGCACCTTGACCTTGGCGCCCAAAGGCCCTTTGAGGTGGTCCTGCGAACGGTGAGGATTCATGGTCTCGCTGTTGTAATAAAGGTAGGCCGTGCCGTTGTCCTCTGTTTTGCGGCAATCGGCGCACTCCTTGATCGCTTTTAAAAGGGTGCTTTTACCGGTCCCGTTGGGGCCGATCACGGCGTTGAGACCTTTGCTGAAATTCAACCGGGGATGCCGGCTGACCATCCACCGGTGGCGGGGGCAGAACTCGATCGCGGAAATCATGATGGATTCATTTTAGCCGAGGGCAGGGTTATTCGCAAAGCAATTTCGGAGGAAAACAGAAAGACCCGGCCGGGATTCTCATCCCGGCCGGGTCTTGGACCTGACAAGATAACGGATCACCAAACTTTATCCGGCGACTTATGCAGAATTTCCCGGACCAGCTCAGGGTTGTCTCGAATCACAAAATAACAGGATGCGCAGATCGGCTTCTTTGTCCGGTACGAAATCATAATGACGTCATCCAGATCGATTTCGTCCGCCTTGTCCGGGTTTTTCTGCAAATACTCCAAAAATTGCGCGCGGATCTGGTCCGGCGTCTTCTGGCAAAACCAGCAGTGATCGTCCTTGATATCCGAGATCTTGTTCAGGTAATCCTGTAACTTCTGGGACATCTTGGAATTCATGACGCATCACCTCTCTTCTTCCAGCCCTTGCCGGGCCGGGGAAAAAAGACGTATACCTCGCCTTAGTTAAAGTATACCATCCTCAAGCAGGCCAAGGGTAGGGGATGCGGCACAGGGGGCGCAAGCCGGGGCAAAAACTTTCTAAATATTGTATTTAAAACAAGAAGGAGAAAGGCAACTATTTGACGTTCAGGCTGCCGAAGGTGACCATGCCGCGGACGAGGAAGATCACGCCGCCCAGGACCGAAAGGCCGTTGAGCAGGCCCCCATCAAAAAAATTCTGGGCTCCCATAAGGATGAGACACACCCCGGCCGCGATATACAAGACCAGGACGACAAGACTTTTCCAAATATGCTCAAAACCCTCCTGGAGAGACTTGTCCTTGGCCCGCTCCTCCCGTTCTTCACGTTTTCGGCGCTGTTCTTCTTCATCTTTGGCGTCATCCGGCCAGAGGGGCAGTTTCGGCTTAGGGGGGGACGAAGACGCCCGGGAATTTTCAGGAAGGGGCGCGGGCCGGGGGATGGAATTGGGGTTTGCGTCGGGAGAAGGAGCGTTCATGGGCTCTCCGGCTAAGCGGGGTTATGGATCTGCCGGTTGAGCGATTTCCGGATCGCGCTCAACAATTTGGGATTATGCAGGGGCTTCGCGAAAATCGGGTATTTTTCCCCGTCGATCTCGATCTGCTCGTCCCCCTTGTCGTTTTCAACGCCCATGGTGGACGTGATGAAAATGATCGGAATATTCCGGGTGCGCTCATCGGCCTTAAGCTGCTGGGTGACGGTGACCCCTCCGATGTCCGGAAGCATGAGGTCCAGAACGATCAAGTCCGGGACCTCTTCCTTGGCCCGGCGCACGGCGACAGTCCCGTCCGAAGCGGACAGGACGTTCTTGCCATCAATGTTCAGCCATTTTTCCAGGAGACGGATCATCCCCAGATCATCGTCAACAACCAGGATGCGCCGCGGTTTTTTTCTGCTCATAGCCAGAGGCCCAATAAAATCTTACGAACGAATTTTCTGAATTCATTTTAACACAAAACATCCCTCCTGGCCCAAAAACGTCAGATTTTCGACGCTTCAACTCATCCGCCCCGGCAAAGCCGCGCAAAAGGCGGCTGGCGAGATGGACTCAAAAACACCTCAAGCCTTGCGCTGGGGAATCGAAGACGTTACAATGTTTCCGATACCAAGGAGAATCCCGTGCGTTCCATGACGATCCGAGCGTCGCTGTGGCTGGTCCCGGTCCTCTGGACAGCCGGTCCCGCCCTGGCCCAGACATCCATCATCGACCAGATGCAAAGGACCCAGCAGTCGGTTGTCAGCATCCGATCGGACAATACGGCGGCTTACCAATCCAAACCCCTGGCGGCGCGAGACCCGCAGTCCGGCAGAATCGTCATTCTGCGCAACGTCGCCGCGGCCTCGTACCGCAGGCAGGGCGCCGGCGTTGTCATCCACGGCTCCGGCGTTATTGTCACCAACGCCCATGTGGTGGAGAAGGCCCAGCACATCTTCGTGACCTTCTCTGACGGGACAGAATTCCCGGCCGACGTGATCGGATTTGAGGGGGACATCGACATGGCCCTGCTGAAAGTCGTGCCTCCCCGCCCCATCGCCGCCGTCCCGCTGGCCGATTCCGACCGGGTGGAACTCGGGGATGAGATCTTCACCATCGGAAGCTCCGCGTTCCTGAAACAAACGCTGACCGGAGGCAAGGTCATCGGGTTGGGGACCAACCGCACGGAGCAGAATCACGGGAGAAAACGCGTCGATCTTCTTCAGACCACCGTGAACCTTTATGAGGGCGACAGCGGCGGCCCGCTGTTTAACCGCGACGGCCAACTCATCGGGCTAATGACCGCGAAAGAGACCGCCGCCGACCATTCCAGTTTCGCCGTGCCGTCCAACAAAATCGCCCTTCATCTGTGGGAATACCTCAAAACGCTCCAGGAAAAACCATGACCGGGAACAAAATCCTTTCTCTTCTTCTCTTCGCCGCTATGGGCGCCGTGGTCTGGGGCCTGGGGATCTATTTCCGGCTTTATCCTCTGCTGAACCACACGTCGCACAACGCCTTTGAAAAGGCCTCGATGATCGTTGTGACGAATCTCCGTCAAAAGATCACAGAGACCCTGCAGGGGCAGTCGCCGGACATGCCCCCGGTCTCCCGCAACCAGCTGGCCACCCGCCGGCTCAACGACCTGTTGCATACCCAGGGCGCCCAGGTGAGAAAGACCATCCTCCAGGTCGCCCGGGAAATGGACAAACTCGACCCTTCCCGCCAGCCGTTTCCTTACCTGCTGGCGTCGGACGGATTTTACTACTTCCGGCTGACCCGGAATATCGCCGAGACCGGCGCCATCAGCACCGCCGTCAAGGGCAGCAAGTATTTCAATCCCATGATGCAGGCCCCGCTCGGTTACTGGGAACCCCTGAACCTGCATCCATACGTCGGGTTCCTCGTTTACAAAATCCTGTCTCTGTTCTCCCCCGGGATCCCGCTGATGTTCGCCGTCAGCTTCACCGCACCGTTCATGACCGCGTTGATCCTCGCGGCGTTTCTCTGGGTCGCCTCTTGTCTGAATTTACGGCCGCCGGCCGTCTTTGTGGGTGCCGTCTTTTTTGTCCTGGCCCCAATTTTTATCAAACGCAGCATGTTTGCCTGGTATGACAACGATCCGTACAGTCTGCTGTTTCCACTGCTGTCGCTGGGGATCGTCTTTACGGCGATTGACAACCGCGGCCATCTCCGACGGGTCCTTCTCCTGGCCGTATGGGCCTCTCTGTGCGTCAGCCTTTACGCGCTGTTCTGGCAGGGATGGGTTTTTCTCCTGAGCATCCTCGTGCTCGGCGGATTTCTGGCGGTCATCGCCCATTTGATCCTCACCCGCAGCGCCGTTGAAACCCGCAATCTCGCCTTTTTCTTCGGCGCCCTGACGGCCGGCGCGTTTTTCGCCGTGGCGGTGATCTTCGGTATCAAAGATTTTTTTATCCTGTTCCAGGAGGGGTTCACGGCCCTCAACGATTTTCTGAACCAAAAAATCTCCCTCTGGCCGGACATGTACATCGCCGTCGGAGAACTCCGCAAAGCCACCCCGGGAATGATCGTTGAGCTGACCGGGGGGGTCCTGCCCGCCGCCCTGGCCGCGTTCGGCCTGGCCATGGCCATCCAAGGACTCCGGAGAGGACGCCCGACGGACAACCTGATGAAGGTCCTTGTCATGTTTGTCTTTCTGTCGGTAGCGGTCTTCCTGTCGCTGGGGGCGCAGAGATTTATCCTGCTCGTGCTTGTTCCCATGGGCCTGCTGGCCGCCCTGGGAATTCACCATCTCCTCGGGCTTCTGTCCGAAACTCTCCCGCCCCTTCTGAAAAAACACAATCTCCCGGCCGCGATCCGCCCGGCTCTGATCGCCCTCCTTGTCACCAGCTGTCTGGCCCAGGCCCTGCTGCAGGCGCAGCGGCAAACGCCGACGCTCCTCAATCAGATTTACAACGGGACCTGGGACAAAGCCCTGGCCGAGATCCGTGACAAAACGCCGGCGGACAGCATCGTGAATTCCTGGTGGCCGCCGGGGCATTTCATCTCATCCATGGCCCGGCGCCGGGTGACCTTCGACGGCGCGACGATCAGCAAACCGCAGGCCTACTGGATGGCCAGCGTCTTCATGGCCAATGACGAAAAAACCGCGTTGGGGATACTGCGGATGCTCAATACCAGCTCTAACAGCGCCACAGACTATCTTCTGGAAAAAGGCATGCCGTTGTCCAGGGCCATCAAGCTTCTCAAATCGGTTGTGTCGCTCAACCGCGGCCAGGCCCTAACAAAATTGCGCTCCGAACTCGACGCGCAACAGGCGGAACACGTCCTGACGCTAACCCACGGCCAGCCGCCTCCATCCTACCTGTTCGTTTACAACGACCTGGCGGAGAAACACCAGCAGCTTCCGTTTGTGGCCCGGTGGAATTTTGAAAAAGCGGAAAAAATAAGCCGCTCGCCGGAACTCAAAAGCCAGGTCCCGGCCAAAAAATCAGCCTCATACGCCTCGTTTCTCTGGGAGATGGCCGGGGGGATTCCCCGGGTCAGTGATCCAATGAACCTTGTGTCCAGAAACGCGGACACGATCCTCTTTACGGAAGGGATGAAGGTCAACCTGAACGACATGACCTGCACGGTGAATTCTGAAAAATACGGCCAGGGGACCCCGTTCAGCGTCATCTATCCGAAGGGTGACTCCATCGCCGAAGACATCCAGCCCGCCGCGACACTGCCCTATACCGCGCTCCTGTCTCTCAGGGGCGACCTGGTCCAGGCCTTTCTGATGGAAAGAGATATCGCGAAATCCCTGATCATGCGTCTTTACTATCTGGAGGGAAAAGGGTTGAAGTACCTGCGCCCGTTTGCCAAAGAACGGGACTTGACCGGCCGAACGCAAATATACGTCTATGAAGTGCTGTGGGAGGAATATCTGAAGGATATCGGAGACCGGCCTTGAAAACCAGGCCGGGAAATGACGTCAAGGGACCTCGCTTCGCTCGGCCACTTGGCCGTAGCATGACCACGGCCAAGTACGGCATCAAGCACGGGCAAAGCCCGTGGCATCTGATTTGTTAATAACGCGGAACCGCAGTTTCGCCCCGCCGTCTTTGCAAATCCCGGATTCTCTCAACAGCTGAACGTGTGTCATCCTCTCCATAAACAGGAGGGGCTTCGTTTTCCTTGTTCCCGGGACCGGCGGCGGACAGTCTGCCGCGCAGGCGGATTCGGCCGGCCGCGGCCGGGTTCGGCTCCGGCTCTTGCTCCGGAAGAGGCCGCATGGCTTCAACGATCGTTCCCGCTTCCTGCCGCTCCGGCATCGCGATGGCTTCCAGCGGCGGGGCGGATGGCGGGGAACTCGTCCGCAAAGCGTTTTCCAGCTTGCTCGCCAATTGACTCTCTCCCAGGCCCTGCAAGGTCGTAATGACGTCCAGGGCCTCGGCGGAATTCCCGGTCTGGATGCAAGCGACCCCCAATCCGTAATAAATCATCGGCGACTGGGTCTTTTTGAGGACCTCCCGGAAATACAGGACCGCGTCCTGGGGCCGGGACTTGGAAAGGCTCATCCAGGCCAGCATCAACTGCGCGCTGCCAAGATTGGGATTCAGCGAAAGCGCCTTCAGGCAGGACGCCTCGGCGTTGGACAGATCGTTGTTCTGAAAATAAAGCTTACAGAGACTGTCGTGCGCCTCCAGATAATCCGGCGTAATGTCCGCGGCGACTTTAAAAAACCATGCCACATCGGCAAACCCCGCGTTCATGTCCCGATAAACGGTCCCCAGGGCATAATAGGCCTGGGCATGATTCGGGTCCAGCTCAATCGTTTTCTCGTAATACTGCACGGCCTTTTTATGGTTCGCCTCCTGATAGGCCTGGTTCCCACGCTCAAACCATTCCTGGGCCGTCTGGGCATAAGCAGACACAGCGAAACACCCCCAGAGAACCGGCACCATCTTCCAGACATTGCCGTCAGCGATAAAATTTTTCATTTGGCCTTCTTGTCCCCGATCATGCGTTCCCACAAATTCTGACTTTCATCATCATCCAGAATGACCGGAGGGATGTCGTCTTCCGGCGGGATATACTCTCCCGGCTCTTCAACGGCCTGGGGGGCCTTACCGATAAATTTCAGCCACAGGGTCTTCATATCCATGATTTCCACACGCGGCCCTTTTTTGACCGCCTCAAGTTTCTTTTGGGCCTCGGTTTTTTCTTGAGGGGTCATTTTTTTAGCCGTCTCAGGCTTTTTCGGAGGAGTTTTGCCTTGGGATTTTCCGCTGCCGCCCGGCCCCGCAGTCCCGCCGCTGGCACTACCGCTGCCCGATCCTGACGAAAGGGAAAACGATTCCCCTTCATCACCGCCGCTGTCTCCCGGCTCAGAGCCCCCCGAATAAGCGCCTTCAACAGGTTCGGAGACACGCCCTCCTCCTGTTTGTCCTGAGGATCCACCTCCGGGCATATTCGCTTGCGCGCCCCGGCCTGTCCCAGCCCCACCGCCGCCCCCGCCAGCCGCCGCGCCTGTGCCGGTCCGGCCGCCCGCAGCCCCCTGGCCGCCAGCACCGCCGGAAGATCCGTCTGCTCCGCCGCTTGCTCCACCGCCGGCTCCGCCACCGGCGCCGCCTGCACCCCCGGCCGTTCCTGCCCCGCCCGCGCCGCCTGTTCCACCGGAGGTCCCTTCAGACTTCTCTCCTCCTTGACCGCCTGATGTCCCGGTACCGGACGTTTCCATTTCCCCGGAAACATCCTGATTTTTATCTCCACTGGATGACGAGCCTCCTGACGATCCTGCCGACCCGGTTCCTGCGGCGCCCTGGCCGGATGCTCCCCCCGGGCCGCCCGGGGAAGATTCACCCGATCCTTTGTCCCCTCCACCCCCGGAGGACCCTGAACCGGTGCCGGACTTACCGGACGATTTTCCCCCAGCGCCGGAACCCTCCTGCCCTTCCCGGGGCTCCGCTTCCGACGGCTGTCCTTCCCTGCCGGCGGCATCAGCGGCGCCGGATCCCTTCCGGCCGGATTTGATGTCCAGCTTCTCCAGCAATTCCATGTCTTCAGCCGAAGTTTCTGCGCCGTCACCGATGCTCTTGGGGTCGATGATCAGCTTGGCGATCTTCATGGAAACCGTCACCTCTCCGGCGCTGGCCTTCTTGCCCAACATGTCCACCTTAACGATCTTCAGGAGGTTCTCCGTGGCGTCAATTTTGTGCATGAATTTGATCATGTCATCCAGCTTGCCTTCGCACTCCAGGTTCGCGAAATACTCGATATACCCGCGGTGCGCGCTTTTCTGACCCGGGTTCAGTTTCACCAGCACGACCTTGGATTCCGACAGCAAAGTTTCCAAAGTCCCCAAAAAACCGGCGATGATCTCATCCTCTTGCTTCGACTCCCCGGTCTCAAAAATCCCGTACTCTTCGTTTTCCAGGAGGATCTTGTCCTTATAGGAAAGGAAACGTATGTCCCGGCGGATGTCGTTGGCCTTCTGCCCGATCTCCTGATCGAGATTCTTGATCTTGGAGGACACCGGCCGCATGAACAGGACATCAAACAGGGCCAGGACCGCGACCGCGGCGGCCGCGTAAAAGACCTTGCGCTCCTGAGGGGAAAGCTTGTTATAAAAATTCTGGATCACGACCGGCTCCTTACGGCTTTTTCCAATTCATTGTGCCCCTGGACGGGAAACGGGCCAAGAGCTCATTTCTTTTTTTCATCCTTGCCCTCTTCCCCGTCTTCTCCTTCCACGGCCTCGGCCTTTTCGACGACATCCTTGGCGCTTTCCAGCTTAAACACGATCTCAAAGCCCGTTACGTCTTTGCCCCTCTCCTTTTTGGGAGTGGTCGACTTCGTCGTAGCCCCTTTGAAAAAATCAGAATCCTTCAGGGCCTTGTTGAATTCGAAAACCAGCGACGGAGATTCAGCGATCCCCTGGATGGCAATGTCCCCTTTCTCGTCCAGGGCGATGCTTTGCAGGTAAATATCGTCGGGCGTCAGGTCGTACAGCTCCCGGAGGACATCCAGGCTCGCCATCCGGCTGTTGACGTAATCTTTGACGATCCGGGTCTTTTCGGCGATGCGGTCCAGCGCCGCCACGGCCCGCTGTTTTTCCGTGTATTCCCTTTCTAGATCGCTCAAATACGCGGCCTTGAAATACATGTCCGCAAAAAACTTGGCGCAAACCACCAGGATCAACAGCATCACACAGATGCCGGTCGTCACCATCTGCCGCCCTTTTTCCTGGAGCGCGCGCTGCATCTTGATCTCATCCGGGATCAGGTCCACCTGAACGTCGGCGGCCGTCCCGCCGGCCGCGACCACGTCCAGAAAAGAATCGTCGTTGTACTCGGAGATGAATTTCAGCATGGTCGGCTGGGCCGCCTGGATCCGGTCCAAATAGGGCGAAACCTTGACGATGGCCTTCAGCTTTTCCTGCAGGACAGGCTGCAATTCCTTGATCTTCGCGT
Source organism: Candidatus Omnitrophota bacterium (assembly GCA_030688425.1). NCBI lineage: Bacteria > Pseudomonadati > Candidatus Omnitrophota > Candidatus Omnitrophota bacterium. The sequence continues at coordinate 17,828 of JAUYIB010000030.1, read as the reverse complement.
CGTCGCTGGTCAGGTAATACGTTTCCGGCATCTTGTGGATGTCCTCGCTCTGGTAGGCCTCGGCGGACTTGAGGATCTCGGCGACCAGGCGTTCCTGGGCCGCGGCGCCCTCCTTGATCAAATGGGTCAGCCCCACCGCGATGTTCCGGCAGGTCGCCACCGTGCGGTTGAATTCGATGATGAAGTTGGTGTTCTGCGCGGCGATGTCAATGATCCCCAGGGGAGGGTCCTCCTCCTTGACCCCCATGTCCTGGGCGTAAAACCTGGCGATGCCTTCCGGCGCGAAGAGCACCCGGTCGATCCGCAGCCCCGCCGCCGCAAGGATGTCCAGCTGCTTGCGGACGACCTCCCGGTTGACGATGATCAGAAGGACCTTGGTGTAATTGCGCTGAAAAACGCCGATGGTGATATACCCGATCAGGATCTCTTCGCGGGAATACGGGGTGTGGCGGCCGGCCTGCAGATCAATGATGGACTTGATCTCGGCCGGGTCCAAAGACGGGATCTCAATGTTCTTGGTCGTGACCACGCCGGGCCTGACGATGCAGATCGACTTGACTTTCCGGACCGGCATCCCTTCCAGCGCGGACCGGATCATCTTCGGCAGCTCTTCCTCGGCAACGCCCGAAACGCTCTTCTTCACGACATCGACGATAAAAGGCTTTCCGCCGACCGTCTTCAGATGGACGATCTTGAAATCCTCTTCACCGGGAGCGATGACGATATATTCTTTATCCTGCTGAAACATAACCAACGCTTTCCCCGTCCATCGGACGGTTTATTCCCTCCAATAAATAATTTTACCACCCTCCCGGGCAAAAACACAGGTCGCGTATTTTGTTTCGCCGGTCCCGGAGATGGACGCCCGGGCCTGGATCCGGAACGCCGTTGACCAGGTGCCCAGCAAGCCGGACGAGACCAATCCGTCGATCCGCTGGATCTCCTCATCCTCCAGCGTGACCAGGCTCACCAGCACGGCCGGGATGCCCTGAGACTCCTGAAAAATATAATCGTCAAGCGTGGCGTCCTGTCCGTCCGGCCCCCGGCGGACCATCAGGATCTTCGTGACCAGCGGCTCGCCCATGCCCAGCGCCGCGAGCACAGGCGGCGAAGCGGTGTTGATGTTGACCTGGCCGTGCGAATAGACGGTGACAAACGGCGTCATCATCCCGTAAATTTCCGGCGTCATTCCCTGCACAAGGAGCAATTCATCCAAAACCTCAAAATCCGCCTTCTTGGGCTGATACGGATGCCTCAAATTCTCATAAAAAGAATCGCTGTAAAACCCCTCGAGTTCGCTCGATCCCGGCTCCCTCCAGTCCACGATGGCCCGGGCCAAAACCACCGCATCCACGGAGCTCATCCCTGTGACATGGGCGATCAGATGGGAGAGGATGCCGACACCGGAGGTGTTGACGTTGATCATCCCGTCCTCATCGGCGACGCCGTAGCGACGGCCGGGAGATCCGATCCCGTCATGAAAATCCACCTGGCTGATCTCGACCGTCCCTCCCCCCAACGGGACGGCCTTGAACATTTCAGGATTATTAAATCTGAGCATTTTTTTCGCGGCGCTGGTATCCGGCCCCGGCAATTGATCCGTTTCGCGGATCACGGCCACGGCCTTGGTGACCCCGGACTGCACCATGGAAGAAAGCCGCGCCCGTTTTTCCAGCCGCGACAGCAAGGTGATTTTCTGCCGGACCTGAAGGGCGATATGGACCGCAAAGACCGTCAGCAAGGCCAGCGTCCAAAGCGCCAGGACCAGGATGGAGCCGCGCCGGGACACGTCCTTCTTCGGACGGAAAAGAATCCGGGGCCGCTTCATCACGACGCCCCCAGGGGAAGGTTGAACAGCCGCGTCAAGGCGTGCTCCTCCCCGTCTTTGTCCTTAAAACGGATTTCCAGCAACACCGCCGCGGGGATGTCTTTTTCCACGCTCCTGGCCTTTTCGACTCCCTCACGCCTGCGGAGAAAATAAACCGCCTGAAACGACGTCACCCCGTCCATCACAACGCGGGGAGGCCCCATCTGCCCTTGCAGGGCCTGGCCGTATTCGGCCTGCCGGCGAAAAAGGACGTGCTTGTCCCGATCGAACACATACTCCACGCGCCCGATCTGGGGCACAATCTTCGCCGGACCTCCCGCCGACGCATCGGTCAGGACCCGGACAGGAGATGCGAACGACAATCGGTCCTCGCTCCCCTCGAAGGCGATGAGGGAAAAACGCAGAGCGCCCCTCATTTCGCCGCCGATCCGGTCAAGAAAAATGGCCGCGTCTTCCTCCCCGGAACTCCGGGCGGCGCGGTCCCAGATGGTCATGCCCGTGGCCATGGCGCTGTACAAAGCCAGGGCCGTCACGCTCATCAGCGATATGACCAGGAGGATCTCCACCATGGTCATGGCCTTGCGGGTCAGTGTCGGAGCTTTCATGCGCGTCTTTCTGAAAATCTTTCGGGATGATTGTCGCCGGGCGCGATCCGCCGGGACTCCCCTGCCGCTTCCTGCCGCCGGCTAAGGGTCAATAAAACGGCGAATCAAAACTGCGACAGGTACACCGTCCGCTGAACCTGAAGAATCCGCTTCCCCTCCTGCCAGGACAACGCCACGTCTGCCTGGAGAATTTCATCAGCCCCTGTCACCGCCCCCAGGTCCACCGCCCACCGGAACGGGACATCCTTGCGCCCGACCCTGACGGCCTCGGCCGTTTGGGCGCTGGGCAAAGGGACCTCCCCCCCATGCCGGAAGGCGTATTGCATCGTCGATACTTTTTGGTCAATCAGAAGATTGGCATGGAGACGGCAGGCCAGGTGGTGCTGATAATCGAGCGACAGCACGAAGGAGCGGTAGATCGCCACGATCCCGGTGGAAAGGATCACGATCGTGACCATCATCTCCAGGAACGTCAGGCCGCCCGGACATCCGGGCTTCACGACGCTGGCTCTCGCACGGAATTTCGCCGGAGCCCGTTTCTCCCGGAAAACAACGGGAAAAAGCATCGCCCTGAGGGAGCCGGACAAACCTTCTCCCGGGGGGGAAAAAAACGGCTTCCGGGACGCACCCGCTGGCGGCCTAACAAACCTCATTGCCAATTGACGATGTCATCGTCTTCGCTTTTATCATTTTTCCCCTTGGAGGACAAATCATAATCCAGACGGTGCTCCCCGGGCGACACGTAAACGTACGTCCGTCCCCAGGGATCCGTCGGCGGATTTTCGATGTAGGGACCGTTCCAGACCTCCGGGACCGGCGGATTGGCCGGCTTTTTCATCAGCGCGTTCAGCCCCTGTTCGGACGTCGGGAAATTACCGTTCTCCAGTTCATAAATTTTTAAGGCCGTCGCGATGTTCGCGATGTCCGTCTTGGCGATGGCGATCTTCGCCTGTTCCGACCGGCCCGAGATCCTGGGCACGACCATGGCGGCCAGGGCCGTGATGATGATCACGACGAGCATGATCTCTATCAAGGTGAATCCGTATTTCCGTAATGTCATGGTGCCCTCCTCGGGGGTGCGCAATTCAAAAAAACATCATTATAAAGACATCCGCCTGACCCACTGAATTTCCAGGTCCGCCAAGGACGGAAGAGACGCGGCATAGGCGGCGGCCAAGGCCTCCGGGAAAGGCCGGCCGTCCCTCAGGTTCCGGCACAAACGTCCGAACGTATCGCTCCCGTATTTCTTGATCAAAAATTCCACTACGCTCAGTGACTGAGCGTAGAAAATCTGCGCCTTCCGGGGGTCCTTTTCCCGCCGGACATCCATCGCCATAAAAAGGCCGAAAGGGATGTGCTGGCGGCGGGGGACGAGCAATTTCATGGTCCGTGACGCCTCGGCGCTCTTGCCCGCCTCTTCCAGCTGGGCCACGCCCTCTTCAAACCATATCGGGACGCTGGCCTCGCCGATGAAATCGCGCAGGATCAGGTGGCTGATCTCATGGGGCAAAAGGCCGTCGACAAGCCGGTCCTCCTGAAAATACGTGACGATGGCCCGCGATTCGAAAAGATACGAATCCCGGTCCGCGTATCCCTTGGACCAGGCCGGCTGTCCGGTGGCCTGCATAAAAGAACGCTGGTCCGGAAAAATAAAGATCTTCGCCCTCTCATCCCACGTCCAGAAATCCTGATACCGGGAATAGCCGATGCGGGCGCCGATTTTTTTGTAATACTCCTCCGCCCGTCTCAACACCGTCCTGGCGGTTTCCCGGCCCGACGCGGGGGCAAAATAAACGACGAAGTGGTCCCCCTTCAGCTCCTGCCAATCTTCCCCGGCGGCGGGACCTGCCCCCATCGCCGCAAAGGCAACCGCAAAAAAAAGAACGTTCCGGGCCGAAGCTCGGGAAATTTCTGAAAAAATTTTATGCATGGGAAAACTGTCCCTGCAGAACAAGGCCGTTACCGCGCAAAGACATCCAGTTGGAAGACCGGCAGGAGCATGGCGATGATCAAAAATCCTATCGATCCGCCGATCAGCACGATCATCAACGGCTCCAGGAACGTGGTCATGACCTTGATCGCCTCGTCCGTCTCCTGTTCAAAGGCCTGGGAGATTTCATGCAAAGAGGAATCCAGGGATCCGGATTCCTCGCCCACGGACACCAGGTGCCCCACGATCGGCGGCACAAAAGAGATCCCCCGGATCTGGTTCCCGAAGGATTTACCGGCCGCCAATTCCTGCTGGCAGCGCTGAAGTTCGGATTTGATGATTACGTTGTCGACGATCGGCGTGGAAAGCTGAATGGCCCTGAGGATCGGGATGCCGCTTTTCAAGAGGAGTTCCAGCGTCCGGCAAAAGCGGGCCAGCTCCAATTTGATAAAAAACTCCCCCAACCAGGGCAGGCGCAACGTCAGCCGGCTCTTGAGCATCCGCGCGGCCTGGGTCTTGTTCCACTGTCCGAGTCCGGCGGCGATCAGCACTCCGCCCAGCAGGAGCGCCCACCAGTATTCCAAAAGAAAAGCGCTGAGACGCATGACGAACAACGTCGGGGCAGGCAGCGTCTGGTTCAGGTTGGAAAAAATGCCTGCGATCCTCGGCATGACGTACGTCAGCGTGAAGACCACTGTGGCGGCCCCGAACGTGGCCATGAACAGGGGATACGCCAGCGCGGTCCGGACCTTCGAAAGGATCTCCACCTGCCGGCGCTGATAACTGGCCATATCATTGACCGTTTCTTTGAGCCGGCCGCTTTCCTCCCCGGCCTTGACCATGACCACGTACAAGGAACTGAACACCCGGGGATACTGGGCCAGCGCTTCAGAAAAAGACCGGCCTTCCTTGATCTCAAAATGGACGTTGCGGACGATCTGCTGAAAAAAAAGATTCCGGATCTGGTCGGCGATGATCTCCAGGGCCCGGAGGATGGGGACACCGGCCTTGATCAGGATGACCAGCTGCCGGCTGAAAAAATACAATTCTTTGGACGAGACCCGCCCGTTCTTCCGGGCCGCCCGTCCGCCCGAAGAACCCTCCTCAACCGTGATGGGCGTCAGCCCCATCTGGATGATTTTTTCAACGGCCGATTCCTTGGATTCCGCCGCGACCTGTCCGGCCACGGTCTCGGCGGTTTTCTTTTTGGCCTTGTAAAAATAAATGGGCATGCGGCCGTTCTCCTTGGGTTAGTCCATCACCTGAGCCGCCGGTGATTCCGCCAGTTTGGCTTTTACGAACGCATCGATCTTCACCCGGTCGGCGCTGGTCATGTCCAGATAATAAACGACCAGGCTGAACATGGCCGAGAGACTGTCATCTTCCACCCGGCAGACCTTGGCCAGGCAGTCGATGCTGCGCTCGGTCTTCTCGAGCTGGATTTTCAGCTCCAGGATCGTGCCCAGGGGCAGGGTATATCCGGAAACGAACCTGACCCCGCCGGCGCTCAAATCCTTGGTGATCGAAGAGTGCTCAATGCCGTCGCTGATCAACCGCGACGGATTATGTTCATCCTGGCGGACGATCTGATACCGGACGCCGACGCGGACCGCCGCCCGCGCATAAGCGCGCAGTTCATACTCGTTTTTCGCGGACAGGACTTCCGGGGCAACGATCCTGGACTTGGCCTCCCCCGTTCCCCTGGCCGCCGGCTGTCCAGACGGCACGGGCGCGGCCGCCGGAGCGTCATCATCCCGGACCGTAACGTTCATGATTTCCGCCGGGGTCGTGACCCCGGACTGGACCTTCTTCCATCCGTCCTGACGCATGGACACCATGCCCTGCCGGATGGCGAGATTTTTGATGTCGTCCGCTTTCTCCCGGCCCAGGATCGAACGCCGGACCTCTTCCGAGACGACCAGCATTTCATAGATCGCCGTGCGGCCGTAAAAGCCGGTAAAATTGCAATGATCGCACCCCCGCCCGGCCCAGATATTGGCGTCCGCCGGCTTGGCCAGCCCCAGAGATTTCGCCATCTCTTCCCGGATTTCCGGCAGAGCGTCCTTGACCTCCTCCCTGCACTTGGGACAGAGGATCCTGACCAGGCGCTGGGCGATGAAGGCCTCAACGCTGGAGGCGACCAAAAACGGCTCCAGCCCCATTTCGATCAGGCGCGTGACGGCCGAGGCCGCGTCATTGGTATGCAGGGTCGAAAAGACCAGGTGCCCGGTGAGCGCGGTGCGAATGGCGATCTCGGCGGTCTCCAGGTCGCGGATCTCGCCGACCATGATCACGTCCGGATCATGCCGCAAAACGCTTCGCAACCCTGTCGCGAAATCCAGGTTGACCTTCGTGTTCACCTGGATCTGGGTCGCGCCTTCCATCTCGTACTCGACCGGATCTTCAATGGTGATGATCTTTCTCTCGGCGGAATTGATCTCCTGGAGGCAGGCGTACAATGTGGTGGTCTTGCCGCTCCCCGTCGGCCCGGTCACAAGAATGATACCGTGGGGCTTCTTGATGAGGGAACGGAAAACTTTCAGGGAATGCGCGTCCAGCCCCAATTTTTCCAAATTCAGAAGGGTCACCTTAGTCGGCAGGATGCGGATGACCATGCTCTCCCCGTGGGGCGTGGGGATGGTGGAGATGCGCAGGTCCAGCGCCTGCTCCTTGGTGGAAACGACCGTGCTCCCGTCCTGGGGCAGGCGCTTTTCCACAATGCTCAGGTTCGCCATGATCTTGATGCGGGAGATGATGGACGGCAAAAAATGTTTGACCGCCGGCGGCAGGTTCGCGTCCATCAGGACCCCGTCGATGCGGTAGCGGACCCGGACCTTGTTGCGGTAGGGCTCGATATGGATGTCCGTCGCCCGTTTTTTATACGCCTCGAGGATGATCTGGTTGACCAGCTTGGCCACCGAGGCATCCTCGCTCTCCTTCTCCACGTTCTCAACCCATGACGACTCCTGTCCCGGATCCGCGGGGGCAGCGGTTGCGGACTTTGATTCCTTGGACAGGATACGGTTGATCGTGTCGGCGCCGAGGCCGTAATGTTTGTTCAGGGCGTTGGAGACATCGCTTTCCCGGGCGAGGAGCATCTGCGGCTCAAGTCCCAGGTGCACCCGGATCTCGTCCTGGATCTTGACGTCCAAAGGATACGACGTGGCCAGGCTCAGCATTTTGCCGTCGATCTTGATCGGCATGAACTTGTAATACCAGGCAAACCGCACCGGGACTTTTTCGAGGACAGCCTTGTCGACGGCGACAGCCCTCCAATCGACGGTCTTCATCTGGAAAACGCTCATCAGCGTTTCCAGCACCTGATTTTCATTGAGCTTGCCCGTCCGGAGAACAGCGTCCTTGAGGGTCTCGTTGGGCTGAAGCGCGGCCAGAAGCTTCTCCGCCTCCGCCTGCGAAAAAACGCCTTTTTTAACCAGCTCTTCGGCGAACAATTTATCTGTATTCTTAATCATAAAGGCGGGAGACTTCCCCAAAAATCTTCCCCTCACACACTGGGGGCTTTTCCGATCATATAAAAGTCCGAGACCTTGACCTTGTCATAGACTCCGGTCAGGATCCCCTCGACACCGTCCAGATTCTCGTTGATATGGACGTACTGCCCTTTCTTGCCGGTGAAGACTTCGCTGACGGAAAACGGCTGTGTCATAAAATTGAGCATTCTTTGCGCGCGGCCGTAAATCAGGCGGTCCTCTTTGTTCAACTCCTCCACGCCGATGACCGCGACGATCCTTTTGAGACCGTTGTACTTGTTGATATACTGGATGGTTTTCTGGGACAGCTGGTAATGCCTCTGCCCGACGACGTTCGGATCGAGGTTGGCGCAGGAGCTCTGCAAAGGGTCGATGGCCGGGTACATCCCGCGCTGGACCAGGTCGCGGGACAAGACGATGGACCCGTCCAGGTAACTGAAAATCGCGACGACCGCGGGGTCGGTCATGTCGTCGGCAGGGACGTAAACCGCCTGGAGGGCCGTGACAGACCCGCCGCCCTTGATGGAACGGATCCGCTCCTGAACGCCGCTGACCTCGGAGGCCAGCGTCGGCTGATACCCGGTTTCCGCCGGGACCCGGCCCAAAAGGGTCGAAACCTCCTGCCCCCCCTGGATAAAACGGTAGAGATTGTCCATGAACAGCAGGATGTCCTTGTTCTTTCCCTGCAGATATTCCGCGAGCGTGATCCCCGTGTTCACGACCTCCGCGCGGGCACCGGGCGGCTGGTCCATCTGCCCGTAGGCCAGCATAACGTTCTTGAGCAGGTTGTTGTCTTTCAATTCGTGAAACAACTCGTTGCCTTCGCGGATGCGCTCCCCGATCCCCGTGAACACGCAGGCCCCGCCGTGGGCCTTGACGATATTATTGATGAGTTCCAAAATAACGACGGTCTTCCCGCAACCGGCGCCTCCGATAATCCCGGTCTTCCCGCCTTTCACCAGGGGGAACAGCAGGTCGATATACTTCATCCCGGTCTCCAGCACCTCGGCTTTCGCCGCTTTTTTTTCCTTCAAATCGAAGGAGTGGGTCTTCAACAGGATGCGGATAGGACTGCGCGCGGGAGTGTTGATCGGCCCCTCGTTGTCGATGGGGTTGCCGACCGCGTCCATGACGCGGCCGAAACACTCATCGCCGATGGGGATCGTGATGGGTTGAAACGTGTTATACGCCGGTGAATTGAGTTGAAGGTTCAGGGTGTCCACCAGGGCAACGGTCCGGACCACGCCGCCGGGGAGATGCTCGGCCGTCTGGAGAGAAATCTTTTTCTTGTCGAACGTGTAAACCTCGATCAGATCGTAAAGGGCGGGGGTGTCGTCCGGATTGTCGAAACGGACGTCCACAACGGGCCCCTGAACAGCGATGACCCGCCCCAGTCCGCGGCGAGGCTCGTCCTTGGTTCCCTTGGCATCTGCCTTGGGCTGTGCGGATTCTTTCACAGGAGCAGAGACGGGGACCGCGGCCTGCGTCGGCGTTGGTTTTGGTTGTTCAGCTGGTTTTTCCAACTTTCAACTCCTCTTGTTCCCTCTCCCCGCACGCCCCTTTGCAGGGGGTGGAAGAATTTCCGGCTCTGACTTGCGTTCCTGCTTCGACTTTCGCTCAACATCCCGAGCGAGAGCCCAGGAACTCTCGTTCCGCAAATCAGGCCGTCGTTTACCGCCTCGTCATCATCCGGGATGTAAAGACTTCCCTCATACCCTTGTCGATGTCGCCCTTTTTGGCTTTGGCAAACGCCGCGGCGATGCCCTTCTTGTCCTTCTTCATTTTCTGGACGCTGGCCTCCAGCTGCTGCGACTGGGCCGCGGCCTCGGAAATCTGGGTATCATGCATCATTTCATAAATCCGGCAGACCAGCCACATGTCGGCCAGGTAACTGATGACGTCCACCGGATTGCTTTCGTTGATGACTTTTTCGATCGAATCCACGAACTCCGCCTGCTTGGTCAACAATTCATCGCAGGGCAAAAGTTTGACGGTCCGGGGCTTCTGCAGGTTAAAATTCTTTGACCAGGGATAGACCACCATGACCTTGCCCAGATGCCCCTCCATGACCTGGTCGATCATATAGTCCTTGATGCGGATGGACGTTTCGTAAAGGCCGACTTCCTCGATGTCCCGGAAGATCTTCATGTTCGGCTCGACAGGTGCGAGCTTCTCGGCCCCCTTGCGTCCCACGGCGATCAGTTCGCTGTCCGGATACCGTTCCTTCTCGGCCAGGGCATGGCGGATGACCTTGGCGTTCAAGTCCCCCATGAACCCGGCCTCGGAAGAGATGCAGACGATCCCCACCTTGGGGTTATCATTCGAGACCAGGGGATGGCGGACTTCCGACAAGCTGATCATACGGAAAAACTCCACAAAGGATTCCCCAAAACGGGCGAACCGGTCCTTGCGGGTCGCCAACTGGTGGAACTTGGTGTCCGCGACGTCCTTCAAAACCTGGATGATCTCGACCAGCTCCGTGATGTCTTCCAGGTCCGATTTGATCTTATTGGCTTTTCCCATGCGACTCCCCTGCCCTGCGGCTATGAGGCGGAAAAATTAAGCAACCCTTTTTCAATGCGGTCTTTGACCGACGTGCCGGCTTCCTTCACGGTGCTCTGCAGGCTGCCGTCCAGCTTCAGGCTGCCGAAACTCAAGATCGCCCCGCTTAAAACCTTGGCGTTAACCGAAACGGTGATCTTGACCGTCCGCCCCAATTTCTTCTGCAAAATTTCCGATAAACGGTTCCGGAACGGTTCCGCCAAAGGTTCGGCCGTAAAAATCTCAGCGGTATCAACGGCGGCCCCGAGCATGTCCATGTCGGTCTTATCAAGATTGTCCAAAAATTCTGAAATCAAAGTGTCGTTGAGCGCGCCCCTGGCCTTTTTGCTGAGGACCTCATTGATGATCACCTCGACAAAATCCACGGTCTTCGCCTGCATCTCCTTCTCGATGTTCTTGCGCAGATCATCCCGGGTCCGCTGGGCCTTATTGATGATCTCCTCGCTTTCCTGACGGGCCTTGACGATCAGCTTCTCGCGCTCTTCCTTGGCCTTTTCCTCGGCTTCCTCGGTCATCTTCTTGACAAGGGCGTCCGCCTCGGCGCGCCGCTTCTGCAATTCTTCGTTCGCCAGCTTGATCTTGTCCGCCAGCTCTTTCTGCTGGGCCCGGACGGCCTCGGTGTCGCGATTCAGGCGGTTGACCGCGCTCTCGGTGTCGCTGAACAACACCCGCTTCAGGATAAAAATCACTACCCCCACAAAAATCGTCTGCAGGACGAGGAATTGGACAATCCACATGAATGACATTTTGGGACCCCCTTCAAATTGGATGCCTTAAAGATTTTCCGGTAAAAGCGCCTTGAAAAAAACCAACAGGCAGGTGACCGAAACCACTTCAATGACGAGCAAAGGGAAAATGATGTTCTTGTTCAGCACCGGCGTCTTGCTGGGGTACCGCCCCAGATTGTTGATAAACTTCGACCCCAGCCACCCGATCCCCAGGCAGGGGATAATCATGATCGCGTACCAGGACACGACGAAAATCAACATCGTGCTATCCATGGGGCCTCCGTCTCAAAACTTTACGATTTGCCGAACAGCTGAAAGACGACCAGGATGGCGATGATGGATATCGCCTCCACAAAAATCAGCATGATCACCATGCCCATAAAAATTTTGGACGCCGCCGACGGGTTACGGCTCAGGGCCTTGATGACAGAATACCCCAAAACCGCGATGACCACCGAAGGCCCCAGGACGGCGATCAGCATAACGGAAACAATCAGCAGGGTTTCTGCCCATTGCATGGCGGCAAGACTCCTCGATTGAACTGCGGCCGATCAGATGATGTTCTTCTTGTCGGCGTCCTCGATGACGATATCCTCTTCCTTCTTGACCTTCTTGGGCCGGATCCGCTCCAGCTCCTCAACGAGAATGATGCAATCGTTGGCGAAAAATTTGACCAGTCCGAACTTGACAGGCACGGCTTCCTGCCAGTTGATGATGATATTCCCTTCCTGAAGGACCCCCAGGACCGGGTAGTGATAGGGCATCAGTTCGTATTCGCCCAAGTCGCCGTTCAGAAAAACGCTCTCGACTTCATTCTGATACAGCAGGGCTTCCGGGGTCATGATGGACAGCTTAAACGTCGGCCGGTATTCTCGCGCCATAAGGCTCCCCGTTATTTGGCCGGGGCCCCCTCTTTCTTCTTGGACGTGGCCTGGTCCAGGACATCCACACCGACGGCAGAATCGCCTCCGCCTTCGACTTCGTCTTCCTCCTTGGGACGCTTGTCCTTGACCTCCTTGACATAGACCGCAAGGACTTCATCGATGACCTTTTTCATTTCATCGTCCAGGTCCCGTTTTTCGCGCATTTTTTTGATGAGCTCCGGCTTCCGTTTTTCAAAATAACCGAGAGCCGCGTCCTGAAAAATATTGACTTCTTCAATCGTCAGCTCATGCAGAACTTTCTTGTTGTAAGCGTACAGAATGATCGTCAGGGCCTCCATGGCGATCGGCTTATCGCGATCCTGCTTGAGGAGTTCCGTCAGAATGGCGCCGGTCTTCATCTGGTTTTCGGCTTCGTCCGACTGTCCCGACGTCTTGAGCTTGGACACGCGAAGGACTTCGCGGTATTGAAGGTATTCCAAACGCAGGGCCCCGCTCAGCTTCTTGACAACCGGCCACTGCACCTTGCTCCCGACGCGGGACACCGACAGGCCCAGGTCAACCGCCGGCTTCTGCCCCTCGCCGAACAGCGGAGTGCTGGTGTATATCTGCCCGTCGGTCATGGAGACCAGATTGGACTGGACATACCCGGTCAGGTCGCCTTCCAGCGTTTCGACAATCGGAAGATGCGTCATGGAGCCGCCGCCCAAATCATCCGTCAAGAACGCGGCCCGTTCCACAAGTTTGGAATGAAGATAAAAAATATCTCCGGGGTAGGAATCCCGGCCGGGGGCGCGCCCCAAGAGGAGGGAAATTTCACGGTAGGCCCAGGCATGCTTGGTGAAGTCGTCAAAAATCACCAGGACGTCCTTCCCCTGGAACATGAAATGTTCGCCGACGGCAGCCGCCACATAAGGAGACAGATAAAGCTGTCCCGAAGGAGCGGATGCCGTGCCCGCCACGATAGTGGTGTATTCAAAGCAGCCATGATCCAGAAAAAGCTGAACAACCTTGCCCAGGGCGGAGTTGGCCTTCCCGATGGCGCAGTATATGCAGATGACCCCGGTCCGTTTCTGGTTGATAATGGCGTCGGTGCAGATGGTCGTCTTGCCCGTCATCTTGTCGCCCAGGATCAGCTCACGCTGTCCGAACCCGACGGGGATCATCGCGTCGATAACCTTGATGCCGGTTTCCAGTGTCTTGTTAAGGATTTTGCGCTTGAGGATCGAAGGGGCGTCGATGAAGATGGGCCGGGTGGTGTCCACCTCCAGAGGCCCCAGGCCGTCCAGAGGTTCGCCCAACGGGTTCAGGATCCGACCGATGAATTTATTTCCGACGGGGGTGACGAACGGCTCCAGCGTGGCAACGGCCTTGTCCCCGGTCTTAAGCATCCGGGTCTGACGGACGATCAAAACCTGGGCTTCTTTTTCATCAAACCCCAGGATAATGCCGGACGTCCCGTAACCGAACCGGATGACCTGCCCGTTGATGCAGTTCTTGAACCCTTCCACAAGAACGATGCATCCGCGGATGACACGGACCACACCCTCTTCCGTATAACGCAATTCTGTCATAATTTCCGTTGCTCTGAGGACACAGTTTCAGCACCCCTGCCAGGGAGCTGTTTTCTATCCTAAACCATTCTGTTTTAATGTCTTCGACGTGATTATAACACAACAAGCCGGGCAGTTGGTCATAAAATCAAAAAAATCTGAGGATCGGATGCGGCAAGGGACAGCGGAACCTGTTACGATTTATTGGGCTCGGCCCCCGGTTTGGGGACCTCCTGGATGGGTTCGCGGGGCTTCGCCCGTTTCTCCTCTCCCATGGATCCGGAGCGTTTAGCCCAAACAAAAAAGTTGATGGTCGTGAAGAACGCCACAAACATCAAAGTGCCGAAGATGATGCGCCAGACCATCGTGACGGAAATGCCGCGCTTGAAAATGGCTTCCGACAAAGCGGCCAGCCCGCGCAGGGCGCGTAGTCTCTGCAGGACGTTTTTGACCTTTCCTTTCTCCATTTCATCCAACTTCTTGGCGCGGAGGATGGCCAGCATTTCCTCAAGCTTTTTCAGGTCTTCCTCGGCCTTGGCATATCTCTCCGTGTTCACCCGGTAAAGGCCGATATGCTGCTGGACGGGAAGGGACTCCTGCTGGGAAGACCTCAACTCCGCCAGCTTATTCACCATAGAATCATAAAGATATTTCCCGCTTTCCGCGAAGGCCGGGTCTTCCGAAATCTCCTGGTAGGCCTCCTTGGCCCGCAACTCAACGTCGTTGACTTTGGAAAGAGGGAACGTCCAGACATCCTTCAGGACGATTTCATACCGCTTGATCTCCGCCGGCTGGAATGTTTCCTTTTTGGTGAGATATGCCATTCCCTTTTTGTCATCGAACCGGACGTCAAACCCTTTTCCGTCAATGACGTCTTCCTCACGGATTTCCTTGGGGAGATAATGTTTCTGCTCAACGGTTTTCTCTTCCTTCTTCGAAGGGTTCTGGACCTCCAGCACCAATTTCACCGTCTTGTTGAGGTCCAGTTCCTCCAATTCCCTGGATTGCCTGACAAGATAGTCGATGGAATAGACGTTGTTTCTGATCTGGTCCATCTCTTCCTTATAAGCGCGATACTGTTCAATCCGGCGTTCGATATTGTCCGAATAAGTCTGTTGCTGCACCAGGATGCGGTCCAGGTGGTCGTTGATCTGGTCCCGGACGATCGCGGCGTTGCGGCTTTCCTCGAGATTCTTGATCTGGTCAAAACTCTGGTCGAGCTGATTCTTCAGGATGTCCACTTCCTCCCTGGTGATCACCCACACGTCCCTGACCTTCACCCTGAACGTCTTGGATTCCTTGGGCCCGAAGGGGACCGTCCCGTAAACAAAATACAGGCTGCGATCTACGTCGTAATCAACTTTCAAAGGCCCCGTGTCCACAACATCCTGGGGCTCCAGTTCCCGGGGGAGGTGATACTTGACGTCGATCTCCTTGCCCTGCTCATCGGGATTGACCGCGATCAAATTGATGGTCAAATCGGCCCATGCGGTGACCGGCGCCACCGCCAGGAGGAAAACGAGCATGCCGATCCCCCTCTGCCGCGCTATGCAAAAGATCTTATCGAACATTACTCCCCGCTTTCAAACCAGCTCTTGATGACCACATCATTGGTCGCCAGGGCTTCCTTGATGGCGTTCAGCTTGGCATTGATCTCTTCCATTTTTTCGTAAACCTTCTCCTCCTGCGACGCCTCCTCTTCGGTCAGAGACTCGACCTGCAAATCCTCCCCCTCAAGCCCCGCGGCCTTGGCGCTTTCATTCACAAAATTCGTCAACGTCGTCAGGATATCACCGGCCACCTTCCCGGTATCCATCTGGCTCTGGGAAATCGTCGCCGCGGCGGTCTTCAAATCCTGCAAGGCTCCGTCAAGATCCTTTATTTTTTCATAAGTATCCGGGGTCTTCCCTTTGGCTCCCAATTCTTTCCTGATCCCCTGGGCTTCGCCCAATGCGGCCTCGGCACTGCTTTTGGCTTTGCTGACATTTTCCTTAATGACCGCCAGTTTGCTCAATTCACCGAACACAGACTCAGCATCTTCGGCGTCTTCGACGGTTCCCATCAGTGTTTCCAAAGTATCCACAAACTCCTGGATTTCCTTCAGATCGCCAAACACGGAATTGACGGATGAAGCATCTGTCGTTGCCCCCAGCTTCGCCTCGATGCTTTGAACCCCCTCATAAATCGGGTCCAACAGTTCACTGCCCGTGACATCCTGCACAACATCCAAAACCTCATTGATGGTCCCGAACAAGGTCCCTGAAGCCAGCGTATCCGAGGAAGACCCCACAACGGAATTCAAGGAGTTGACCGCCGTCAATATGGTGGAGACATTCGTCACCAGCGTCCTGGCATTCTCCGCGAGATAAGCGATCTCGCTCCAGTTAATATTGGAGGACGTCATCACCGCCAGATCCCGCCAATTGATGCCCGAAGTGGTCGAGGATCCCACATCGGTCCAGTTCACCCCGGTTCCCGTCATGATGGCCAGGTCATCCCAATTGATGCCGCTGGCCGTCATGGCGCCCACGTCATTCCAGTTGATTCCCGCCGCGCTCATGCTGGCAATATTATCCCAGTTGATCCCCGCATCGCTCAACACGTCCACGTCCAGCCAATTCACACCGGCATCCGAAAGCTCCCCGATATCGAGCCAATTGATTCCCGACCGGGACATCGTATCAATGTCCGCCCAGTTAATGCCTGTCTCGCTCAGACTGCGCAGGTCAACCCAATTGATCCCCGCCGTCGTTAAAGCGTTGATATCCACCCAATTGATCCCCGTATCGCTGAGGGCCTGCACATCATTCCAGTTGATCCCCGACAAGGAAAGCACCGTGATATCCGACCAATTGATACCGGCATCGGCCATGACGCCCATATTATCCCAATTGATACCGGCGTCGCTCATCTCATCGACGCTCGTCCAGTTGATCCCCGCCGCCGAAAGATCGTTGATGTTCGCCCAGTTGATCCCGGTATTGCTGAGGATGTCCACATCCAGCCAGTTGATCCCCGCAGAAGAAAGCGCGCCCCAATCCGCCCAGTTGATCCCCGCGTCGCTCATGGTGTCCACATCCAGCCAGTTGATCCCCGAGATGGTCATGTCGCCAATATTATCCCAATTGATCCCTGAATCGCTCAGGACATCAATGTCATCCCAGTTGACGCCGGCCTGCGAAAGGGTGTTGATCTCCACCCAGTTGATCCCGGCGCTGGACATCTCGCCGATACTTTCCCAATTGATCCCGGCGGTCGATAAGTGGCCGATATCCGTCCAATTGATCCCGGCAACACTAAGCTCATTGATATTGGCCCAATTCACCCCGCCGGCCGACAAATCTCCGATATTGGCCCAATTGATGCCGGCGTCTCCCATGATATCCAGATCCGCCCAGTTGATCCCGCTCGCGGACACCTCATAAAGATTGTCCCAATTGATGCCGGCGCCTGAAAGGGCGCTGATATCCTCCCAATTGATCCCGGCAGCAGACAAATCATTGATATTGCCCCAGTTGACTCCCGCGTCACTCAACACATCCACGTCCAGCCAATTGATCCCCGCTCCACTCATATCATTAATGCTTGTCCAGTTGATCCCCGCGTTGCTCAACACGTCCACATCCACCCAGTTGATCCCGGTCGCGCTCATCTCATTGATATTCGCCCAATTCACCCCTGCCCCGCTCAACACCCCCACATCCAGCCAGTTGATCCCGCTCGCCGCCATCTCTCCGATGTTATCCCAGTTCACTCCGGAATCCGACATCTCTCCGATGTTCGCCCAGTTGATCCCGCTCGTCCCCATCTCACCAACAGTCCCCCACTTGATCCCCGCATCGCTCAGCACATCCACATCCACCCAGTTGATCCCGGCCGTGCTCATCTCATTGACATTTGCCCAATTTACCCCCGACCCGCTCAACACCCCCACATCCACCCAATTGATCCCGCTTGTTGCCATCTCCCCGATGTTGTTCCAGTTCACTCCGGAATCCGACATCTCCCCGATGTTCGACCAGTTGATCCCGCTCGTCGCCATCTCCCCGATGTTTTCCCAGTTGATCCCCGCATCGCTCAGCACGTCCACGTCCAGCCAGTTGATCCCGGTCGCGCTCATCTCATTGATATTCGCCCAATTGATTCCACCGACGCTCATCACCCCCACATCTACCCAGTTGATCCCGCTCGCCGCCATCTCCCCGATGTTGTTCCAGTTCACTCCGGAATCCGACATCTCCCCGATGTCC